>JADGOC010000194.1 GCA_017883165.1 Acidobacteriota bacterium
TGTCGGGGCGTGGCTCAGCCTGGTAGAGCACTCGGTTCGGGACCGAGGGGTCGGAGGTTCGAATCCTCTCGCCCCGACCAAAATCTTCGATAAAAGGCCGGATTCCGTAAGGAGTCCGGCCTTTTCGTGTTTCTAGACATGACTCTGATTCGCTGGACTGAGACAACTATATGCGGCAGAGAGGTGCTTGGCCGTTGACTCAAGCGTGGTCTTCAACCTGTGGCAGCATCGTATTGCGGGAAGTGCTGGTGCCTAACGGGTTGTATCGCTAGACTCCTAGAAGGTCCTTCAATACGTCCATGCGCTACTGGTGGGTCAACCAGAACCAGACGTACCGAGCGGAAGTCCGGGGCAACTTCATGTGGTCGCCCAGGGCCAACGCCAACGGCGCGCGCAACCAGTTCCACGGCTCAAATGGACTGCTGCTGTCTCCTCACGTTGATCACCTGTTCGACCAGGGTTACATCAGTTTTTCCAACAGCGATGAATTGTTGGTCGTCCCAGCAGTGCGGGACAACCTTCTTGATAAGTGGGGAATCGACGCCGGGACGAGGGTGGGAGAGTTCAATCGCGAGCAACAGGCCTTCCTCGACTACCACCGAGCGAACGTCTTCAAGGGTTTGAGGACTCCGTGAAGCGATGAGTCCTTAATCATTATTAAGTGGTGGGCGCTGCAGGACTCGAACCTGCGACCTCGTGCGTGTGAAGCACGCGCTCTAACCAACTGAGCTAAGCGCCCTCGGACAGGAGACGAAAATTCTATCACGGCCGGGGCACTCATCGGGCCGTGTTGGGTTCAGCGACGCCGCGATCACCACATCACGACATCACCACATCACGACATCACCACATTCGACTACTTCCGATTGCCCGGCAACCGTCGCTCGTCCGAGCCGTCGTAGTCGTGATCCTTCGGATCGATCTGTCGCATCGGCGTCTGCCGCGTCCGCTCCTCGTGCGCGTGCGCGATCAGCCCCGGCAGCCGCGACACGAGAAACACGGCGTTGCCGAGCTCGTGATCGAAGCCGAGGTCGGCGCTGATCGCCGCGATCGCGCCGTCCACGTTCACCGGCATCGGCCGCCCGAACTTGTCCTTGCGCGCCTCGATCGCCCGCTCGATCGCGCGCAGCATCGGCACGTGCTCGCCCTCGAGCTCGAGCTCGAGCGCCATCTGGAACAGCCGCGACGCGCGCGGATCGCGCGTGTGGAACCGGTGGCCGAACCCAGGCGGCGTCTGCTCCTGGCTGAGGCACTCCTCGACGAGCGCGTTCGCCGCGTCCTGCAGCTTCTTGCCGCCGCGCACCATCGCGAGCCCGTTGTCGAGAAACCGCATGCACGACTCGATGTCGCCACCATGATGCGGCCCGAACCCGAGAATGCCGGCCGCCACGGAGTCCTTCATCGGCGCGCCCGTCGTCGCGACGTTGCGAGCCGCCATCGTCGACGGCGGCGTCACGCCGTGATCGATCGAAGACACGAGGATCGCGTTGAACATCCGCCCGATCGACGGCGTCGGCAGCTCGCCCATGAGTAGCAAATAAACCGCCTCGGCAAACGACAGCCGGCCCATCATCTCGTCCACGGGATAGCCGCGGATGAGGATCTTGTTCGGCGTGATCGAGGTCAGCGCCGTCTGCCACCGGCCTTCGGCCGCGGGCGACTGCACGCGGCGGTCTTTATCCTGATCGATCTTGCGTGATGCCATGGCCGTTACACCGTGCCGTACAGCCGATCGCCGAAGTCGCCGAGCCCCGGCACGATGTACTTGTGCTCGTTCAACCCCTGATCGACCACCGGCGTGTAAATGTGCACATCGGGATGATGCCGCTCGACGTGCGCGATCCCCTCGGGCGCCGCGACGATGCAGACGATACGGACGGCGCGGGCGCCGGCGGCCCGCAGGAGATCGAGCGCGGACACGGCGCTGCCGCCCGTCGCGAGCATCGGATCGATCATCAGCACGTAGCTCGTGGCGAGATTCTCGGGCAGCTTCGCGTAGTACTGCGAGGCGATGGCCGTCATCTCGTCGCGCTGCAGGCCGATGTGGCCGACGCGCGCGGTGGGAATGAGCTCGAGCACGGCGTCGAGCATGCCGAGGCCGGCTCTGAGCACCGGGACGACGACGACGTCCGGGCCGAGGCGCCGGCCAGGCGCGGGGCCGATCGGCGTCTCGACGGTGACGTTTGTCGCAGGCAGATCGCGCGTCGCTTCGGCCGCCAACAGCACGCTGATGCGCGTCGCGGCGCGGCGGAAATGTTCGGGGGACGTGCGCTTGTCGCGCAACGAGACGAGCGCGTCGTGCACCAGCGGATGGTCGACCAAATGAACGGGCACGGAGAGCAACTATACAACATGGGGTGATGGAGGGATGGGGTGATGGGGTGATGGAGGGATGGGGTGGTAGAATTCCTGAACGATGCGTGCAAAATTTGTAGCCGCGGTGCTGGCGCTTTGGGCGATCGCGGCGGCGCAGGCACCGCGGCGAGCAGTGTCTCTGATCGTCATCGGCGGCACGGTGATCACCGAAAACGCGGCGCGTCAGGTGCTTTCTCCAGGCGCCCTCGCCATCGACGGCACCGACATCGTCGCCATCGACACGCCGAACGCGATTATCAGAGGATTCTCGGCCGCCGAAACGATCGACGAACTCGGCAACGTCGTCCTGCCGGGCCTCGTGAACACGCACACGCACGCGCCGATGGTCATGTATCGCGGCCTCGCCGACGACCTGGCGCTGATGGACTGGCTGCAGAAATACATCTTCCCGGCCGAGGCGAAGACCGTGTCGCCGGAGATGGTCCGCATCGGCACGCGGCTGGCCGCGCTCGAGATGATCGAGTCGGGTACGACCACGTACGCCGACATGTATTACTTCGAAGAGGAGATCGCGAAGACGACGCGCGACGCCGGCCTGCGCGGCGTGCTCGGCCAGACGATCATCCAGTTCCCGGTCGCCGACGCGAAGACGCCGGCCGAGGGGCTGAAGCGCGCCGAGTCGTTCATCAAATCGTTCAGGAACGACAGCCTGATCGTGCCGGCGGTCGCGCCGCACGCGCTCTACACGAACGATGCGGCGACGCTGGTGGCCTGCGCGGCGCTCGGGCGCAAGTACGGCGTGCCGGTCATCATCCATCTGGCGGAAACCGAAGACGAAGTGAAGATCGCGCGCGAGCAGCATCAGGCGACGCCGGTCGGGTATCTCGAATCGCTCGGCTTCTGGGGGCCGCGTACGCTCGCGGCGCACGGCGTCTGGGTGAACGACGACGACATTCAGATTCTGAAGAAGCACGGCGTCGGCGTGTCGCACAATCCGGAAAGCAACATGAAGCTGGCGAGCGGCACGGCGCCGGTCACCAAGTACCTCGCCGCTGGCATCGCGCTCGGCCTCGGCACCGACGGCGCCGCGAGCAACAACGACCTCGACATGTTTGGGGCGATGCGTCAGGCGTCGTTCCTCGCGAAGCACGCGACCCACGATCCGACCGCCGTCCCGGCGCGGACCGCGCTCGACATGGCGACGATCGGCGGCGCGCGGGCGCTCGGGATGGAGAAGCTGATCGGATCGCTCGAGGTCGGCAAACGCGCCGATCTCATCACCGTGTCGATGGGCGCGGCGCGCCAGACGCCGATGTACGACCCGATCTCGCACCTGGTGTACGTGACCCACGGCGACGACGTGCGGTCGACGATCGTGAACGGGAAAGTGCTGATGAAGAACCGGGAGCTGCGCACCCTCGACAGGGAGGCGGTCATCGACGCCGCGACTCGGCTGTCACAGAAGGTGAGGGCCGCGGTCGGCCGCTAGGGTTCGAGCACGGCGATGTGCGGGAGGTTGCGGTACTGCTCGTCGTAATCGAGCCCGTAGCCGACGACGAAGCGGTCCTCGATCGTGAAGCCGGTGTATTCGACCTTCACGTCGACCTGGCGCCGCGACGGCTTGCTCAGGAGGCACGCGGTGCGCAGCGACTTGGGGTTGCGGGCGCGCAGGATGTCCTGCAAGTAGGTGAGTGTCAGGCCGGTGTCGACGATGTCCTCGACGATGACGACGTTGCGGCCGTCGAGCGTCGTATCGAGATCTTTGAGGAGCCGGACTTCGCCCGAGCTAGTGGTGCCTTTCGCGTAGCTCGAGACGGCCATGAAGTCGAGCGACACGTGGCCGCTCATGTTGCGGATCAGGTCGGAGAGGAAGATGAACGCGCCCTTGAGCACCGCGACGAGGTGCAGATCGTCAGGGAAATCTCGGCGGATCTCGGTGGCGAGGTCGCGCACGCGGCGTTGGATCTGGGCATCGGTCAAGAGGATCTCGGTCGGACGCAAGTCAGCCATAGGGTGAGCATAATAACCTAATGCAGAAATTCGACATCATCACCGAAGCCGACGCGCGGGTCCTGCCGCGCGGGGGGACGGTCATGCTGGCCCGCGGAGGGCATGTCACACCTCTGGCGGCCGACACGCTGAAAGAGCGCCGCGTGACGGTCGTCGAAGATGGCAAAACCTCGGCAGACGACGCGTCGCTCGTGCCGCGGGCGGACATCCGCACGGTCGCCATCGCCAGCGACCACACCGGCATCGCGATGCGTCGCACGCTCGTGGCGTTTCTGCGCGGGCGCGGGCTGGCGGTGCAGGATCTCGGCACCGAGGGGACCGAGCCGGTGGACTACCCGGACATCGCCGCGTCGGTCGCTTTCGCCGTCGCCCGCGGCGAGGCCGACGCCGGCATCGTCATTGACGGCGCGGGGATCGGGTCGGCGATTGCGGCCAATAAGGTGGACGGCATCCGCGCCGTGATGTGCTGCAGCGAGACGATCGCGAGATACTCGCGCGAGCACAACGGCGCGAACGTGATGACGCTCGGCGCGACGCTGATCAGCATTGATGACGCGCGCGCCATCGTCACGACCTGGCTCGGGACGTCGATGCGCGAACCGCGGTATATTCGACGGCTGGCGAAGATCCGAGACTTAGAGAAGAAATGACCCGGGACGAGCTTCAACGCCTCATCGACGTCATCGTGCAGGAGATGGCGGCCGCCGGCCGCGTGCCGGGCGATCGCTGCGCCTGCCACTCCGTGCTCGACGAGTGCTGCCCCGACCGGCTGCGCGGCGTCATAGACGCGGGCGCGACGCGCGTGGGCCTGCACGCGACGGGCGGCGCGCCGTCAGGCGTCGCGGCGATGATCGATCACACGCTCCTCAAGCCCGACGCGACGCGGCACGACATCGAAGAGCTGTGCAGCGAGGCGGGCAAGTTCAAGTTTGCGACCGTCTGCGTGAACCCGACGTGGGTCGCGCTCTCCGCGCGGCTGCTCGCCGGCAGCGGCGTCGGCGTCTGCTCGGTCGTCGGCTTTCCGCTGGGGGCGACGACAGCCGACGTGAAGGGCTACGAGACGCAGCGCGCGATCTTCGACGGCGCGACCGAGATCGACATGGTGATCAACGTCGGTGCGCTCAAATCCGGCGACCTGCGAGTCGTCGAGCGCGACATCGAAGCGGTCATCGCGCCGTGCCGCGAGTGCGGCATCCTGAGCAAGGTGATCATCGAAGCGGCGCTCCTGACCGACGAGGAAAAGATCACGGCGTGCACGCTCGCGAAGGCGGCCGGGGCGGACTACGTGAAGACGTCCACTGGCTTCGGCCCTGGCGGCGCCACGGCGGCCGACGTGGCGCTGATGCGCCGCGTGGTGGGCGCCGAGATGGGCGTGAAGGCCGCGGGCGGCGTCCGCGATCTCGAGAGCGTGAAGGCGATGATCGCCGCGGGCGCGACGCGCGTCGGGGCGAGCGCCGGCGTCAAGATCGTGCAGCAGGCGCGCGGCGAGAACACGACCGCTGCTTCCTCAGGCTACTAAGAACCCTGTCCACAACATTCAACGCAGAAACCGCACTGCAGCCCTCACTCCGCTCGCCCGATGAGGCGGTCAAGGCTCCAGCGGCCGCCGCCGCGCGTGGCGATGTAGAGGAAGACGAAGCAGTAGCCGGCGGCGAGCTCGCCGCCGTTTTGAATCGGCAGGCCGCCGCGGGGGAAGTGG
>JADGOC010000195.1 GCA_017883165.1 Acidobacteriota bacterium
ATCCGCGTCGAGGTCGAGCAGATCAAAGCGATCCTGAAGAAGTAAGTCGCGCGGCGAGGGCGGCGAGCGCGTCGCGCAGGCCGCTGTCGTAGGTCAGGCCGTAGTGTCCCATCGTTGAGCCGAGCCGTCGAATCGATCCTCGCGTCTCATCACGCCGCGCGATCGTAATAATTGAGGAGCCCGCCGAGCCGCTGACGACGGCGAATGCGGCCGACATGCTCGACCGCCGGTGCGTCTTCGATCAACTCATTCGCAAGGCCTTGATGATTCCGTTCACGATGGTAATGCTCGACGAACTCAGCGATCGTCCGGCGGAGATGGCGTTCGCCGAACGGGATCACCCGGTTCAGGCATTCATACTTGATCGAGCGCACGAAGCGTTCCGCATAAGCGTTCGCATTGGGTGCCTGATACGGCGTTCGCACGACGCGAATTCCCGCCTCCCCCAGCTGTGCGCGAACGGACGCGCTCCACTTGGCATCCCGGTCACAGATCAGCACGCCATGGCCAACTAGGACACCTTCGTCTGCGACAGTCAGCGTGCGGCCCACTTGGCGCATGAACGCCTCATCGGGATGTGGCGTCGATCCGGCAATCTGCACCCGACGCGTGGCCAAGTCGATGACAAACACGGTGTAGTACGTCACCAATCCACGCAACGTCCAGACCTCGATCGTAAAGAAATCGGCCCCGGCGATCGCACCCCAGTGCGCGCGCAGAAACGTGCGCCATGATGTTGGGCGCTCCGGCACGGGAGGAATCCCCCCGCCCGGAGGATCCGCGCAATTGTCGATCGTCCGACCCGATGCCCGCGTGCATTTCACTTGGTCAGTTTCTCCTTCAAACCCTGACGGTCCGGGCTCCCGATGGAATGTCCGGGACGTTGGAGTTCCCTACGCTGGACATCTGGGAGAGCCGAACGACCGTTTTGGGGCCGCCCAGCAACGTCGTCCTCTGGCCGCCCAAGGACTTCGTGGACGACGAGGGGTGCGGGACCATGCACCACGTGAAACTGCTCGTGCTGAAGAACAGCCGCGAGGGGCAGCGGGGCGCCAGAGCGCCGTGGCCTTCTTCTCCCGCTCCGTGATGGTATCGTCCTGCCCGTATCCCGTCGAGCGCCAGCGGTCGGACGGTCTTGTGGTCGGCCGCTGACCGCGACGTGGTAACCTCGCCGCGTGGGAGCCGTATCCCGCCCGCGCAAAGCGGGCGGTCGGCGTCCTCAGCGGCAGATTCAGCTTCCAGCAGCTAGGAGGTCCCCCATGAAGAGGAGTTCCGCTTTCCAGCCCGGAGTCTCCGAAGAGTCGATCCACACTCAAACGGCCCACTGCCCGCCTGCCTGCGTAAGGCCCCGACGGTCCGAGAAGAGACTTATGCTAACCGGCCGAGAGACATCGCCGAAGGTTTCTAATCCGGGCTATCGTCAGTGATGTGTTGTCGAGGACAGTTGTCGAACATGGCTGTCGCGTGCGGTGTGGCGCTGGCGCTCACGCTGACCGCCTGCGGCAAGGCGACGGCGGCTCGGGGTAAGGACAAGGCCGACTCAGCCCGCCCGGTTCAGGTCGTGCCGGTCCAGAAAGTGGACGTGCGCCGCGTCATCGAGGTGGTTGGCACGCTGGCCGCCGACGAGCAGGTCACGGTGATGGCCGAGGCCGAAGGCCGCGTGGCGCGGCTGCTGGTGGACATGGGCGACCGAGTGAAAGCGGGGCAGCCGATTATCGAGCTGGACCGTGAGAAGGCGCAGTACCGCTACGAGGCCAGCAAGGCCGCGCTGGAACGGGCACTCGCCAAGTATGGAGTGGCCGAGGGGAGCAAGACACTGCCGGCGGGCGATACCACGCCCGACGTGCAGAAGGCCTATGCCGAGCTGATCCAGGCGGAGCAGAGCTGGAAGCGGGCCGACGAGCTGAACAAGAAGCAGCTCCTGCCAAAGCAGCAGATCGATGATGCCGAGGCACTGTATCGAGTCAAGAAGGCGATTTACGATTCGGCGCTCCAGAACGTCAAGAACCTCAAGGCCGACATCGATGCCAACGAGGCGAGCGAACGGTTGGCCGAGCGCGAGCTGCGCGATGCGGTGATCCGCGCCCCGTTCGATGCGTACGTCCAGCAGCGGATGGTCGCGCCGGGACAGTTCGTCAAGCTGCAGGCGGTGGTGATGTCGCTGGTCAAGGTCGATCCGCTGAAGGTCATCGCCGAAATTCCCGAGCACATGGGGCCCTGGATCAAGCTTGGGCAGGCGGTGGTCGTGAACATCGATGCCTACCCCAACAAGAAGATCGAAGGCGAGGTGTCGCGCATCAGCCCGGCCGTGAACCCGGCGACCCGTGCGTTCCCCTTCGAGGCGCGCGTGCCCAACGCCGAGGGGCTGCTCAAGCCGGGGACCTTCGCCCGGGTTCGGATTCAGACCGATCGTGTCGATACGGTCATCAGCGTGCCGGCCGCGGCGCTGCAGTATCGCTACGGGGTCAACCGGGTGTTCGTGGTCGTCGATGGCAAGCTGGTGTCGAGGGAAGTGAAGATCGGCAACCGGCTGGGCGAGCGGGTCGAAATCGCGTCGGGTGTTGAGCCCGGCGAATCCATCGTGGCGAAGGACGTCGAGAAGCTCGCCGACGGCTTGCGGGTCACGACCGGCACCGCGCGCGGAGAGTAGCCATGTCGCTATCCGAACTATGTGTCCGGCGGCCGGTATTTGCCACCATTCTCGTGATGATGCTGGTGGTGCTCGGGATCTTCTCGTTCCAGCAGCTGGGCGTTGACCTCTTTCCCAAGGCCGACCCAGCAACGGTCAACGTGGCCTTCACCATGCCTGGTGCCGGCCCGGAGGAGATGGCGACGTCGGTAGTCGAGCCGATGGAAGCCGCGCTCAGCGGGATTTCCGGCATCGACGAGATGTCTTCGACGCGCATCCTGGAAGGCCACGCGCAGATCACGGTCAAGTTTGTGCTCGAGCGCGACATCAACGATGCGGCCAACGACGTCCGCGAGAAGGTGGCCGGTGCGCTCAATAAGGTGCCGCCGGAGATGCTGGCACCGATCATCCAGAAGGTCGATCCCGACAGCGATCCGGTGATGAGTCTGGTGCTGTCATCCGGCACGATGAGCCTCCGCACGCTGACGGAGATCGCTGACAAGCAGGTCACACGGGCTATCGAGACCGTCGCTGGGGTCGGTGAAGTAACCATCGGCGGCGGGCGGGCGCGCGAAATCCACATCGTGCTAGACGTCGACAAGCTGTACGCCTACAAGCTGTCGATCAGCCAGGTGCGTGACGCCATCGCCTCAGAGAACGTCGAGATTCCGGGCGGCGCGATAGAGCAGGGCAAGGCGGAGGTGCTCCTGCGCACGCTGGGCCGAATCGACGCTACCGACCAGTTCAACAACATCGTGATCGCCACCGTCGATGGCACGCCGATCACGGTGGCGGACGTCGGTTACGCCGAGGACACCACCGAGCGGCCCACCCAGTCGGGCTGGATGGACGATGGCACCCAGGCGGTCTTCCTCGACATCCGCCGCGCCACCGGCGAGAACACGATCAAGGTCATCGAGGCCGTCAAGGCCAAGATGGCAGAAATCGGGCCGACGCTTCCAGCGGGACTCGTGGTCACCACTATCAAAGACGACTCCAAATTCATCTACGCCTCGATCGCGTCGCTCGAGGAGCACCTGCTGTGGGGCAGTCTCTTCGCGGCCGTGGTCGTCATGTTCTTCATCCGCAACATCCGGGCGGTCATCATCTCGGCGCTCGCCATTCCCGCCTCCATCGTCTCCACCTTCACGCTGATGCGGGCGATGGACTTCACCCTCAACAGCATGACGCTGCTCGGCATCACGCTGGCCGTCGGCATCGTTATCGACGACGCCATCGTCGTGCTGGAAAACATCTTCCGGTACATCGAGGAGAAGCACTGCACGCCGTTTGAAGCGGCCATCCAGGGCACGAAGGAAGTCACGCTGGCCGTCATGGCGACGACCTTGTCGCTCATCGTGATCTTCCTGCCGGTCGCGTTCATGACCGGCTACGCGCGGCGCTACATCTACCCATTCGCGTGGACGATGGCCTTCTCGATTGCTGTCTCGATGCTGGTCAGCTTCACGCTGACGCCGATGATGAGCTCGCGCTTCCTGAAGCTCTCCGATGCCGCGTCGGACAGCAAGACCAAGGAGAGCCGCGTCTTCCTCTGGATCGACCATTTCTATACCCGCTGGCTGCACCGCTCGCTGGCCCACCCGTGGTTGGTTCTGGGGACCGCCGTGGCGGTTCTGCTGGCAACCGTGCCGCTCAACAGAATGGTCGGCCGCTCGTTCATTCCTCAGGAGGACATGGGCGAGGGGACGATCCACATCGACGGCCCCGAAGGCATCTCGCTCGACGGGATGGCGGACGAATCGAAGGCGCTGACGGCCGAGCTGAAGAAGATCGAAGGCGTCTACCACCTCGAGCCGACGGTGTTCGAGCGCCTCAGCCACTCGCACATCCTCTTCCAGCTGCAGCCGCTCGAAGAGCGAAAGATCTCGCAGGCCGAAGTCGTCAAGCGGATGCGGCAGATCACCGCGAAGTACCCGTCCTACAAGGCGACCATCAACCCCCGCAACCCGCTAGGCGGCGGCGAAGGGGGCAGTGCGGCCATCAGCGGTAACCTGCTCGGCCCCGATATGAGCAAGCTTGCCGATTACTCGCTGCGCCTGCTGGCCGAGATGCAAAGGTCGCCGATCCTCACCGACTGCAAGATAATCCTGAACATCAGCAATCCAGAAGTGCATGTTGCGGTTGATCGAAAGCGGGCGGCCGACCTCGGTATTCGCATGTCGACCGTGGGAAACGCGTTGCGGTTAATGGTAGCCGGCGACGACGAGATCTCGACCTACCGCGAGGGCGCGGAGCAGTATCCGATCAAGATTCGGGTGCTCGAGAACCAGCGGCGCGACGTCGACAGCATCGGCAAGCTCACCGTACCCTCGCCGCAGGGCCCGGTCAGAATCGACAACATCGCCAAACTGCAGCGCGGGCTCGGCCCCTCGACGCTGCAGCGTTTCAATCGCCAGTTCTCGGTCGGGATCAACGCCGACACGGCCCCGGGCCGCGCGCTGGACGAAGCCGTGGCCACGGTCCGCCGGCTCGCGGCCGGCCTGAACATGTCGCCGGAGTACGCACTGACGCTGACCGGCCAGTCGAAGATTCTTGATGAGACGACCACGAACATCATCATGGCGATCGCCCTGGGGATGACCTTCGTCTACATGGTGCTGGCCGCGCAGTTCGAGAGCTTCTTCCAGCCGATCGTTATTATGTCGGTGCTGCCGCTCTCCATCCCCTTCGCTCTCTTCACGATCTGGACCACCGGTCGCACGCTGAACCTCTGGAGCGCGCTGGGCATGCTGCTGCTGCTCGGCATCGTCAAGAAGAACTCGATTCTGCAGGTGGACTACACCAACGTCCTGCGCCGCCGCGGCGTGCCGCGCGACGAGGCGGTTGTCGAGGCGTGCCGGACGCGGCTGCGGCCCATTCTGATGACCACCGCCGCCATCCTCGCCGGCCTCGCCCCGACGGCGACCGGGTTGGGGATCGGCGGGGAGCAGCGGTCGGCGATTGCCATGACGGTCATCGGCGGCCAGTCGCTCTGCCTGTTCCTGACGCTGCTGCTCGTGCCGGTGCTCTATGTCCGGCTCGACGTGCTCGAGCAGTCGATTGTGAACCAGCGCTTCAAGGCGGCGATTCACAAGGTCGTCGGCTGGGGACGATTAAGACGGGTCTCTTCGCCGTCTGACTAGTGCGATTTTCATGAACGTGTCGCATCCGCATAGCCGCAGCGACGGGAGTAGTTTCGGCTGTGCTTCGCCAAAAGGCATCCGCACGCGACTGTTGACGTTCCCGCGTGACGCACGACCGCGATTGGCGGCGCCGCCGTTGTGACGTTCTCCCCGAAAACGACGACAGATCGAAGTACAGGAAGATAGCGGCTTCTGACGGTCCCCGGAAGGGAGAGGGCCATGAAGAAGTCGAAGT
>JADGOC010000007.1 GCA_017883165.1 Acidobacteriota bacterium
CCACGGCAGCGGCTTCAGAAGCACACCGTACGCCACGCTGAACAGCGTCGTCGTGGCGCCAATGCCCAGCGCCATCGTCAGGATGACGACGAGCGCGAACCCTGGCTGGCGCATCAGCAGCCGCACGGCGTAGCGCGCATCGCCCGCGATGCCCGCGACGGGCGACGAGGATCCCCCCGGCGGTTCGACGACGAGCGGGCGGCGGGGACGTCGGCGAAGCGAGGCGGCGTCGCCGCACCAGGACGAGAGCAGCGCCTGCACCGCGCGGGCGGCGGTGTCGGGATCGGCGCCGTCCGCGCGGGCGGCCTCGTAGGCTGCGGTGGCGTGCTGGGTCAGTTCCTCGACGACGTCTTCGTCGGGGGCGTGTGGCTGCGCCGAGAACGCGGCGCGAATCTCGGCTTTCCAGTCCATCGGCGGCACCCCGCGGTGGTCAGTCATGCGTGGCGAATCCTCGCGACGCGATCGAGGGCGAGGAAGAAGGTCTGCCAGACATCGCGCTGGCTGGCGAGCACCTTCCGGCCGGCAGGCATCAACCGGTAGTAGCGGCGGCGGCGCTGCCCGGCCCGCTCGACCCAGCGCCCTTCGATGAGCCCTTTGTCCTCGAGGCGATAGAGCGTCGGATAGAGCGACGCGATGTGAAAGCTGATCGCGCCGTCGGATCGCTCGGTGATCAACTGGCCGATTTCGTAGCCGTGGCGCTGGCGCTGCTCGAGGAGGGCCAGGATGAGCACCTCCGCGCTGCCGCGCTTCAGCTCGCGTTCAAGAAGCGTCGTACCCATATGTGGGCACAACATATATGGTAACAAACGCGGATGTCAACGCCGGGCGGGCCGGGCCGGGAACGGCAGGAGGGCCGCTTACCGCGTCAGCTTGCGGTATTTGATCCGGTGCGGCTGATCGGCGGCCGCGCCGAGGCGTCGATGGCGGTCGGCCTCGTAGTCCTGATAGTTCCCCTCGAACCACACCACCTGGCTGTCGCCTTCGAAGGCGAGCATGTGCGTCGCGATGCGGTCGAGAAACCATCGATCGTGGCTGATCACGACCGCGCAGCCGGCAAAGCCGAGCAGCGCCTCTTCGAGCGAGCGCAGCGTATCGACGTCCAGGTCGTTGGTCGGCTCGTCGAGCAGCAGCAGATTGCTGCCCTTCTTCAGCAGCTTCGCCAGGTGGACGCGGTTGCGCTCGCCGCCCGACAGCGTGCCGACCTTGCGCTGCTGTCCACCACCCTTGAAGTTGAACCACGACACGTACGCGCGTGACGCCACTTTGCGCTTGCCCAGCTCGAGCTCGTCGGCGCCACCCGTGATCTCCTCGAACACGGTCTTGTTCGCATCCAGCGCTTCCCGGCTCTGATCGACGTACCCAATCCGCACGGTCTCGCCGATCTTCAGCGTCCCCCCATCGGGCGTCTCCTGCCCCGTGATCATGCGGAACAGCGTCGTCTTGCCGGCGCCATTGGGCCCGATCACGCCGACGATGCCGCCGCGAGGCAGGGTGAAGTCGAGCTTCTCGATCAGCAGATTGTCCCCGTAGGCCTTCTTGACGCCCCGCGCTTCGACGACGACGTCGCCGAGGCGCGGACCGGGGGCGATGTAGATCTCGGCGCTCTCGATTTTCGCCGTCGACTCCTCGCGCAGCAGCTCTTCGTACGCGTTCAACCGCGCCTTGCCTTTCGCCTGACGCGCGCGCGGCGACATGCGAATCCACTCGAGCTCGCGTTCGAGCGTGCGCTGCTTCCGTGTCTCCGCCTTCTCTTCCTGCTGGAGGCGGTTCTGCTTCTGCTCGAGCCACGACGAGTAGTTGCCCTCCCACGGAATGCCGCGGCCGCGATCGAGCTCCAGAATCCAGCCGGCTACGTTGTCGAGAAAGTATCGATCGTGGGTGACGGCGACGACCGTGCCCGCGTAGTCCTTCAAGAAGCGCTCGAGCCACGCCACCGATTCGGCGTCGAGATGATTGGTGGGCTCGTCGAGCAGCAGCAGGTCGGGCGATCGCAGGAGCAGACGGCACAGCGCCACGCGCCGGCGCTCACCGCCGGACAGCTTCGTCACGTCGGCGTCGGGCGGCGGGAGCCGAAGGGCGTCCATGGCCAGCTCGAGGCGCGAGTCGAGATCCCACGCGTTGGTGGCGTCGATCCGGTCCTGGATTTTGGACTGCTCCCCGAGCACTTTGTCCATCTCTTCGGGCGATAGATCCTCACCCAGCTTCGCGTTCACGTCGTCGTAGCGCTCGAGGAGGGCCTTGGTCTCCGCCACGCCCTCTTCCACGTTGCCGCGCACGTCCTTGGCCGGATCGAGGTGCGGTTCCTGGTGCAGCATCCCGATCGAAATGCCGTCGGCGGGAAACGCCTCCCCGATGAAACGCTGGTCCTCGCCGGACATGATTTTCAGGAGCGAGCTCTTGCCCGCGCCGTTCAGCCCGAGCACGCCAATCTTGGCGCCGAAGTAGAACGAGAGCCAGATGTCTTCGAGGACTTTGGTATCGGGCGGGTACACCTTCCCGAGACCTTTCATGGTGTAGATGAATTGGGGCATCGCAACCGTATATTGTACATGGCGTGCGCCGGATTCTTCACATCGACATGGACGCCTTCTACGCGTCGGTTGAGCAGCGCGACGATCCGTCGCTGCGCGGCAAGCCGCTCGCGGTCGGCGGCCGGCCCGACCGGCGCGGCGTCGTGGCGGCCGCCAGCTACGAGGCGCGCGCGTTCGGCGTCCATTCGGCGATGTCGATGGCCAAAGCGGTCCGGCTGTGCCCGTCCCTCCAGATCGTGCCGCCCGATTTTCCACGCTACAAAGCCGCGTCGATGGCGGTGTTCACGATCTTTCGCGAGGTCACGCCGCTCGTCGAGCCGCTCTCGCTCGATGAGGCGTACCTGGACGTCACCGACAACGCCTGGGGCGAACGGCTGGCCACGCCGGTCGCGCGCCGTCTGAAGGATCGCATCCGCGCCGAGACGGGGCTCACCGCCTCGGCGGGCGTCGCGCCAAACAAGTTCCTCGCCAAGATCGCGTCGGGCTGGAAGAAGCCGGACGGCCTGACCGTGATCAGCCCCGAGCGCGTCGAGCCGTTCCTGCAGCAGCTGCCGGTCGACGCGCTCTGGGGCGTCGGCCCGGTCACGGCGCGCAAGCTGCGCGCGCGCGGCATCGAACGGCTCGTCGACGTCCGCGCCGCGGAGCTCGAGATGCTCCGCGAGACGGTCGGCAGCCTCGCCGACTGGCTGCGTCAGCTCGCCAACGGCGTCGACGATCGGCCGGTGGTGCCGAACCGCGAGGTGAAGTCGTCCGGCTCGGAAAACACGTACGTGGAGGATCTGACGGAGCTGGACCGGATACGTACCGAAGTCTCAGAGATGGCGGCCGACGCCGCCCGCTGGCTCGCGCGCCGCGCGATCCTCGCGCGGACCGTGACGATCAAAGTGCGGTACTCGGACTTCACGACGATCACGCGCAGCCACACCGATCTGCCCACGCGCGCCGAGCCCGACATCGTCGCCCGCGCGGTGCAGTTGCTGGCCAAAACCGACGCCGACCGGCGGCCAGTGCGGCTACTCGGCGTCAGCGTCCACAATTTCTGCGACGACGCGGATCTGAATCCGCCCGATCGACTGCCGTTTGACGACGAAGCGAGCTAGGCGAACACCATGGACCCCTGGAATCCGACTCAGTACGACAAGTTTCGCCGCGAGCGCGAGCAGCCGTTCTTCGATCTGCTGACGCTGATCAAGCCGGCGCCGGGCCTGCGCGCGGTCGATCTCGGCTGCGGGACGGGTGCGCTTACCGCTCTGCTGCATGCACGCCTGCAGGCGCGGGAAACGGTCGGCATCGATCGATCGGCGCGGATGCTCGAAGCGGCCATGCGCCACGACAGGCCGGCCGGCCTGCGATTCGCGCTCGGCACGATCGAAGCCTTCGACGGCCGTCACGAATACGACGTGATTTTTTCAAACGCCGCCTTTCACTGGATCGACGACCACGCGGCGCTCATCCCGCGCCTGTCCGCGGCGCTGACACCGGGCGGCCAGCTGGCGTTCCAGGTTCCGGCGATGCACGACGACCCATCCCACACCGTCGCCGAGGAGTTGACGACGGCCGAGCCATTTCGCGAGGCGTTCGGCGGGTGGCATCGGCCGCAGCCGGTGCTGACGCCGGACGGCTACGCGCGGCTGCTCGATCGCGCCGGCTTCACCGAGCAGCACGTCCGGCTCGTCGTCTACCCGCACGTCCTCGAGGGACCGGAGTCCGTCGTCGACTGGATGAAGGGCACGCTGCTGACCGAATACGAGCGGCATCTGCCGCCGGAGTTGTTCGCGCGTTTCGTCGACGACTATCGCGCGCATCTGCTGGCCAGGCTCGACCGGACGCGGCCGTTCTTTTTTCCGTTCACCAGGATATTGTGTTGGGGACGACGGTGAGGGCACATGCGGAAGGGCACGCGCGACGGAATTCTTGTGACCGGCGCCGCCGTGAAGGTCACGAGGATGGTTTGAAACTCTGAATCCAGGCGAGCGCCGCGAGATATTCCCGCTCGAGATCGCTGCGTCGATCCGTGAAGCGGTGATTGCTCGCGTCGATGAGGACGAGCTTCTTCGGCGCCTTCGCGGCCAGCTCGAGCGCCTTGTAGTCGGCTTCCGACACGTACTCATCCTTCTTCGACTGAATCATCACGAGCGGCAGCGGCGACACCGCCGCCACGAAATCGCGAGCCGCAAACGATGGCTCGCGCGCGTCGCTCTTCGTGATCCACGCCGGGAAGTCGGTCCACCGCCACGCCAGCTCCGCGGTCGGCGGCACGCCCATCGTCACGACGCCGCGCAGCCATTCATGATTGCGCGGCGACGAGGCCGCCAGCACCGCGAGCGCCGCGCCCTCCGAGACACCGGACACGACGACCGGTTCGTGCAGCAGGTTGCGGCGCTTCAGGATCTCGGCAAGCGCCCGGTAATCGGCGGGCGGATCGGTGACGGCCAGGTTCGTCTTCCCAACCGTGAACGACGACAGGTACTGTCTGACGTTGAAGCCGACGACGACGAAGCCTTGAGACGAGAGAAAGTTCGCCATGTCGACGGCAAGACCGACCCAGCCGACATCGCCGCTGCCCATGATGACAGTGCCTTTCGGCGTCCCGGCCGGTTGGTAGACCCATGCCGTCAGCGTTTTTCCACGCAGCGTGAAGTCGAGCCGCTCGGCGGCGGCAGCCGCGCGCGGCGCCGCCAGAGCGAGCACGATCAGCGTAACGGCCACCGCGCGCGTCATGGCATGTGCGCTCCCGTCGCGAACTGGGACACCCAGGCGAGCGACGTCTGCATCTGCGCGTACAACGGCGTTCGCGCGTCGCTGAAGCTGTGATTCTTCGACGCGATCGGACGGAGCTGCCGAAGCGCCGAATCAGGCCCGATCAGCCGCCGCGCCTCTTCCGCCGGCAGATAGTCGTCGTGCGTCGACTGGATGATCGACAGCGGCAGCGTTCGCAGCCGCGGCAGATACTCGTAGGTATCCAGGATGGCCATCTCCGGATCGGCTCGCGGCGCGTTGCGGCGCCGCTTCGGCCGCTGGACGTACTCTTCCTCGCGCGTCAGCGCGACGGCGACGACGCCAGCGAGCGGCGGCAGCAGATCGGGCTCCCCCGCCGCCACCACGGCGAGCCCTGATCCGCGCGACACGCCCAGCAGGATCGTCGGCGTCTCGGCCGCCAGACCCAACCGCTGCTTGGCGACGCTGATGATGCGCGCGTAGTCGCGCGCGACGTCGGCCGGCGTCGTCGCATGCGTGTGGCGGGTAATGTGCTGCAGGTAGCTCGGCGCGCTGAAGCCGGCGAGCGGATACCCCCACTGCGTGAGGTGCTCGAAGGCGTCCTTGTCCTTGCCGCGCCAGCCGCCGTCGCCCGTGGCGAACAGCACCAGGGGGTGCCCCGCGTCAATCACGCACGGCCGCGAGAGGTGCAGCTCGAGCACGTAGTTGTCGAACGGCAAATCGACGCTGAAGCGGACGGGTGCGCCCGGCGTGAGCGGCGGGATACGATGCACGCAGCCGGCCGCCGGCAGCAGCGCGAGTCCGATGGAGACGTGAAGCAGAGCTTTCGTCACGGGACTAGCGCTTCTCTATCCGTACGGTCCTGAGATCGATGCGCGCGATCGGCGCCTCGCCGTTGCGCGGCGCCGCCTCGATCGCGTCGACGGCCGCCATTCCCTCCACCACGCGGCCGAACGCCGTGTAGTGTCCGTCCAGCGCCGGCGACGTCGCCGTGCAAATGAAGAACGACGTCGTCGCACTGGCCGGATCGTCGCCACGCGCCATCGACACGATGCCCTTCACGTGACGCGTGTCATTGAACTCGGGCTGCAGGTTGTGCACCAACGCCTGCTGCTTCTCCGTCAGCGGCGCCGCGCGGCTCGCGAGCGCGCCCGTCTGGATCACGAAGCCTGGCGCGACGCGGTGAAACGCCATGCCGTCGTAGACGCCGGCCTGCGCCAGCCTGAGAAACTGACGCACGTGAGTCGGCGCCTTGTCCGGAAGGAACTCCATCGTGATCGGTCCCGCGCTCGTGTCGAGCACGGCGCGGTAGGCCGCGAGCGCCTGCGGCGCCTCGGTCGAAAAAGGCTCGGGCGCCGGCGGCGGCGTGTCGCGAATCCGCATCGTGCGGATCTCGATGCGCTCGGTCGCAAGGCCGCTGGCATCGACCGGCGTCTCGGAGATCTTCTGCACGATCTCCAGGCCGTCCGACACGTGGCCGAACACTGTGTACTGTCCGTCGAGGCCGGGCTGATCGACGACGGCGACGAAGAACTGGGCGCCGGCGCTGTCAGGCTTGCCTGGGACGAGAACGGCGGCGACGGATCCGCGCGTCAATTTCGCCGCGCGCGGCTCGGCCTTCACCAGATTCAGGCCGCCGGTGCCGTACAGCGCCCGCTTCGACGCGTCCTTCGACAACGGGTCGCCGCCCTGCACCATGCCGTATTTGACCATCCGATGAAAGATCGTCCCGTCGTACGCGCCCTCGCTGACGAGCTTCGTGAAGACGGCCACCTGATTCGGCGCCGCCTCCGGGCTCAGATCGATGATGAACGTGCCCGCCGACGTCTCGACGACCGCCTGTTTCGCTGCAGGCGATTGCATCGCGGAGACGACGAGCCACGCCAACAGCCAGATGTTCGTCATTCACGTACTGGCGCCGGCTCGTCGATGATCCGCGCGGCGTGCCAGATGTAATGCAGGCTTGAAATCAACGTGATGGCCAGCGACGCGTACACGAACGCGTCAACAATGATTGACCGATACCTCAGGTAATTGAACAGCATCGCGGCCACGGCGGTGAGGATGTAGGTCGCGGTGGCGATCTTGCCGAAGATCGACGGACGGAACGTCCGCGGGCCGATCGCGAGGTTCACGATGGCCACCGTCAGCACGATGGCGACGTCGCGGCTGATGATACACACCGTCAACCAGATCGGCAGCCGGTTGGCCAACCCGAGCCCCGGCAGCGTGAGGATGATGAAGGTCGTGACGAGCAGCAGCTTGTCGGCCATCGGGTCGAGCCACGCGCCGAGGCTCGTGTGCTGGCCGGACCAGCGCGCAAGCAACCCGTCCAATCCGTCGGTAAGGCCGGCCGTCGCGAAGACGATGAGCGCCCACCCGAGCTGGCCGTAGAGGACGAGGATCACGAACGCCGGGATGAGCAGCATCCGCAGCAGCGTGAGCTGGTTGGCTGGCGTGAACGCCGTCATTGCGGCCGCTTGCCCTTGCCCGTCGCCAGCGGACCGGCCAGCGCCTCGATCCGGGTGATCGCGGCGATCGCGTCGGCGCCGCTGACCGGTCTCGACGGATCGAAGCTGCCATTGGGCCCCATCGTCATCACGCCGGCGGCAACGGCCGCCGACGCCGCGGGGTACGCGAGATGGCCGGGCGACAGGTCGGAGAACTTCAGGCGGGCGGACTCCCACGCGGCGGCGCGCGACGGATCCGCCGCGGCGATTCGCGCCAGGAGCCGGCTCGCCGCCTGCGCGAGATCGACCCGGCGTACGGCGCTGCGCGGCTGAAACGCGTGGTTCGAAAACGGCTCCATCACGCCGGCGCGCGCGACCGACATGATCCAGATCGCCGCCCAATGCGTGCGGACGTCGGTGATGAGCACCGCGTCCCGGCGGCGGCTCGCCTGCAGCAGCGGCGCCAGCCGCACGCCGATGATCGCCGCGAGATCGCCGCGGGTGATCTGCGGCGACTGCTCGATGGCGCGGTATTCTTCCGGCAGCCGCGCCAGCTCAGCCCGCTCGCGTAGCGCCTCAATCTTCGATTCGAGGTCGGCCGCGGCGCTCGGCTCGAGGGCAATCGCATCCGAGTACGCGTGCTCCGCGCCCGCTTCGTCGCCGCGGATGTCCAACATCTCGCCGATCTGCACGAGCGACTTCGCGTCGGTCGGATCGAGCGCGACCGCCCGCCGCAGGTGCTCCAGGGCGTGATCGGCGTCCCCTTTCTGCCGCTCGACCGCGGCGAGCTCGCGATAGAGGACGGCGCTGTCCGGTGAGATCGCGATCGCGGTCGCGTACGCCGCGATCGCCTCGTCCAGCTTGCCGGCGCGCGTCGCCTGCCGCGCGTGGGCGAGATCCTGCTCCAGCCCGCGGAACCTCAGGACTTCGATGCGCCGCCTGATGTCGGCGAGCGAGGGATCTTCGGCGACCGCGGCCTCGAAGGACGCGACCGCCTCGCGTTCGCGGCTGAGCGCGATCAGCGCGTAGCCGCGGCCGACCAGCGCCGAGACGTCCGACTGCTGACGCTCGAGCGCGCGGTCGAAATGCGGCAGCGCCGCTTTGCCGTTCTGGCGGGCCAGCTCCACGTAGCCGAGCGCCGCTTCCGCCGGATAGAACGCGGGCGTCGTCTTGAGCGCCGCCGAGAACTCCTGCTCGGCGCTCTTCAGGTCGCCGGCCTCGAGGAACTGCCAGCCGCGAGCCTGGCTTTCGACGGCCCGGCCGCCGGCGAGCGACGCGGGCACGGCGGGCGCGACGAAATCGGGGAACTTCGGCATCGAAACGGACGCCGGCGGGCTCGTCTTCGGCGCGCACGCCGAGGCGAGGACCACGAGTGAGAGCACGGCGAGTCGTCGCATCAGGAAAAGTCTACCTCGCACCGGGGTCCACGCGCGGGATCAGCCGCCGGGGCACGTCGGCGACGATCGAGACCCGGCTGTCGCGCGCCTCGTGGACCAGCACGCGGGCGTGGCGATACAGCCGCGCGATCCGCTCGCGATCGGCGGGGTCGTCGAGGTCGAAGGTGAAGGTCATCCGGCGCACGTCGAGCTCGAGCCGCGAGGCCATCGTCTCGATCAACTCGTCGATGCCGTCGCGGCGCAGCGCGGAGATCGTCAGGGCGGCCGGGTCCTGCTCCTGCAGCCGGCGGCGTTCGTCGGGCGTCAGCTGATCGCATTTGTTGTAGACCTCGACGAGCGGCACCTCAATCGCGCCGACCTCCTCCAGCACCTGCCGGACCGCGGACATGCGGCGCTCGCGGTCGGGCGCCGCGGCGTCGATGATGTGCAGGATCAGATCGGCCTCGGCCACTTCCTCGAGCGTGGCGCGGAACGCCGCGACGAGCGCGTGCGGCAGCCGGTCGATGAAGCCGACGGTGTCCGACACGAGGAGCTCGCGGCTGTCGGGCAGACGCAGCTGCCGCACGAGCGGATCGAGCGTGACAAACAGCGCATCGGACGCCTCGGCGGCCGATCGCGTGAGCAGATTGAACAGCGTCGTCTTCCCCGCGTTGGTGTAGCCGACGAGCGCGACGGTCGGCACCGACGCTTTGTGACGCCGTTCGCGAAGCTGCGCGCGGCGGCGCCGCACATGGTCGATGTCGTCGGTGATCGCGTGGATGCGCGTCCTGATGCGCCGGCGATCGGTCTCGAGCTTGGTTTCTCCAGGGCCTCTGGTGCCGATGCCGCCGCCGAGCCGGGAGAGCGCGTCGCCCGCGCCGACGAGCCGCGGCAGCAGGTACTTCAACTGCGCGAGCTCGACCTGGAGCTTACCTTCCCGCGTTCGCGCGCGCCGCGCAAAGATGTCGAGAATGAGCTGCGTCCGGTCGATGATCTTGCGGCCGACCTTCTCCTCAATCTGCCGCAACTGCGCCGGCGTCAGCTCGTTGTCGAACATGACGACGTCCACGTTGGTCTCGGCGCAGGACGCGGCCAGCGTGGCGATCTTGCCCGATCCCAGATACGTGGACGAATCGGGCTTGGGACGCTCCTGCAGGACGCGAAGCACGACCTGCGCGCCGGCGGCTTCCGCCAAGCCGGCGAGCTCGTCGAGCGATCGTTCGGCTTCGAGCCGCCGGGCGCGCCCGGCGATCAACCCGACCAGCGCCGCGCGCTCAGCGCGGCTTACCCGCGGTCCACGCATGCCAACACCTCGCTCCATGGAACCGCGCCCGCCCTGATGAGGCGCGGCGCCGATCCGGTGACGTCCACGATCGTCGACGCCGCGCCGCCAGGCGTCGGGCCAGCGTCGAGCAACAGATCGATCCGGGCTCCGATCGTGCGCTCGACCTCGTCAGGAGACGCGGACGCCGGTGCCCCGCTGATGTTCGCGCTCGTCGCCGTCAGCGGCGAGCCGCACGCGCGGCACAGCGCGCGAGCCACGTCATGCGCCGGCACGCGGACGCCGACGCGGCCCGTGCCGCCCGAGACCTCGGGCGCCAGCGTGGGCGGCGCGTCAAGGACGAGCGTCAGCGGACCGGGCCAGAACGCCAGCGCGAGCGCCCGCGCCATCGGCGGCAGCGCGCCGATGCAGGCGGCCACCTGATCCAGATCGGCGGCGATGAGCGGCAGGGCCCGTTCCGCCGGCCGTTCCTTGATGTCGGCCACGCGCGCGACGGCGTCCGCGCGGCGCGGATCCGCCGCGAGGCCGTAGAGCGTATCGGTCGGCAGCGCGACGACCCCGCCGGCGAGGATCACGCGCGCCGCCTGCTCGATCGCAGCGGGCGTGGCGCGCAGACGAAGCATGCGGGGCTCAGTCGGCGACAACATGCACCATCATCCGGCTGACGACCAGCGCGAGCAACCCCATGAGCGCGACGTCGACGAAGAACACGGCGCGCATGCCGGTCGAGCCGAGCAGACCGGCGATCATCGGGCTGACCGCCATGCCGGCCAGCGACGCGCTGTTCAAGACGCCGAAGCTCGTGCCGTGCGCGCCGGACGGGATCACGAACCCGGCCGCCGTGTAGCCCGCCGTCATCGCGGCGCCGATCCCGATGCCCACGATGGCACACGCCGTCACCATGACCGGCAGCGCGCCGGTCGCGCCCAGCAGCGCGCAGCCGAGCGCCGCGACGGCCGCCCCGCCGGCGACGATGGTCCGCGCCGACAGGCGCGTCAGGAGCCGCCCGCAGAAATGGTGGCCGAGCGCGCCCGTGCACGCCATGATGGAAAAGAGAATGCCCGCGACGAGCGGCACGTGTCCGTGCGCCACGCCGACCTGCTCGATGTAGAGCGGCAACACCGGCCCGAAGCTGCGGTCGACGAACTGGATGCCGAAAATCACGCCCATGAGCAGCAGGAAGTTCTCGAACGCGAGCACGCTGCGAAACGTCACGCGGCCGCCTCCGTGCTGGTCGGCCGGCTCGGCGGGCTCGACCTGCGTCGCGCGCTCGTCGTAGAGGAAGAAGACGAGCAGCAGCCCGAGGCCGTAAAACGCCGCGGTGACGAGAAACGCGCCGCGCAGGCCGACCACCGCGGCGAGCAGCCCGCCGATCACGGGGCCCACGCCGGGCCCCAGACGCTGCGCCGTCTGCACGAGGCCGATCGCCTGCGGCATCCGTTCGCGCGGCGACGATTCGGCGGCCATCGCGATCGAGATCGATCCGTAGCCGGCGAAGAGCCCCTGAGCGGCGCGGAGCGCCAGCACGTGCCACGCGCGGGTGACAAACGCCATCGCCGCCATCAGCAGCATGAAGCTCACGAGCGACCGCTCGATCATGATCTTGCGGCCGAACCGATCCGCCAGCCGGCCCCACACCGGCGAGAGCAGCGCGGTCAGCGCCGGCGTGATGCCGAGGCTGAAGCCGGTCCAGAGCGCCACCTGCCCGACGTCCGAGACGCCGAGCTGCGCGATGAACATCGGCAGAAACGGCATCGCGATCGTGAAGCCGGTGTAGCCCATGAAGCTCGTCGCGGTCACCGCAAAGAGGTTCCGTCGCCAGACGGCCAGGTGGATGGATGGAGTGGTCTCGATCACGTCACGTCAGTGCGTCAGCCCGTAGATGATGTAGTTCACGCCCAGCTTGTAGGCTTCGTTGGTGTCGTCGATCGGCCGCAAGCCCTGGCCGGACCACTCCCAGTACTGCGAGATGTCGGTGTTGTAGTTCACCATCATCAGCAGGCGCTTGGCGGGGTCGTTGTCTTCGAACAGCCCGCGGAAGATCGGCCGGCCGGCGTTGTAGGCCTGCGGAAAGTTCTCGAGCGAGTTGATTTCAAAAAAGGAATGAAAGATCGGATGCGACGCGCTCATGTCCACGAACCGCGCCCCTGGGAGCACGCGCTGCATGTTCCCGTCGAAGTTGTCCCAGCCGCCGCCGCCGAGGCCCCTGCCCCAGCCGCGCACCTTGAAGTCGTCGACGATCACGAAGCCGCCCTTCTGCAGGTACGCGCGCAGCGCCAACGCCTCGCGGTCCGTCATCTCCCACCACCCGACTTCGATGATGTAGGCGACCGGATACTTGAAGAGCTCCGGGTCGTCGAGCGCCAGCACGGTGATTTCGTCGGTGTGCGCCTCGAGCCCGCTGACCTCATTCATGATGCGCATGAGGTTCTGCTCCGCCACCGGATATCCGTGCGCCCACGCCGGCAGGCCGCGGTACCAATAGCCGCCTGGCGCGGTCGTGTATTTCAGGCGCACGAAGGTGAACCGGCCGTCGTAGCGCACGTTGGGCGGAACGGTGAAGGGACCGCCCAGCCCGCCGCCGAATCCACGGAATCCGCGCCCCTGGGCCAGCGCCGTCACGGCAACGAGCACCACCAGACCGGCGCTGGCGAACACGCGCGTCTTCATTTACACCGCCGCAAACTTCACGCAGACGTTCTTGACCTGCGTGTAGCTCACGAGCGACTCGAGTCCTTTCTCGCGGCCGTAGCCGCTCTTCTTGTATCCGCCGAACGGCAGCTCGACGCCGCCGCCGGCGCCGTACGTGTTGATGTAGACCTGGCCCGCCTTGATGCGCGACGATACCGCCATCGCCTTGTTGATGTCGCGCGTCCACACGCCGGCGACCAGGCCGTACTGGCTCCGATTCGCCAGCGCCACGGCTTCCTCCAGATCGTCGAACGTGATGATCGCCAGCACCGGGCCGAAAATCTCTTCCTGCGCCACGCGCATGTCCGGCGCCACGCGGTCGAGCAGGGTCGGCGCGTAGTAGAACCCGCGGCCGAGCGACGCTCCGGACGGCCGCTCGCCGCCGGCGGCGATCTCGGCGCCTTCGCCTTTGCCGATCTGCACGTAGCGCTCGATCGTCTCGAGCTGGCGCTTGGAAATGATCGGCCCCATGTCGGGATCGCTCACGCCGGGGCCGACCCGCATCGCCCTGGCCCGCGCCGCCAGCCGCTCCACGAGCGCGTCGTGCGCTTTTCGCTCGACGAGCAGACGCGATCCCGCTGAGCAGGTCTGCCCCGCGTTCTGAAAAATCGCGTTCGTCACGCCCTGCACCGTGAGATCGAGGTCGGCGTCGGCGAACACGACGTTCGGCGACTTGCCGCCAAGCTCCATCACGACCGGGACGACGTTGTCGGCGGCCATCTTGGCGACCGCAATCCCCACCTCCACCGATCCGGTGAAGGTGAGCTGGTTGATGTCGGGATCGCTCGCCAGCGCCACGCCCGCTTCCGATCCGGTGCCGGGCACGACGTTCAGGACGCCCGGTGGCAGGCCGCAGGCGAGCGCGATCTCGCCGAGCCGGAGCGCCGTCATCGGCGCCTCGCTCGACGGCTTCAACACCACGGCGCAGCCGGCGGCCAACGCCGGCGCGACGCCGCGCGCGCCGATCTGGATCGGGTAGTTCCACGGGACGATCTGCGCGGACACGCCGATCGGCTCGCGCACGGTGTAATCGAGAAATCCCGGGCCGAGCGGAATCGTGTGGCCCATGATCTTGTCGGCGGCGCCGCCGAAGAACTCGAAGTAGCGCGAGGCGACCTGCACGTCAGTGCGCGCCTGCCGCAGCGGTTTGCCGTTGTCGCGGCTTTCGAGCATGGCGAGCTCCTCCGCCCGATCGCGGATGGCCTGCGCGATGCGGAGCATGATTCGGCCGCGCTCGGCCGGAAGGATACCGCCCCACGCCTTCGATGCGAGCGCGGCGTGTGCCGACTGCACGGCGCGCGTGATGTCGGCCTTTGTCGCCTTCGCGACCGACGCCAACACCTCGCCCGACGAGGGATCGTACACGTCGAAGGTCTGGCCGTCCGACGCGTTGACGCGCTGGCCGTCGATAATGAGTCCTTCCACCATGTCTTAGCCTCGCACGGCGCGGAGCGTCCGGCCGTAATTAGATCGATCGATTCTCGCTTCAATCAGCGCCGGGCCGTTACAGCCGAACGCTCGCTCGACGCAGCGTTCCAGCTCCGATTCGTTCGACGCGCACCACGCCGCGGCCCCAAAGCTGCCCGCCAGCGCCGGCCAGGCAATCTCGCCCAGAGCGACGCCTGCCGGCTGGTACCGGCGCTGCTGCTGCTTGATCTCGATCAAGCTGAGCGACGCGTCGCTGAACACGATCACGATCACCCGGAGCCGTTCGCGCACCGCTGTCAGCAACTCGGCGACGCACATGAGGAGGCCTCCGTCGCCAGTCAGCGCGACCACCGGGCGGCTGCGATCGAGCAGCCCCGCTCCAATCGCCGCCGGCAGCGCAAACCCCATCGTCGACAGCCCGTTCGAGATCAGCATGCCGTTCGGATCGGCGACCGGCCAGAGCATCGTCGCCGGAAACATGTGCGCGCCGGCGTCGACGGTCACGCGGCAGTGCGGCGCGAGCTGCCGGGCGGTGACCTCGACGACACGCTGGGCGGTGAGGCCGTCGCCCGGGGCCGAGATCCGCCGGCGCTGCTCGACGACCGCCGCGCGCACGCGGTCGGGGTTCCAGTCCGATGCCGGCAGCGCCGCTGTAATCTGGTCGATCGCCGCCGGCACGTCGGTGATGAGCTGCGCGGCAAACGGCACGTGCCGATCGTCCACGCGCCATGAACCGCAGTACACGATCGGCTGCGCGCGTGTCCACGGCCGCGGAATGAGCTCGACCGGATCCAGCCCGACGCCGATCAGCAGATCGCTTTCATCGAGCAGCGGCTCCTCGATGACCGCGTTGGTGAACACGCCGGCAAAGAGCGGATGATGATCGGGCACGACGCCCTTGGCTTTGTAGGTGACCATCGCGGGCACGCCGCGGCCGTCGCACAACGCGCGGATGGCCGCCGCGTCGCCGGTCTTCCGCGCGCCGAGGCCGACGAGCAGCAGCGGTTTGCGCGACCGCGAGAGCATCGCGTCGAATCGCGGAGTCGGGGAGGGCCGATCACGCTCGGCCCCGACACCCATCGCCAAAGTCGGCGCCGGCGCCATCGCCGCGGCCACGTCACCTGGACAATCCACATGCACGGGCCCTGGCGGCGGCGCGCTGGCCATGGCGATCGCTCGATCGATGGTCTCCGACACGCGGTCCGGCGTCAGCGTCGCGGACCATTTCGTCACGGGCCCGAGCAGTGCCGCATGATCCAATCGCTGATGCGCCATCTCTCGAGCCGCGGCTGGATGGCTGTCGGTGAACACGACGAGCGGCGCGCGGTCCAGAAACGCACACGCGACGCCGTTGACGACCGACGCGGCGCCGGGGCCGAGCGTCGTCAGGCACGAGCCGACACGACCGGCGATCTCGGCCTGCGCCATCGCGGCCAGCGCCCCGGAGGTTTCGGTGGACGTCAGCACGAACGGCAGACCCGCTCGCCCGGCTGCCTCGATCAGATTGAGGTTGCTGCCGCCGCCGGGCACCCCGAAGAGATGCGTGACGCCGGCGTCACGCAGCCGGCTGACGATGAGGTCGGCGATCGCGGGCATGGAGGCGAACATAGTACTCCGAGTATGATCGCGGCTATCCAGGAGGCCCCGTGCCAGGAGAGGAACTACATCAGGACCTGCGGGCTGGCGTCCGCGATCTCTGCAAGGCGTTTTCGGACACCTACTGGCGCGAGCTCGACGTCCAGCGCGCGTACCCGGAGGCCTTCGTCAAAGCGCTGACAGACGCCGGCTACCTCGCGGCGCTGATTCCTGAAGCATACGGCGGCTCCGGCCTGGGCGTCACCGAGGCCTCGATCATTCTCGAAGAGGTCAACCGCAGCGGCGGGAATGCCGGCGCGTGCCACGCGCAGATGTACACGATGGGCACGCTCCTCCGGCACGGCTCCGACGCGCAGAAGCGCGCCTACCTGCCGAAGATTGCGAGCGGCGCGCTCCGCCTGCAGGCGTTCGGCGTCAGCGAACCGACGATTGGCTCCGACACGACGCAGATGAAGACGTTTGCGTCGCGAAAAGGCGACACGTACGTCATTCGCGGACAGAAGGTCTGGATTTCCCGCGCCGAGCATTCCGATCTCCTGCTCCTTGTCGTGCGGACGACGCCGATCGAACAAGTGAAAAAACGCACCGAGGGGCTGTCCATCCTCCTCGTCGACCTGCGCGAAGCGGTCGGCCGCGGGCTGACCATCCGTCCGATCCGCACGATGATGAATCATGCGACGACGGAGCTGTTCTTTGACGATCTGAAAGTCCCCGCCGACACGCTGGTCGGCGAAGAGGGCAAAGGGTTCCGGTATCTCATCGACGGACTGAACGCGGAACGCATTCTCATCGCCGCCGAATGCGTCGGCGACGGCCGCTGGTTCATCGAGCGCGCGGCGCGCTATGCGAAGGAGCGGGTGGTGTTCGGCCGGCCGATCGGCCAGAACCAGGGCATTCAGTTTCCCATTGCCCGCGCGCACGTCAACGTTGAAGCCGCCGATCTGATGCGCGTCCGCGCCGCCGATCTCTTCGATCGCGGCGAGCCCTGCGGCGCCGAAGCGAACATGGCGAAGCTGCTCGCCGCCGACGCGTCGTGGGAAGCGGCGAACGTGGCGGTCCAGACCTATGGCGGTTTTGGCTTCGCGGAGGAGTACGACATCGAACGAAAGTTCCGGGAAACCCGGCTCTACCAGGTGGCGCCGATCTCGACCAACCTGATCCTGGCCTTCATGGCCGAGCACGTCCTGGGTTTGCCGCGCTCGTACTGACCTGATGCTGCCGCTCCACGGGATCACCGTCGTCGCCATCGAACAGGCCGTGGCGGCGCCGTTCGCGACGCGCCAGCTCGCCGACCTCGGCGCGCGCGTGATCAAGATCGAACGGCCGGACGGCGGCGACTTTGCGCGCGGGTACGACACGACCGTCAAAGGGCTCTCGAGCCATTTCGTCTGGCTCAACCGGTCAAAGGAGTCGCTGACGCTCGATTTGAAACGGCCCGAGGCGCAGCGCGTGCTCGCGCGGCTGCTCGAGCGCGCCGATGTCTTCGTGCAGAACCTCGCGCCCGGAGCCGCCGACCGGTTGGGAGCCTCGCCCGCCGGATTGCGCGCACACTATCCGAGGCTCGTCGTCTGCAGCGTGTCGGGATACGGCTCGTCCGGCCCGTACTCGCAAAAGAAGGCGTACGATCTCCTCGTTCAGAGCGAGGTCGGCCTCATCTCGATCACCGGCACCCAGGAGACGCCGAGCAAGGTCGGCATCTCAATCGCCGACATCGCCGCCGGCATGTACGCGTACTCGGGTGTGCTGACGGCGTTGCTCGCGCGCACAGCGAGCGGCGAGGGAACGACGATCGAGGTCTCGCTGTTCGACGCGCTCGCCGAATGGATGGGATACGCCGCGTACTACACGGCGTACGGGGGCTCGGCGCCGCCACGCAGCGGTCCCGACCACGCGTCGATTGCACCCTACGGGCCCTTTCGCAGCCGCGAGGGCGGTGACGTCTACCTGGGCATCCAGAACGCCCGCGAGTGGACACGCTTCTGCGCGGATGTGCTGCGCGTCCCCGATCTTGTCGATGATGAACGGTTTCGGACCAACTCGGCGCGCGTGGAGCATCGTGTGGCGCTGCACGAGGCGATCGACGCGGTGTTCCACAACTTGTCGGCGCCTGAGATCATCGAGCGGCTCGAGGCCGCGCGCATCGCTTATGCGCGCTTGAACTCGGTGGCGGAGTTCGTGGAGCATCCGCAGTTGACCGCACGAGACTGCTGGCGCGACATCGAATCGCCGGTTGGCCCGCTACGAGCGCTCGTGCCGCCGGTTCGGATGGAGGGCGTCGAGCCGGTGATGAACGCCGTACCGTCGCTCGGCCAGCACAGCCAGACGATTCTCAAGGAGCTCGGATTCGATCCAGACACCATCGCACGGTGGCGGAAGGAGGGCATGATCTGAATGGCCAAGAAACAGGGCTGGACGGGGCGGGTGTTCGAGGACTTCGAGGTCGGCGACGTCTACGAGCATCCGCTCGGGCGCACGGTGATCGCCGCCGACAACGTCTGGTTCACCTGCCTGACGATGAACACCAACCCGATTCATTTCGACGCGGAGTACGCGGGCAAGACGGAGTTCAAGAAGCCGCTGGTGAATTCCTGCTTCACGCTCGCGCTCGTCACCGGACAGTCGGTGACCGACCTCACGATGAACGCGGTCGCCAACCTGGGATGGGACGAGGTGCGGCTCCCCAACCCGCTCTTCGAAGGCGACACGGTATATGCGAAGAGCGAGGTGCTCGAGACGCGCGAGTCGAAGTCGCGGCCGACGGTCGGCATCGTGCGCGTGAAGACGACCGGCACGAACCAGCACGGCACGCCGATCATCGAGTTCACGCGGACGTTCATGGTCTGGAAGCGCGGCCACGTGCCGGGCGCGCGCATCTAGGGCTGCAACACATCGGTCAGCGACCGGATGTCGTCGAGTGTGTCGATCTCCTGCAGTATCGCGAGCGCGCGCTGCGCGGCCGCGTCGGGGAGCGCGCGACGGGCGCACGCCATGAACTTGGCGCCCAACTCGGCCGCGCCGGCGGGCCGCTCGGGATAGCCGCGCGCGCCGTTCGCCGCCTGCGACACGGTGCGCCCGCCGCGCAACTGCATGGCGATCCTCGCCTGCGTCAGCGGCGGTCCAGACGCGTCGAGCGACGGATCGACGCGCATCACGATGCGCGGCATCAGCCGCATCACCCGGATATCGTTCAAGGAAGCTGCCTCGAACGTGTCAATGCCGACGCGGCCGTAGACGACCGCGGCCGCCGCGCAGAACGGCATGCTGAACTTGGCTTCGAGTCCGCTGGCCGGCCGCTCGTAGATCAATACCGTCGGCGTGATCGAATCGACCTGGATGTCGATCCGCTCCACGTCTTCCGCCGTGAAGCCCTCACGCTGCCGGAGATCGAGGATCGCGTCGAGCGTGGGGTGCGTGCCGGCACACGAGGGATAGAGCTTCACGGTGATGCCGGTGTCGAGAATCTCCCAGCGGACGCCGAGGTCCGCGGACGCGTCAGCGAGCGAGGTGCGTTCGCTGTCCATCGCCGCCAGAAATCCCTGCGGACCGTCGAGTGCCTGCCCGCTCGCCGTCATGCCGCCTTTCGCCAACAGCGCGGCGAGCACGCCGTTGCGCGCCGCCAGCCCCGCATGCAGCGGCTTCACCATCGTCCCAAAGTTTTCCTTCAGGCCCGATGCCTCTGACGCGGCGATCGCCAGCGCGTGGCTCGCGGCCGCCCGGTCGAGACCCAGCACCCGGCTGGCGGCGGCCGCTGCGCCGATGGTGCCGAGCGTGGAGGTGCAGTGCCAGCCGCGCTGATAGTGGCGCGGGTTCATCAGGCGCCCCAGCCGCGCCTCGACCTCGAAGCCGACGATGTACGCGTCGAGCAGTACGCGGCCGGACGCGTGCGCGAGCTCGGCCGCCGCGAGCGCCGCGGCCACGAGCGGCGCGCTCGGATGCGCGAGCGACACAAAACACATGTCGTCGTAGTCGAGGGCGTGCGCGGCGGTGCCGTTGGCGAGTGCGGCGTCGGTCGCACTCGCGCGCGTGCGGGTGCCGAGGACGCGGCAGGCGTCGCCATTGTCGCAGCCTCCTCCCCCGGTGGCGACAACCTGCTGCACGATGCGCGCGGCCGGCTCCGAGACGCCGGCGAGCGTGACGCCGACGGTGTCGAGAACGGCCGCCGCCGCGCGCACGCGGCCGGGAGCGGGCGGCGCCGCGTCGACGAGGAACTGGGCGAGACGCGCCGTCACTGATGCGTGCCGCGCGTCGCCGGCTCCGCGCTGCCAATCGCCGCCATGAAGCGCTGCTTGATGAACACGCAGTCGAGCGGCGGCTTCACCGCCGGCGCCGATTCCTGCACCTTCGCGACAATGACCCACGGCCCGGCGTCGACGCGCGCGCGCACGATCGCCGCGCGCAGCCCCTCTTCCGTTCGCACGGTCACCGTCGCGTGAATGCCCATCGCACGCGCCGCCGCGTCGAGGTCCGCACCGTGGGCGGTCGCCGTCGCCTGCCCGCCGGTCGTCCCGTACTCTTCGTTGTCCCAGACAATCAGGACGAGGTTGGGCGGCTTGGTCGAGGCGATCGTGGCGAGCGAGCCCAGGTTCATCAAGAGCGAACCGTCGCCGTCCACGACAAAGACGCGCAGCGCGGGTCGAGCGAGCGCCAGACCGAGCCCGAGCGACGAGGCGAGCCCCATGCTGCCCCACGTGTAGAAATTCGCGCGGCGATCGCCGGCGGCAAACAAGTCGTACGCGGGATGGCCGAGGCTGGCGACGATCGGCTCGTCGCCGAGCGCCGCCACCAGCGCGCGCGAGGCCTCGAGGCGAGTCACGTGGTGACCTTCGGCGGCACGGTGAGGCGCCGCGACAGGAGACACGCACCGGGCAGCCGCGTGGCGAACGCGGTCTGGCCCACGATGCGCACCACGTCCGCCGTCGCGTCCGCGGTGTCGGAGGTGAGGTGCGGGATGCCCATCGAGTCCAGGATCGGCCGGATGGCGCGGCCCATCGGTACCTGCGCGGCATTCCACTCGCCTTCGTCGCCGCGCATGCTGATCACGATGAGCACCGGAATCTGATACGGAATCAGCAGCGACGTGAGCGCGTTCAGCGAGTTGCCGAGTCCGCTCGACTGGAGCATCACCGTCGGCCTGGCGCCGCCAAGATACAAACCGGCGGCAATGCCGAAGGCTTCCTCTTCGCGCGTCGCGAGCGTGGTGTGCACGTCGGGAAACTGCGCGCCGATCACGTTCAGCACGTGCGACAACGGGTTGTCCGGCACATAGACGAGGTGCCGGCTGAGGGCGGCGTGGACGCCAGCGGCGACGGCGGACGCCCACGGCGGTGCGGAGACAGGAACAGAGGACAACGAGGCAGTGTACTTCGCCGGCGTGATCGGGCGCGTCAGAATCGAATCTTGACGTCCTTGGTGCCGTCGACGTGGATGCTGTCGATGAACCGGACCAGGTGGGGATCGTTCTGCATGATGACGGAGCTCGTCCGCGTGCCGTCGCCGAAAAACCGCACGCCGCGCATCAGGGTGCCGTCCGTGACACCGGTCGCGGCGAAGATGATGCGCTTGCCGGGCGCGAGATCGTGGGAGCGGTAGACGCGCGTGAAGTCGCTGATGCCCATCGCCCGGCAGCGTGCCTCGTGCTCGGGCGTCTTCACCACCAGGCGCGCGAAGATCTCGCCGTGCAAGCAGCGCATCGCCGCGGCGGTGAGCACGCCTTCCGGCGCGCCGCCGGTGCCCATCACCGCGTGCACGCCGGAGCCGACGACGGCGGCCGCGATGCCGGCCGACAGATCGCCGTCGCCGATCAGGCGGATGCGCGCGCCGGTCGCGCGGATCTCAGCGATGAGCGCTTCGTGCCGCTCGCGGTCGAGGACGGTGACGACGAGATCCTCGAGGTCGCGCCCGAGGCAGCGCGCGATCGCCTGCAGGTTCTCGCGTGGCGTCGCATCCAGGCTGACCGCGTTCTTCGAGCTCGGACCGACGACGAGCTTCTCCATGTACAGGTCCGGCGCATGCAGCAGGCCGCCCTTCTCTGACACGGCGAGGACGGCGATCGCGTTCGCCGCGCCGGTCGCGCAGAGATTGGTCCCCTCGAGCGGATCGACGGCGATGTCGACCGCCTCGAAGTCGACCAGCCGCGGGCCCTGGATGTTCTTCGCGTGCATCATCCCGACCTTCTCGCCGATGTAGAGCATGGGCGCTTCGTCGCGCTCGCCCTCGCCGATGACGATGGTGCCGTCGATCGGCACCGTGTCCATCACGCGGCGCATCGCCTCGACGGCGACCTGGTCGGATTTGTGACGATCGCCCTGCCCCATCGTGCGGGCGCAGGCGATGGCCGCCTGTTCGACGACCCGGAGGAATTCAAGCGATAGATTGGAGTCCAGCATAGGTGCCCCCGACCCTACGACCGATACGGCGGCAACTCGCAGCGCGTCGGCCGATCGACGCGGTAGCCGAGCACGTAGTCCGCCTGCATCAGCTTGTGAATCTCGCGCGTGCCTTCGTAAATCACCGCGCCCTTGCAGTTGCGGTAGAAGCGGCCGACCGGATACTCGTCGGAGTACCCGTTGGCGCCGTGGATCTGGACGGCGTCGCTCGCCGCGCGCTCGGAGGCGACGGTCGCGAACCATTTCGCCAGCCCCGTTTCGCGCGTGTTGCGGCGGCCGTTGTTCTTCAGCCAGCCCGCGCGCAGCCACAGGAGACGCGCCGACTGATAGTCGGACTCCATCTGCGCGATCATCTCTTTCACGAGCTGATGCTGCGCGATCTCGACGCCGAAGGTCTTCCGCTCCTTCGCGTACTTCACGCTGGCGTCGCGGCAGGCGCGAATCAGCCCCGTGGCGCCCGCGGCGACGGTATAGCGCCCTTGATCGAGCGCGAACATCGCGATCTTGAAGCCTTCGCCCGGCTTGCCGACCAGATTGTCCTCGGGCACCTCGACCTCGTCCATCTTGAACGATCCGGTGTTGCCGGCAAGGATGCCCCACTTCTCCTTCAGCGTCGCGCTCGTGAACCCCTTGAACGTGCGCTCGACGATGAAGGCGCTGATGCCGGCCGTGTCGCGCTGCTTCTTCTTCTCCAGATCGGTCCAGGCAAAGACGAGAAAGTTGTCGGCGACATCGGCGAGCGAGATCCACATCTTCTCGCCGGTCAGGACATATCGATCGCCCTTCTTCACCGCCACCGTCTGGATGCCGCGCACATCGCTCCCGGCGCCCGGCTCGGTGAGCCCGTAGGTCGCGATCTTCTTGCCCTGCGCCTGCGGCACCAGATAGCGCTGCTTCTGATCTTCGCTGCCCCACGTGAGAAGCGACAGGCAGTTGAGCCCGGCGTGCACCGACAGAATCACGCGCAGCGAGGTGTCGACGTACTCGAGCTCTTCGCTGGCGATGCCGAGGCTGATGTAGTCCATGCCGGCGCCGCCGTATTCCTGCGGCACCGAGATGCCGAGCAGGCCGAGCGCGGCCATCTGCGGAAACACGTTCTTGTCGAAGCGATGCTCGCGATCGAGGTCGTGGATGGTCGGCGCGACTTCGCGGGCGGCCCACTCGCGGACCGACTGTTCGAGCAAACGCTGCTCGTCGGAGAGATCAAAACTGATCATAAACGCGGAATCCTATCACGCAAGGCGGACAATGTGCACGGGCGCGCCGCGGCCGACGCCGAGCTGGCTGGCCGCGCTCGATCCGTTGGCGGCGATCTCGAGGTGATCGCTGCTGCCGAAGAGCGCGCAGACCTCCCCGGCGCCGGCGTCGGCGTACGTGGACACGACGCGCGACACCACGTGCGCGCCGACGCGGAGCTCGAGCGCGCCGCCCTGCGCCAGCGTGTCGAAGATCTTCCGGTCGACGTTGGTGATCAGATTGCCGAACCGATCGACGCGGAGCACCTCGCCCGACAGCCGATCGGGCGCGATCGCCGGACGCGGTACCTCGAGCCGATGGATCGATCCGGCCGGCCGGCCGAGCGCCGACAGCTCGATGCCTTTGGCGAGCCAGGCGGCGGCGGGGGCGAAGCGGTCGCGCCCCTCGAACGTGCGGCTGACCGTCGGGCGCGCGTAGCGGCGCTCGGTCAGCTCCACGATCTTCCGCGCCGGCGCTTCCTCCAGCGCCATCGTCAACACGCCGTTGTCCGGCGCGACGAACTTGTACTCGCCCGCGTCGGCGGCAATGCCGCGCCGCGAGGACCCGACGCCGGGATCCACCACGACCAGGAAAATGGTACCGGCGGGAAAATAGCGGAAGCAGGCGGCGAGCTCGAGCGCGCCGGCGAGCACGTCGTGCGGCGGCACGTCATGCGAGATGTCGACCAGCGTCAGGTCCGGGCAGATGCCGAGCGCGACGCCCTTCATCGCGCCCGCGTAATGATCGCGCGTGCCGAAGTCGGTCAAGAGCGCGATGACGGGCCGGGCCATGACCCCCTAGCTTATGACGCAGGCTTGCGAAAGAGAATCTCGCGCAGGTTGTTCTGGAGGAGGAACGAGTCCGACACGCGCAGGCCGTGAAAGAGCCGGATGATGTCGCGGTTGAGGAGAATCGCCTGGCGGCCGCGCGACGCCGGATACGGGCGGTGCTTCAGATTCACTTCATCGACGATCACGTATTTCGTGTAGCGCGAATCGCGCGGCGGCGCGGTGCCGAAAAATCCGAGCAGCGCGCCGTCGGGCCGGAGCACGCGCGTGAGCTCGTTGGCCAGCGCCTGCGCGGCCGCCCGATCCATGTAGTCGATGATGTCCCAGCACAGGATGCCATCGACGGATCCGTCGGCCTGCGGAAACCGCGTCTTGAGAAACTCGGGCAGCGCGTCGAGCGTCCCGCCACGCGCGTGACGATCGAGGTCGGCGAAAATATCCTCGACGAAAATCTTGCAGCCGAGCTGCTCGCCGAAAAACGTCACGTTGCCGCCGACGACGGGGCCGAGATCGAGCAACACCGGCGACTCGTGCGACGTGAGATTGATGAGGAATTTTCTGAGCGCCTTGGTGGCGAATAGGGGCTCACCGACCGAAGCCGGCGCTGCTGCCGGTACTTCGGTCTCGTTTCTGCGCGGCGCGATGCGGTCGAGAAGACCCACGAAAAAAGGTTCTAGGGGTTCTACGGTTCTAGGGGTTCTAGGGTTTTACAGAACCCTAGAACCTCTTGAACCGTCTGGAATCGACGTTAGGCCCCGACGCGCTGGCCGGCTGGCGCGCCGGCAGGCGTCTGAGCCTGCTGCTGTTGTCCGGCCGGCTGCGGCGCCGCCGGCTTGACTTCGCCCTTGGGCTGCCCCGGCGTCCCCGGCGTCCCCTTGCGCTGCATGTCGACGCTGCCGCGGAAGTGCGCGCCTTCGGCGATCGCCACACGCGGCGACACGATGTCGCCGTCGACCGATCCGTTGTCGCGGATGTCGACCTTGTCGCTCGCGGTGACGTTGCCCATCACTTCGCCGAGCACGATCACCGCCTTCGCGAATACCTGCGCTTTGATGCGCCCGTTGGGACCGATCGTCAGGACGTGGTCGCGGAGCTGGATCGTTCCTTCGACGTGGCCTTCGATGGTCAGGTCTTCGCTGCCGTTCAGCTCGCCCTTGATGACGACCGACTTCCCAATATTCACGATGTCCTTCTCCATGTTATGGCTCGCGTCCGGACGAGGACTGGGAGCTCCCGCCGTCACATTCGCGGGCGGCTGGGGTGCGGCCGGCTGTCCGCTCGCCGGTCGGACTGATTCATCGCGTTTCCACATGTATCCTCCGCCTGTCCTCTTGACTGTGGGCGCCAGGGTCGCTGCCGTGTGACTGCCAGGGACCTGAAAGTCCCGTCAGTATATGAGACGTGCCATGTGTTGTCTAGTCCTTTTGCTGCTGAGGGTTAGCGGCGGTGATACAATGAACGATTCACTATGCGTGTCTATTTTGACTACAACGCCACGACGCCTCTGGCGCCCGAGGTGGCCGAGGCTGTCGCCGTCGCGACGCGCGATCTCTTCGGCAACGCGTCGAGCGTCCATCATTTCGGACAGCAGGCGAAAGCCGCGCTCGACGAAGCGCGGTCGGCGATCGCGGCGCTCGTCCACGCCGATCCGTCCGAGATCGTGTTCACGAGCGGCGGTACCGAAGCCGACAACTTCGCGATCCGCGGCGCGGCCGACGCGCTCGAGTCGAGCGGCCGCCGCCAGATCATCGCGAGCGCGATCGAACACGAGGCGGTGCTCAACACGCTCAAGTCGCTCGCGCGGCGCGGATGGCAGACGACGATGCTACCGGTCGATCAGACGGGAATCGTATCCCCGGATCGGCTGCGCGAGCTCCTGACGGACACGACGGCGCTCGTGTCGGTGATGCACGCCAACAACGAGATCGGCACGATTCAGCCGATCGCCGAGCTGGCCACGATCGCGCACGCGCGCGGCGCGCTCATGCACACCGATGCGGTGCAGACGGTGGGAAAAATTCCGGTGGACGTCCGCGCGCTCGGCGTCGATCTGCTGTCGCTCTCGGCGCACAAATTCAACGGACCGAAAGGCGCCGGCGCCTTGTGGATCAAGCGCGGCACGCGGCTGCAGCCGATCCTCACTGGCGGCAAGCACGAGCGGAACCGCCGCGCCGGAACCGAAAATGTCCCCGCGATCGTCGGCATGGGGGTCGCCGCCCGCCTCGCGGCGGCGAAGATGGCCGCCGAGTCGGCACGCGTGGCCGCACTGCGCGACCGGCTCGAGGACGGCATTCTGCGGGGTGTCCCCGGCACGGCGGTGAACGGCGATCCGCGGTCGCGTGTGCCGAATACGACCAACATCAGCTTCGATCACGTCGAAGCCGAGAGTCTGCTGATTGCGCTCGATCTGGACGGCGTCGCCGTGTCGACGGGATCGGCCTGTTCATCGGGAACGCTCGAGCCGTCGCACGTGCTGCGCGCGATGGGGTATCCGGCCGGTCGCGTCCAGAGCTCGCTGCGTTTCAGCCTCGGGTTGTTCTCGACGGCCGAGGAAGTCGACCGCGTCATCAGCGCGCTGCCGCCGCTTGTCGAGAAGCTGCGCTCGCTTTCACGAAGACACGAAGTCGCGCGATGATCACGAAGGAGCGTTCGGGCACGCACAGCCGACACGCGAGGCCGAGAGTCTACGCTCGAGGCCGAGCGACACGATTGCGCTGTGGGCGAGCGGGGGTGGGGCCCCGCGAGAAGTGAGAATTGTCGTCGCGATGTCAGGCGGCGTGGATTCGTCGGTCGCCGCGGCGCTGCTTGCCGACGAGGGCCACGACGTCATCGGTCTGTCGATGCAGTTGTATGACGCCTCCGGGCAGCGCGACGGACTGCCCGCGTTCGGCGGCTGCTGCACGCTCGACGACTTGCACGACGCGCGCCGCGTGGCCGCCGCGATCAACATTCCGCACTACATTCTGAACTTCGAGCGCCAGTTCAACGAGCAGGTCGTCTCGAATTTCGTCAGCGAGTACACGGCCGGACGGACGCCGCTTCCCTGCGCCCACTGCAACAGCGATCTCAAGTTCGCGACGCTCGTCGAGCGCGCGCGCGGCTTCGGCGCCGATGCCGTCGCCACCGGCCACTACGCCCGCGTCGAGCACGACGCGACCAGCAACCGCTATCTGCTCAAGCGCGGTATCGATCCGGCGAAGGATCAGTCGTACTTCCTCTTTTCGCTCACACAGGAGCAGTTGGCGCACGCGCGGTTCCCGGTCGGCGACCGCCCGAAGGACGCCGTGCGCGAGTACGCGCGGCGCCTCGCGCTGCCGGTGGCCGACAAGCCCGACAGCCAGGAGATCTGCTTCATTCCCGACGACGACTACGCGGCGTTCGTGACCCGGCATGCGCCCGAGGCCGAACGCCGCGGGTCGATCGTGGACGAAAGCGGCCGCGTGCTCGGCCGCCACGCGGGCATCCATCAATTTACGGTCGGCCAGCGCAAGGGGCTGGGCCTGTCAGGACTGGCGGGCCCAGCGGGATCATCCGCTGGCGCGCCGCGCGCACCGCTCTACGTGCTCTCGCTTCGACCCGCCGATCGCGCAGTCGTCGTCGGCCCGAAGTCGGCGCTCGAGCGCACGACGCTGGCCGCGTCCGGCGTCAATTGGATCGCCGCGGAGCCACAAGCGCCGCAGCGGATCACCGCGCAGATCCGGCACCGCCATCCGGCGGCCGCCGCAACCGTGCGCGCGATGGCTGGCCGGCGCGCCGAGGTCGTCTTCGACGCGCCGCAGAACGCGGTCACGCCGGGGCAGGCGGTCGTCTTCTACGAAGGAGATGTCGTGATCGGCGGAGGCTGGATCGACTAGGGCGCGTCTAGATCGTGGTCGTCGCCTGGAGATGCTCCGGGACGCCTTCGAGATAGCGCTCGGCGTCGAGCGCCGCCATACAACCCGATCCCGCGGCGGTGATCGCCTGCCGGTAGACGTGATCCTGCACGTCGCCGCACGCAAACACCCCCGGCACGCTCGTCTTGGCGCCGTCGTGCGTGACGATGTAGCCGTTGGCGTCCATTTCGAGCTGGCCGCGGAAGAGCGACGTGTTCGGCGTGTGGCCGATCGCGACAAACACCCCCGTCACCGGCAGCACGGTACGCTGCCCCGTCTTGTTGTGGCGGAGCACCATGGAAGTGACCTCGCCTTTCGCCGTGTCGGTGATCTCGGCGACTTCGCTGTCCAGCGCCCAGGCGATTTTCGGGTTGGCCCTCGCCTTGTCCTGCATGATCTTCGACGCGCGCAGCGTATCGCGGCGATGCACGACGGTGACCTTGCTCGCGAACTTGGTGAGGAACACCGCCTCCTCCATCGCCGAATCGCCGCCGCCGACGACGGCGATTTCGTGTCCGCGGAAAAAATAGCCATCACAGGTCGCACAGGTGGACACGCCGTGGCCCATCAGCGCGCGCTCGGCCGGCAAGCCGAGGAGCTTCGCTGACGCGCCGGTCGCGATGATGAGCGCCTTCGCCAAGAACGCGGCGTCCGCCGTCTTGATGGCGATCGGCCGGGCGCACAAATCAATCGCGGTGACGTTGCCTTGTACGATCTCGGCGCCGAATTTCTCGGCCTGCGCGCGCATCTCGCCCATCAGGTCGGGTCCCATGACGCCGTCGCGATGCCCCGGAAAATTCTCGACAAGCGTCGTCAGCATGAGCTGCCCGCCCGCTTCGAAGCCCTCGACGAGGAGCGGCCGAAGATTCGCGCGCGCCGTGTAGAGCGCTGCCGTGAGACCTGCCGGTCCGGAACCGATGATCACGACGTCACGAGTGGGCATCACAGATGCTTGTCGAGGACTTTCTTGAGATCGTCCTTCTGCACCGCCCCGACGACCGATTCGACGACCTGGCCGCCCTTGAAGAGCAGCAGCGTCGGAATGCCGCGGACCTGGAAGCGAAACGCCGTGTTCGGGTTGTCGTCGACGTTCAGCTTGCCGAACGTCACCTTGCCCGCGTAATCGGTCGCCAGGGCGTCGATGGTCGGCGCGATGCGCTTGCAGGGCCCGCACCACTCGGCCCAGAAATCCACGAGCACGGGCCCGCCCGCCTTGATGACCGTCTCGTCGAAATCTCCGTCAGTAAAAGTCTGCACGTTGTCAGATGCCATTGTGTGTGATCTCTTTTTCTTGCTTTGCGCTGGGGCCCCAGCGCCTGTGCCTTCGCCACCAGCCACTAGCCGCCAGCCACCATCTTGATCGCCCGCTCGTACATTTTGACGTACTCTCGAGCCGAACGGTCCCAGGAATAATCCTGGCGCATCCCGGCCAGCTGGAGCGTTCGCCAGCGCCGTTGGTCGCCGTAGAGCGCGAGCGCCCGCCTCAGCGCCTCGAGCAGCGCCGCGCCGGTGTACTCGTGGAACACGAAGCCGGTCGACCGCGTGCTGCGCGGCGAATAGTCGCGGACAGTGTCGTCCAGGCCGCCGACCCCGCGGACCACCGGCACCGTGCCGTAGCGCAAACTGTACATCTGATTGAGGCCGCACGGCTCGAATCGCGACGGCATCAGAAAGATATCGGCGCCTCCTTCGATGAGATGGGCGAGCGGCTCGTCGAAGCCGATGCGCGCGCCGACGCGATCGGGATGCGCCGCCGCCAGCGCCGTCCACAGCTGCTGATAGCGCGCCTCTCCGGTGCCGAGGACGACGAAGGTGGCCTCGAGTCGCGGGAGATCGTCGGCGATCGCGGCGATCAGGTCGAATCCTTTTTGATCGATCATGCGCGAGATCATGCCGACGAGCGGCCGCCTCATGGTGGCGTCGGTCACCGGCAGACCGTACTGCGCGAGCACCTCGCGCTTGGACGCGGCCTTTCCGCCGAGATCCTCCGCGCTGAACGCCGCGGGCAGGAACGGATCGCGCGATGGATCCCACTGCTCCACGTCGATGCCGTTCGGGATGCCGACCAGATCCGCGGATCGCCGCCGCAGGATGCCGTCAAATCCGGCGCCGACCTCCGGCGTCTGAATTTCCCCGGCGTACTTGCGGCTGACGGTCGTGATGATCTCCGCGTTGTTGATGCCGCCCTTGAGAAAGCTGATGCGGCCCCAGTACTCGAGCTGCTCGATCGTGAACAGATTCCACGGCAGGTCGAGCCGCGGCAGCCAATCGGCTTCGCATGTGCCCTGATACGCGAGATTATGGATCGTGAACACGCTCGGTGTGCCGCCAATGACCGGATGCGCGGCGTAGAGCGTTTTCAAATAGACGGGCGCGAGCCCGGCCTGCCAGTCGTGGGCGTGGACGATGGTCGGGCCGCTGCCGCCCCTGGCCGCGAACTCGAGCGCCGCGCGCACGAGCACCGCGAACCGGCGTGGGTTGTCGGGATAGTCCACGCCGCCGGCCCCATACAGCGTTTCGCGATCGTACAGCTCCGGGCAATCGACGAGCAGCGCGCGCGCGCCGTCGGCGGTCGGCGCTTCGAAGAATCTCACGTCGGCGGTGACGCCGCCCACCGTCACTGGAAGACGCTCGACGAGCGTGCCGTCCTGAATGCCGCGGTACCGCGGCAGCGCGACGGTCACCATCCAGCCGAGCCGCGCGAGCGCCGCCGGCAGCGCGCCGAGGACGTCGGCGAGGCCGCCGGTCTTGGCAAACGGGACTGCTTCCGATCCGATGATGAGGACGGACCGCTTCGGCGCCGCCGCCTTCTTGCGCGGCGGCATCAGTGGCGCGCCTTCTTCGCGCGCTCGAGGGCGCGGCCGCGGGCCGCTTCCTGCTCCGCCTCCCCGCGGCGCCCCTGGCGCGAATAGATGTCGGCGACGACGTAGTACCCCAGCGGCGCGTACTCGGAGCTCGGCGCGAGCGCGATGCCTTTCTTGGCCAGCCGCACCGCCTCGTCCAGGTTCTGCTGCATGTCGAGGTACAGCTTCGCCAGATACAGATGTCCTTCGGCGAACGAGGGGTTCGCCGCAATGGCCTGGCGGTACGCGTCCGCTTGCGCCGCCCTGTCCCCGATACGCGCGTACAGCTTCCCCAGGTTGAACCACGCTTTGTAGCTCCCGGGATGAAGTGCGATCTCCTTCCGGTACTCGGCGACGCCGTCCGGCCATTGCCCGCGCTCTTCGGCCAGCAGCGCGAGGTTGAAGTGCGCGAGGCGGACGTCCGGCTTCTCGGCGATCGCCGTGCGAATCTCGCGCTCGGCGCCAGGCAGATCGCCGCGCTTCAACGCGACGACGCCGAGGGCATTGCGGGCGGCGGCGAGCTTCGGCTCGATCTGGAGCGCGGCGCGCAGCTCCCGCTCGGCGTCGTCGAGCTGGCCGCGATCGAGGAGGATTTCGGACGCTTCATACCGGACCTGGGAGTTCTTGGGATCCAGATCCAGAAACCGTCGGTATCCGAGCAGGGCTTCTTCGTCCTGGCCGAGCTCGCGGTAGACGTTCGCCAGATTGATCACCGCCATCTCATCGTCGGGCTTCAGCTCCAGCGTCTGCTTGAAGGCGGCGATCGCTTCCCGCTGGCGCCCCGCCTTGGCGTACGTGTTCCCCAGCATGAACCAGGCGTCGATCACCTTGGGATCCTGACGGACGACGTCCTTCAACATGTCGACGACTTCCTGGAAGGCCGCGTCGTCCTTCGAAATATCGCGCGCCTCGGTGATCTTGTTGAAGAGATCGATCTTGTCCTTGGGATCCGCGAGGCCCGTGCGCGCTTCGTCGGGCGCGGCGGACGCGACGAAGGTGCCGACGTAGCCGAGCGCCGCCAGCCGCGCGCGCGCATCGGGATCCACTTCGATGGTCTGCTTCTCGGGCTCGTCGCGCTTGACAAAGCGCCGCTCGCGATCGTGCAGCCGGTCGAGCATGCGATTGCCGAGCGCTTCGCGCCTGGCGAAGAGATCGTGGCTCTCGCCGGGGTCGTCCTGGAGATCGTACAGCTCCGGCCGCGGCGCGGCGATGAGCTTGTAGCGGCCCGCCCGCATCGCGCGCAGATCGCTCCAGCCGAAGTGATGGAGCGGATACATCGCTTCGGTGTAGGTGTCGAGGTTCAGCTCGCGCGCCGCGCCCGTCATCAGCGAGGCCACGCTGGTGCCCTCGATGTCTCTCGGCTGCGCGATCCCGAGCATCTCGAGCACGGTCGGCATCACATCGACGCTGCGGACGACGTCGGCGACGCGGCGGCCGCCGAGTGTCGCCGAAAAGGGCGCGCGGATGATGAGCGGTACGTGCGCCACGCTCTCATAGACGAAGAAACCGTGCGTCGCCTCGCCGTGGTCGCCCAGGCTCTCGCCGTGATCGCCCAGGATGACAACGATCGTGCGGTCGAGGAGCTGGTGCGCCTCGAGATACGCGATCACGCGCCCGACCTGCGCGTCGACAAAGGCGATCTCGCCGAGATACGGACGCCCGCGATAGATCGACCGGTAGGGCTCGGGCGGCTCGTACGGCGCGTGCGGATCGTAGAGATGCAGCCAGCAGAAGAACCGGGAGGCCGGCGTCTCGTCAAGCCACTGCAAGCCGTGATCGACGACCTCGTTGCCGGGACGTTGAATGGCGCCCAGCGAGATCGCTTTGTACTTCGAGAGATCGAAGTTGTCGAAGTAGGTATCGAATCCCTGGTTGATGCCCCACTTGGAATCGAGCACGTAGGCGCCGACGAACGCGCCGGTCCTGAATCCGCGCGCCTTCAGGATTTCGGCGAGCGTCGTCTCGCGCGGATCGAGGAAAAAGCCGCCGTTGTCGCGGACGCCGTGCTCGGGCGGGAACTTGCCGGTGAAGATCGAGCTGTGCGCCGGCAGTGTCAGCGGCGCGGCCGATGCGGCCTGCTCGAAGAGGACCCCCTCGCGGGCGAGGCGATCGAGGTTCGGCGTCTGAATGTCACGGAACCCGTACGCGCCGATGCGATCGGCGCGCGTGGTGTCCAGCGTGATGACCAGGAGGTTGAGGTCCGACGCGCTGACGCCCGCGGCCAGCCGACCAAGGAGCGTGCCCGAGGGCGTGCGGACCCGCGTCAGCGGGGGCAGCCATCGCCTGACGCCCATGACGGCGACGATGAGGATCGCGGCGGCGGCCACCACCGCGAGCGGGCGCCACGTCAGCCGCCTCGTTCTCCAATTTGCCGGATCGCCTCGTAACTGCTTCTGGCGGCGGCGTATCGCGCGGGACTCCTTCACAGCGTCGATCAATTCTATCAGGACAGTCCTTGACGCCAGCAGCGTTTGGCGCGAAGATGCCGCAGCAATTGTTGGTACGCCCGCAACCTAGGAGGTCCATGTGAGATGGTTCACGCGGTGCTTGGCACCTGGAGTGTGGGCGATTGTCGCCTCGTTCCTGGTGGTGATGCCTGCGGCCGCCGCCGGCCCGACGGACTCGTTCCCCTCGCGCACGACACACCTGACGACCACGCTGTCGCCGGCCACCCTCAGCACCCTGCAATCGCACGCGGCCAGCGCCCAGGCGACGACCGCCGCCGACGCGGGCGGCACCAGTTTTTTCAAGACGAAGAAGGGCGCCGTGGTGATCGTGCTGCTTGGGGCCGGCTTCGGTTATGCGTTCTATTCGAAATCGCACGATCGCGTGCTGTCGCCCATTCGGTGAGCAGGAGATACAAACGATGAGACACACCATTGCCTGTGTCGTCGCCGCGGCTCTCCTTCTCGCGGGCACGGCGACCACCTTCGCGCAGACCTTCAGCGGGTCGATCTCCGGTGTCGTGAAGGACGAGCAGGGCGGCGTACTGCCTGGCGCGACCGTCACGCTGACCGGCAAGACCGGCACCAAGACGATCACCACTGACGCCAACGGCGCCTACCGCTTCCCCGGTCTCGATCCGGAGACCTACTCGGTCTCGGCCGTGCTCGGCAACAGCTTCCGCCCGGCCAAGGAAGACAACATCAAGGTCAGCGTCGGATCGACGCTGAACGTCGACCTCATCATGAAGGTCGGCGGCATCTCCGAAGCGGTGAGCGTCGTCGCCAGCGCGGAGGTCGTGGACGTCAAGAGCAGCGCCACGCAGACCAACATCTCGCAGGACCTGCTGGCCAACGCGCCGATCACGCGCACGGCCATCAACGTGTTCAACGTGATGCCGGGGGCCAACAGCAACTCGGTGTACGGCGGCGAGTCGAGCTCGTCGAACGCGCTCCTGATCGACGGCGTTGATACGCGCGATCCGGAGGGCGGCACCGCCTGGACGTTCTACAACTACAACATCGTGCAGGAAATCCAGATTCAGGGGCTGGGTGCACCGGCCGAGTACGGCGGCTTCACCGGCGCCGTCGTCAACACGGTGACCAAGTCGGGCGGCAATCGCTATTCGGGCCTCTTCGACATCATCGGCACCAACAGTAGTCTCGGGTCGAACAACACGACCGCCGCCATCACGGCGGCGAACCCGGCGCTCGGCCAGCCGGCGGTGACGAAGAAGTTCGTCGACTTCACGACGCAGATCGGCGGGCCGATCAAACAGGACAAGCTGTTCTTCTTCCTCAGCGCGCAGCGCTTTCAGCAGGACTCCGATCCGAGCGGTCCGGTGACGACCCTCCACGAAGTGAGCCCGCGGTTCAACGTCAAGCTCACGTGGCAGCCCACGGCGAACGACAACTATACGTTCCACCTGCAGTACGACGCGTACAACATCGTCGGCCGGGCGGGCGTCTCGGAGCTGCTCGCCACCGACGCACTCACCAACCACGAAGACGCACCCGAGTTCGTGTGGCTCGGCCAGTGGCGGCACATCTTCAACTCGTCGACGTTCGCCGAGGTGAAGTACACCGGCTGGTGGGGCTACTACGACCTCAATCCGGCGGTGAATCTGCCGGGGCACATCGACGAGAACGGCACGCCGTCGGTGTCGCAGGGGTGGTTCTACTATGCCGACCGCGGCCGCGATCAGGTGAACGCGTCGGTGTCACACTACGCCGACGCCTTCGGCAAGCACGAGCTGAAGTTCGGCGCCGAGTTCGAGCACAGCAAAGTGCGCAACCGCTACGGGTACGTGAACAACATCTCGTACTACGACTACGGCGGCCAGCCGTACCTCGCGTACAGCTACGGCTACGACGTGTCGGCCACCAATAACCGTCAGAGCGTGTTCGTCCAGGACTCCTGGAAGGTCGGCGATCGGCTGACGCTCAATCCGGGCGTTCGCACCGACTTCATCCAGGGCAGCAACCCGACGGTCGGCAAGGTGTACTCGACGACCAACGTCGCGCCGCGCCTCGGCTTTGCGTGGGACGTGACCGGCAACTTCAAAACGGTCCTCAAGGGCGCTTACAGCCAGTACTACGACGGTGCCATGGCCGTCGCCTTCGAGCGAGCGGTGCCGGGCGTCGCCCCGCGACTCACCTATGACGTCAGCGTCCCAGGCCAGAAGACGCTCATCGACACGTTCAACTCACCCATCTACAAGATGGACCCGAACATCAAGCACCCGCGCGTGGACGAGGTGTACGGCGCGCTCGAACGGGAGCTGGGGTCGTCGATGCGGCTCACGGTGACGGGGATTTACCGGGAGAACAAGAACTTCATCAACTCGATCAGCCCGTCGGCGACGTGGTTGCCGGTCACGGTGACCAACGGCCTCACCAACGCGCCGCTGACGTTGTATCAGTGGGCTAATCGAGCCGCGACCCAGACCGATTTCCTGGTCACCAACGTGAACGGCTTCGCCTACAAGGATCCCAGCGGGAACCTCCTCGGCACGGCCGATCCGTTCCGCAAGTACAAAGCCTTCATGGCGGTGCTCAACAAGCGTCTGAGCAATCGCTGGACGGCGCAGGTGTCCTATGTGCTGTCAGAGGCCACCGGCACGGTCGACAACACGAGCGATGCGCAGGTGAGCAGCCGGCAGTTCGAGACGCCGGTGCTGGCGCTCGTCAACGTCAACGGGAATCTCACCAACAGCCGCACGCACGAGTTCAAGCTGCTCGGCACTTACACGATCCCGGTCATCGACGTGTCGATGAGCACGTACTGGCACATGATCAGCGGCCGGCCGTACACCCCGTTCCAGCAGTACACGTCGTCAACGCTGGGGCTCTCGGGGCAGTCGAGCGCGTATCGCCGTCCGCTGCTCGAGGCGCGCGGCATGGAGCGCAATCCGCCGGAACGGATCGTCGATCTGAGCTTCGAGAAGGTCATTCCGCTGTCGGGCCGCGACAAGATCGGGATCTACGCGCAGGTCCTGAACGCGCTCAACGCGAGCACGATCACGTCGGCGCAGAATCGCGTGCCGAACACATCGATCTCGGGCATCGCGAACCCGATTCTCTACGGAGCGCCCGGCACCATCATCGCTCCGCGGCAGATCAACTTCGGCGGACGCTGGTCGTTCTAAATAGGGGTTGAAGGCTGGGGGCTCGGGTGAGCCTCCAGTCTTCAGTACAATCTCCGCGTGAACGATCGTCCGCCCCGCCCCCAGCGCGCTGAACCGCGTGAAATCGTCGAGCTGAAAGAACTGAAGACGACGCAGCCCGAGCTGGCGTCGGCCGTCGACATGCAGGTCGCACTCGTCGACATGCAGCGCCGCGTGCAGTCGCGCGTGCCGCTGCCCTGGTTCCAGGCCGATCCCGAGTGGCTGCGCGCGCAGCAGGCGGCGGGGCGTCCACTCGTCCGCTTCACCGATATTCCGCTCGACTGGACCGACTTCCGCCTGACGTTCCGGCAGACGGCCGACATCCTGCGCCGGTTCGACGCGCTCGACTCGGCCGAACACCAGCAGATCGTCGCCCTCGCGCGCGACGGCAACGCGCTCCAGCCGCTCGTCGAGCGGTGGTACGCCGCGACGTCGGGCGTGGACGGCGCCGATCCGCGCCAGCGCGCGCCCGAGGGCGCGCCGCCCAATCTCGATCAGGTGCTCGTCCTCGCCATGCGGCCGTTTCTCGCCAGGTGCGCCGAGGTCCTGATGCAGCGGGCCGAGCTGGCGACGTGGCAGCACGGACACTGCCCGTGCTGCGGGTGGGAACCGGAGTTCGCGGTGATTGTGCCGACCGGCGAGCGCCGGCTGATTTGCGGCCGCTGCCTCGCGCAGTGGGGGTTCGGCGCCTTCACCTGCCCCTTCTGCGCGAATGATGACCGCGCGCTCATCACCTCGTTCGCGACGCGCGACGGCCGCTACCGCGTCTATGCGTGCGACGTCTGCCGCCGCTATCTCAAGGCGTACGACGCGCGCCACGCGTCACGGCCGGTGATGGTGTCGGTGGATGCGATCGCGACGCTGCCGCTCGACGCGGCAGCGATGCAGCGCGGGTACGTCGGATAAAGGCAACCACGAAGACACGAACAGTGGTTGCGTTTGTTTTCAGTGTTGCGGGATCTGCTGCGGCTTGGGCGTGAACATCGTCGCCGCCTTGGTGGAGAGCCAGTTGAACAGGTTCTGCGTCTCCATGAAGCGCCCCGCGTTCGACCGCGCGCCGAGGACGACGACCGCGACCGACTGGCCGCCGACGCCTTGCGGAAGACGCAGCAGCGTCGCCAGGCAGTAGCCGGCCTTCGAGATGAAGCCGGTCTTGGCGGCCCGCACGTCCACGTTTTCCCGGCCGAGCAGGCGATCCGTGCTGTGGAACGTGATCACACGGTTCTTGGCCGTGCGGACGGTGTATTCCTGGGTCCGCATGACCGACGCGATCCGCTCGTCACCCGACGCGTGCGTGATGAGCCGCGCCATGTCGTACGCCGACGAGACGTTCTCCGACAGCAGCCCGGACGGGTCCGCGTAGATCGTGCTCTCGAGACCCAGTTCCGCGGCCTTCTCGTTCATGCGCCGCACGAACCCGACCGACCCGTACGGCGACACGCGCGCGAGGGCGCGCGCGGCGGCGTTGTCGGACGCAATCAGCATCAAATGCAGCACATCGTCTGTGGAGAGGCGATCGTTGGCGCGGAGATGCGTCGTGGACGCCTGGAAGACGTCGCTGTGATCGATGGTGATCGGCTGCGTGAGATCGGGATTGTTCTCGAGGAACACCGTCGCCGTCATCACTTTGGTGATGCTGGCAATCGAGCGCGGCGCCTGCGAATTCTCTTCCCAGAGCACCTGATTGGTTTCGGGATTGTAGATAATCGCGGCGGCGGCGCGCACGTCGGGCACCAGCTCTCCGCTCGCGTCGATCTTGTAGCGCGGCAACACGGTGTCGGCCATCTCACGCGACGTCGCGATCGCGTGCGCGCGCGCCAATGTCGCCTTGCGCGACAGCGAGCGCTTCGCTGAGTACAGCGTGCGCTTCGGCGCTTTCGGCGCGGCTTTCGCGTGCGCGGCCGGTTTCGACTGCGGCCTGGTGGCGGCATCGCTCGTGGGGACGCCGATACAGACGAGGCCGGCGAGCGCAAGATACCCGATCCAGAAAACAGATTTCCTGTGCACTTGGACTCTTCCCGAGCTAACGTATTCCGTGGTAACGGTCAGCATGATACCAGATAATTCATAGATAGCAAGGGGATTAACGTCCTTCGAGCCCAGAGGTCCCGTGCCAAAATGGCACACGATGGACGCGGCCCCATTCTACGTATCGGCTGTTTCGGCCTTCCCCGTCAGGAGCGCGTCATGACACCCCGCGAACAAGAGGAATACAGAGCGCTTCGCGACACGATTCGTGAACGCGGCACCGCGCGCGTCTGGATCTTCGTCGCCGGCGTGGTGGCGTGGGCTGGCCTCGTCATCGCCACGGCCGCGCTGGCCGCGCTGCCCGTGGCGACACTGCTGCCGCTCCTCGTCCTGGCGGCGGTCTTCGAAGCGGTGTTCAGCCTCCACACCGGCGTCGAGCGCATCGGCCGTTACCTGCAGGTCTTCGCGGAGGAGACGACGGGATGGGAACACACGGCGATGGCGTACGGCCGTGCGTACCGCAGCGCCGGCACCGACCCGCTCTTCGCGATCGTGTTTCTCGCGGCGGCCTTCCTCAACTTCGTGCCGGTGCTCGTCGCGGAGCCGGTCGCGATGGAAGTCGGCGTGATCGGCACGATCCACGTCCTGTTCGTCGTGCGCGTGCTCATGGCGCGCCACGCCGCCGGCCGCCAGCGCGCCGTGGATCTTGAACGGTTTCAGGCGCTGAAAAAAAGTTAGGGCCGCGCGAGGGCGATCGTCAGCAGCAGCGCGCGCTCGGTCCCAAGCCACGAATCGGTCGTATCGAAGGTCTCACCGAGCGCGTGGGCGCCGGTGCCCCGCCCGCCGGCGCCGATCGTGATCGCGGGAATCTTCAGGCTCATCGGCACGTTGGCGTCGGTCGATCCTTCGCCAAGATTCGCGGCGAATCCCAGCGCCTTGGTGACCGCGATCGCGGTTTGCACGATCGGCGCTCCGTCGGGCGTCGATCCGGCGGGCCGGTCGCCCACCAAATCCTTCGTCACCGTGATCATGCGCGGCGAACCCCAGCGCCCGTTTTCCTCGACCACCGCCGCGTCGACGGCTTTGTGAAAGCTCGCGTCCACCGAGGCAAGCGACGCGGGATCCGACGATCGCATGTCCACTTCCATCCAGCCTTCGAACGGAATCGAGTTCACTGACGTACCGCCGCCGATGCGGCCGACATTGAACGTGGTCTTCGGGAGCTTCGGCACCTGGAAGTCGGCGATCTTGGCGATGGCGCGCCCGAGTGCGTCGATCGGGTTCGCCAGACCGAACGCGCCGAAGCTGTGCCCGCCGGGCCCCTTGAACGTCACGCGGTAGCGGTGGCTGCCGACGGCGACATTCGTGATGCCGAGCCCCGAACCGTCAATCGACACGAACCGGTCGATCTGCCCCTTCATCGTCTCGTTGAACAACTGCTTCATGCCGCGCAGATCGCCGAGGCCTTCCTCGCCGACGTCCGCGACGAAGGTGATGGAGCCGGGCGTGCGTACGTTGGCCTGCTTCAGCGCGCGGACGACGCCGATGAGCACGGCCAGACCGCGGCAGTCGTCGGCGATCCCGGGGCCGTGCAGGATGGCGCCTTCGCGCCTGACGCGCACGTCGGTGCCCTGCGGGAAGACCGTGTCGAGGTGCGCCGCGAGCACGAGGTGCGGCGTCGCCGCCGCGCCGGGCCGATCGCCCAGCACGTTGCCGGCCCCATCGACGCGCACATTCTGCAGCCCGAGCTGCTGAAAGGTCTGCCTGAGGAGCTCGCCGCGCGCGGTTTCCATGAAGGAGGGCGCCGGCACCTCGCAGAATCGAATGTCGTCCTCGATCGCCTGCGCCTCGTTGGCTTTTGCGGCGTCGATGGCCGCCATCACCGCCGGGTCTTTCAAGAGGTCGGACGCGGAGATTGCCTTCTCCTGCGCGCCAAGCGAGCCGACCATCAGCGCGATGGCCATCCAGCAACCCATGACGGCGCGATTTATCTTCTTCATTGACGAGATCGTAGCGCAGGATGGCGTCGTTGCGCGATTGTGCCGATATGTATAACAGCGGCGCACGGAATCAGATGCGGCTCAGCGGTATGAGATTTGCTGTATTTGCTGAGTGACTGGTCGGCACGACCGGCCGGAACGGAGGGTCGCGTGAGTAGTCTCGTTCGGCTTCTGGGGTTCACCACACTCGCCTGTGGCTGCGTGGTGGGCAAGTACCGCGAGGTGGCGACCAGCCGGGAAGTCGCCTACGTGGAAGAGAAAAGCCTGAACTGTGGGCATCAGGGCCACCGCCGCAATCACACGATCACGGCGGATCGGCAGGCGTCGAGTGCGCCGATTGCACCGATTGCCCTGAATACCAAGGCTTCCTAGCTCCCTCCCTGTCGCCCCACCGGCCACAACCCCTGGTGTCCCTGTTGCATTTCAGCTCATTTCACGCCCTGCGCCTAACGTACGAAGCCAGCCAGGCCGAAACACTGCCTGGCACATGTCTGTCCTGCTCAAACCGTACAAAATCGTGCCCGGCCGCCGGGGCGCCAGCCGCTTTTATTTGTCCGATTGCCGTGACGTTTTTCGTCACCTCCCCGCTCACAGCGTGGACGTGATCGTCACCTCGCCGCCCTACAACCTCGGCATTGAGTACAACCGGTACGAGGACTCCCTGTCGCAGGCCGACTATCTCGCGTGGACGAGCGACTGGGTGGCGGCGGCGGCTCGCGTGCTCCATCCGGAAGGCTCGCTGTTCCTGAATGTGGGAGCCAAGCCGAGCGATCCCTGGACGGCGCTGGACGTGGCGCAGGCCGTCCGGCCCCATCTTCGGCTGCAGAACATCATTCACTGGATCAAGTCGATCGCCATCGACCGTGCGTCGGCGGGCGCCGCGGCGGGGCTCTCGCGCGATCTGGCTGTCGGACACTACAAGCCGATCAACAGTGATCGTTTTCTGAACGATTGCCACGAGTTCGTGTTCCACTTCACGCCGAGCGGCTCGACGCGTCTCGATCGCCTGGCGCTCGGCGTCGCGTATCAGGATCAGTCGAACATCGGCCGCTGGCGCGCCGGAGCCGGCGGCGTCCGGTGCCGCGGCAACACGTGGTTCATCCCATACGAAACCATTCAGCGGCGCGACCGGGACCGGCCGCACCCGGCGACCTTCCCGTCGAAGCTCCCCGAGCAATGCCTCCGGCTGCATGGCCTGTCGCGCATCAAGGTCGCGATGGATCCGTTCCTGGGTTTGGGCAGCACGGCGGTGGCGTGTGCCAGGCTGGGTGTGGGCTTCATCGGTTCCGACATCGATGAAACCTATCTCGACGAGGCGGTGCAGCGGACGCGCGACGCGGTGGCGGCGGCCGGCCCTCCGAAGACCCGCAAGGCCGCCCTTCGCGTCGACAAAGCCAAAGGCGCGTCAGCCTGATCCGGACTTCTTCGTCTTCACCGGGACCGGCACGGACTTCTTCGGCGACGGCGGCGGCTTCAGCACGTATTCCTTCCGCGCATTGACCGTCATGTTCTTCCGCGTCACGCGTACCTCGATCTGGCGGCGGCGCCGCGTCGGGTCCGTGTTCTTCGAGTAGTAGCCGAGCACGTAGTAGTCGCTCGTCTCCCCATCGATGCGTTTCAACGCCTTATCGAAGTCATTCTGATTGACGACGGCGATCCCGCCCGTTTCCTCGGCCAGGACGCGGAGGCTGTCGATCGACTTGTGCAGGTAGTCCTCCCACTGCACCGGGTCGAGGTTCTCCGCGATGTCCGATCCGCCGACGAGCCCGCGCGGGTCGATCGTGTAGAACGTCGTGTTGGCGCGGTTGGCGGCGCGCGTCAGATCTCCCAGCTCGCGCGCGAGGTCGGCGTCCGCGAACTCTTCGTTCTGCTTCTGCTGCGTCGTCGCGGGATCGGTACCGGGGGATGAGGTCGTCGTCCCGTTGCTGTTCTGCTGGTTCGCGTTCGCCTGGTTCATGAACTTGGCAGACTCGTTCTGCTGGAACGGACTGTTCGGATCGCTCGAGCCGAGCCGCGCTTCCTGGAATGGAGTGAAATCGTAGCCGTCGCTCACGTAGATCACGGCCTTGCGACGGTTGTGCACCTTCTCGAGCTCGGTGAGCACATCCGCGACGGTCGAGAACGCCACGTGCGCGCGATACCGCACTTCCGACGGCCCTTCGGCGCCAGAGGTGCCCTGAATGATGTCGGCCGGCGTCAACTCGTTGCCGGCGATCTTCTTGATCGCTTCGTCGAGCCGCGAGCGGTCGTACGTCATGTCGATGGCGATCGACGAGGGGCCGCTCGAGACGATGCCGAACATGTCGCCGTCGTGAAGAAGATCCTTCCCGATCTTCTTGAACAGGTCGCGGATACGGCCGGTGTTCTGGAACTGCATGTGCAGATCGTCCACGAAGAACAGGAAGATGCGGCCCGACGTGTCGTTCACCGTCCGGACCGGCGGCAGGATGATGCCTTCGGGCGGCGGCGGAGGCGGCGCCGTGAGCAGATTGGTGATGCGGCCGCCCGTGAACACCATCATCGAAACGACGTCTTGCTTGACGCCGTCTTCATAAACTTCGAACTCGTCCTGCTTCAGATCGGGGACAAACTGCCCTTTCTCGTCGCGGACGACCACGTCGTTCGTGATGAGGTCGATCTGGACCTTGAACGTCGGTTTTTCCTGTTCCGACGGAGTCTGCGGCTTGGCTGGGGGCGGAGCCTGCGCGGACAGACCCGCCACCAGGACCACCGAAAGTGCAGTGGACCAGAAACCGTTCATTTTCAAACTCATAGCGGTAATTATAGCCTAGTCTTCCTGGTTGGACGACGGCGGAGCGGCGTTGGCCGGACCTCCGCCGGCGCCTCGATCCCGGCGTCCGCCGCGGCGGCGGCGGCGGCGCTTGCGGCCGGGTTGCGCCCCGGCCGGATCCGGCGCAATTGGGGCCTGACCTGGCTCGCTGGTGTCGATGGTGTCGACGTTTTCGACGGTGTCGACGTTTTCGACAGGGGCAGTGCCGCTCAGCTCAGGCGATTCCGCCGCCGACATCTCGAGCGACGTCGATGCCTCCGCCGGTTCGGCTGCCCCGGATTCGGCGCTCTCGGCGCTCTCGTCTTCGCTGTCTGACGTCAGTATGGCGCGCCGTGCCGCTTTCTCGGCCTTTTCGAGCCGGCGCCGCTCGCGCCAGCGTTCGACGTCAGGCGCGGGCGGAGGGATCGGTGTCGCGAGCAGCCGCCTCCAATCGAACACCACGCCGGGATTCCGCGCCTCGATTGTGCGCTGCACGTCCTCGGAGAACGGCAGACGGCCGACCTTCACGCCGGGCGGCGTGCGAAACCAGTAGAGAATGCGCGCCCGCGTCTTGCCGCGGCGGTTCGTCGTGGACTGAACCAGATAGAAGTGTTCGTAGCCGCGCTTGTCGCGCGAGAATCTGAGGAACGCGGCGGCCGCGGTGGTCATTTCCGCTTGGAGGAGCGCGCGGGCTTCTTCACCGTCTTGCGCGCGCGTGGCGCACGCTTGGCAGCGCGGGCGGCCGGCTTGGCGGCGCGGGCGGCCGGCTTGCGGCGCGGTGCCGGAGCGGGACGCGCGGCGGCTCGAGCCCGCGCGGCGGCCGGGGTCTCACGGCTGCGGTGGACCAGCGTGAAGTGAATTTCGTCCCCGATGGTGTGGTAGCTCCAGATCTCGTTGACGTGAATGTGATTCTCGTCGGCGAGGCGCCTGGCCACATCGACCATCCCGGCCGGCACGTAGAGATGAAACGGGGCGCGCAGCTTGCCGAAATGCGCCCACTGGGCCAGCGCTTCGAGGTGGTTGACCGACTCGCCCGTTTCGACCTCGATGATGCCCTGCAGCCGGCGCCCCCGCTCGAGGGACAGCAGGACCAGGTCGGGATAGGTCGCGGTCGGACCGGTCCCCACCGCTGCGTTTTGCTGCGCTCCGGGGTTCATCCCCACCTCATACTTGCGGCGGCACTTGGCCTGCAGCATCCGGATAATGCGGTCGTGTTCGAGTTGTTCGCGGACCGGCCGCACCAGGATCGGGCTCACCGAGACCCTCCAAACTGTTGAATCATCGGGATCAAACCCCTAAGTCTAACATGGATTTTGCCACCCTCTTCTGCGTACGCCACCTGGTCGGTTACAATAGGTGAGGTGTCCGCAGTAACATCCGACCAGACTACCGCCTCCATCCTCATCGTCGACGACGATGAGGGGGTGACAACAACGTTTGCGCGGATGCTGCGCCTGGAGGGATACCGGGTCGAGACAGCCTCGACCGCCGAAATCGGCCTGTCCCATGCCGAACGCAGCCATCCTGACGCCATCATTCTCGATCTGCGGATGCCGCTCGTCGATGGGCTTGGGTTTCTGAGGCGGCTTCGCGCCTTTGCCGATCAGCGCAAAACGCCGGTGGCCATCGTGACCGGCGATTACTTCCTCGATGACAGCGTCTCGAACGAGCTCCGCGAGCTCGGCGCCGAGCTGCGCTTCAAGCCGATGTGGCTCGAGGATCTGGTCGGTCTCGCCCGCACGCTTCTCAAGGTGAACACTGACCGCCGCCGGGACTCGATTCATTAGAGCCTGCCGGCTTCAGCCGGTCGACGCGACGCCGGTCTGGTTCATGCGCCAGGCCGGACGCTATATGAGCGAGTATCGCGCGCTGCGCGAGCGCTATTCGCTGCTCGATCTGTGCCGGACGCCCGATCTCGCCACCGAAGTCACGCTCCAGCCGATTCGCCGCATCGAGCTCGACGCCGCCATCCTCTTCTCCGATCTGCTGCTGCCCCTCGAGCCGATGGGCATCCCATTCGATTTCGTCCGCGGCGAGGGTCCGGCGATCGAGCGGCCGCTACGGTCGGAAGACGACCTCGCGCGGGTGCACGGGTTCGAGCCGCGCGAGGCGCTCGGCTACGTGCTCGACGCGATTCGCCAGACGCAGCGCGAGCTCGCGGGCCGCGTGCCGCTCATCGGATTTGCCGGCGCGCCGTTCACGCTTGCCTCGTACGCGATCGAAGGCGGACATTCGACCAATTTCGCGCACACCAAAGCGCTGATGTACGGCGCCCCGGCCGCCTGGCACCGCTTCTGCGATCTCATCGCCGGCATCGTCAGCGACTATCTCGTCGCGCAGATTGAAGCCGGCGTGGACGCGGTCCAGGTGTTCGACTCGTGGGTCGGCGCGTTGAACGCACGCGACTACCGCGAGTTCATCCTGCCGCACACCCGGCGGATCTTCGACACGCTCGCCGCATACGATGTGCCGACGATTCATTTCGGCGTCGGCACGGCGGCGATTCTCGGCGAGCTGCGCGAAGCCGGCGGTGATGTGATCGGCGCCGACTGGCGCATCCCGCTCGACGAAGCGTGGGAGCGCATCGGCTTCGATCGCGGCATCCAGGGCAACCTCGATCCGACGCTGCTCCTCGGGCCGCTCGATCGCGTGTTCGCCGCGACCGACGATGTGCTGGCGCGCGCGGGCGGACGAAACGGCCACGTCTTCAATCTCGGCCACGGCATTCTGCCGACGACGCCGCTCGAGCACGTCCAGGCGCTCGCGCGGTATGTGCATCAGAAGACGAGACAGTAGTGGCTAGTGGCCACCAGCCACCATGCATACCGGCGTCCTCTTAATGGCCCACGGCACGCCGTCCTCGATGGACGAGATGCCGGAGTATCTGCGCCTCGTCCGGGGCGGCCGGCCGCCTTCCCCCGATCTCGTCGCCGAAATGCGCCACAACTATCAAGCGCTGCCCGGCGGACGCTCCCCCCTCACCGAGATCACGCGCGCGCAGGCCGACGCGCTCCGCGTCCGGCTTGGGCGAGACATCCCCGTCGCGGTGGGCATGCGGAACTGGACGCCATTCATCAGAGACGCGCTGGCCGAGCTCGCCGCGGCCGGCGCCACGCGCGTCATCGGCATCCCGATGGCGCCGCAGTTCTCCGCGCTGAGCGTGCAGAAGTACATCGACGCGGCGATCGCCTCGCTTCCGGGCGGCGTGCGGTTCGAGCCGGTGCGCTCGTTCCATGCCCATCCGCTGCTGCTCGACGCGTTCGCCGGGCGACTCCGCGAGGCGCTTCCGCTTGGCGAAAACGTCGACGAAGACGTCGTCTTCACGGCGCACAGTCTGCCGGTGCGCGTCATCGAATCGGGGGACGCGTACGTGGACGAAGTGGCGGAGACCGCGCGCGGCGTGGCGGCGCGCGTCGGGATCACGCGCTACGAGGTCGCCTACCAGAGCGCGGGCCGGACGCCGGAGCCCTGGATCGGCCCCGATCTGAACGCGTGGATCAAGACCCGCGCGGCCGCCGGCCGGAGACATTTTCTGGCCGTGCCTATCGGTTTTGTCTGCGATCACACCGAGATCCTGTTCGACATCGACGTGCAGGCCGCGGCGACGGCACGCGAGGCTGGCGCATCGCTCCGGCGGACCGCCTCGCTCAACGCCTCGCCGCCGTTCATCGCGCTGCTCGAGGATCTCGTCCGGCGGATGCTCTGACGGGATGGCGATGTGAGTGGCGTGATTGACGTGATCATCGTGGGCGGCGGCATTGCGGGGCTGGCCGCGGGATACGAGCTGCAGAAACGCGGCGTGCCGTTCGTGATCCTCGAGCGCGCGGCGCGGGCCGGCGGCGTCATCTTGAGCGAGGAGATCGACGGCTTCACGATCGACGCCGGTCCCGACGCGCTGCTGACGCAGAAGCCGGAAGGCATCGCGCTCTGCGAGGAGCTCGGGCTCGGCGGGCGCCTCATCGCGACAGGGAAACCGCGCGTCGCGTACATCCAACGGGGCGGGCGGCTGCATCCGCTGCCGGCCGCGTCGGTGCTCGGCATTCCAACCGCGCTCGGTCCCTTCATCACGACCAAGCTGTTCTCATGGCCGGGCAAGCTGCGCATGGGCGCCGAGGTCTTCGTCCCGGCGCGCCGCGACGATGCGGACGAGTCGATCGGGCAGTTCATCGAGCGCCGATTCGGACGTGAAGCGGTGACCTATCTGGCCGAGCCGCTGCTGGCGGGCATTCATGCGGGCGACGTCGACCGGCTGTCGCTGCGTGCGCTCTTTCCACGCTTCGCGCAGATCGAGAAGCGCGACGGCAGCCTGCTGCGAGCCTTCCGACGGCAAGCCGCCCACGCGCCCCGGAATCCCGATGGCGTGTTCCGATCGCTGCCCGGTGGCTTGAGTGAACTGGTGCGCGCGCTGGTGGCGGCGTTGCCGCAGGGCGCTGTTCGTCTCAACGCGGCGGCGACCGCGTTCAGCGGCGCCGCCGACGGGCGATTCCGCGTCGAGACGGCCGCCGGGCCGGCTTTCGACGCGCGCGCCGTGGTCTTCTCGACGCCCGCGTATGTCACGGGCGCGCTCGTGAAAGGTCTCGACGCCGAGCTCGCCCGGCGATGCGACGAAGTGCCGTACGCGTCGACCGGGACGATCGCGCTCGGGTTCGCGCGCGATCAGGTGGCGCATCCGCTGACCGGTTCCGGGTTTGTCGTGCCGCGCGTGGAAGGCACGGGCATTCTCGCCGCGTCGTGGCTGTCGTCGAAATGGCCGCATCGTGCACCCGAGGGGCGCGTGCTGCTGCGGACGTTTGTCGGCGGCGGTCGCGATCCCGATGCGCTCTCACGATCGGATGCCGAGCTCGTCGAACGATCGCTCGCGGCGTTGAGACCGCTGCTCGGTATCCGCGGCGCACCGCTCCTGGCGCGCGTCTATCGCTTCGACCGCGCGAGCGCGCAGCACGAGGTCGGGCACCTCGCGCGGCTCGACGCGATCGAACGCGCCCTGGCGCGGCAGCCGGGCGTGTTCGTCACCGGCAGCGGATTCCGCGGCGTCGGCATCCCCGATTGCGTCGCCGACGCCCGCGCCACCGCCGCGAAAGTCACAGAATGGTTACGCACATGACAATCACTTGCGCCCTGCTCTGCGCGCTGATGATCGCGCGTCCCGTCGCGGCCCAATCGCCGACTTCGGTTCTTTCCTCTGACCTCGTCACGCTGCTGCGCGAGATCAAGGCGGCCGACACCGATCAGCTCGCCGTGTCGGAAGCAGACGGCCGCTTCCTGCGCGTCATGACGGCGTCGAGCGGCGCGAAGCAGGCGCTCGAGATCGGCACCGCCTTCGGCTACAGCGCCATCTGGATCGGCCTCGGCTTGCGGCAGACCGGCGGCCACCTGACGACGATCGAGTACGACGCGGCGCGCGCCCGGAAGGCCGCCGACAACATCCGCCGCGCCGGCCTCTCGGACGTCGTGACGGTCGTCGCGGGCGACGGGTTCGTCGAGGTCCCCAAGCTCACGGGCACCTTCGATTTCGTCTTTCTCGACGCGTGGAAGCGCGATTACAAGCGTTTCTTCGACCTGGTGTTTCCGCGTCTGACCCCGCGGGGCCTCTTTCTCGCCCATAACGTGGTCAACAAACAAACGGAGATGCGCGATTTCCTCGGAACGATCCAGAATAACCCTGCGCTCTTCACGGCCATCGTGACCCCGTCGGGCGAAGGCATGTCGGTGTCGTACAAACTGCGATGAGGCCTGTTCACATCATCGGCGTCCCGCTCGATCTCGGCGGCAATCGCCGCGGCGTCGACATGGGGCCCTCCGCGTTCCGCATCGCCGGCCTCGGCGAGCGCATCGCGGCGCTGGGCTTCACGGTCGCCGACAAGGGCGATCTGCCGGCGCCGATTCCCGAGACGCGCGCGCAGCGCGACGAGCGCAAGAAATACATCCGCGACATCGCGAAGGTGTGCCAGAAGCTCTATCAGACGGCGTTGATGTCGCTCGAGGAAGGCGCGATGCCGCTCGTCCTCGGCGGCGATCACAGCCTCGCCGCGGGGTCGGTCGCCGCGGCGGCCATGTGGGCCCGGACGACCAAGGATCTGCCGATCGGGCTGCTGTGGGTCGACGCGCACGGCGACATCAACACGCCCGCCATGTCGATCAGCGGCAACGTGCACGGCATGCCGCTCGCGGCGCTCCTCGGGCCCGAGCCGGCCGAGCTCGCAGGCATCGGCGGCTACACGCCGAAAGTGCTGCCGGCGCACACCGTGATCATCGGCGTGCGCAACCTCGACGATTTCGAGAAAGTCGCGGTGCGCGATTCGCACGTGCACGTGTTCACGATGAAGGACATCGACCGCCAGGGCATCGCGTCGATCGTCGAACAGGCGGTGAACCTGGCGGGCAACGGCACGGCCGGCATCCACGTGTCGTTCGACATGGACGTGTGCGATCCGCAGATCGCACCCGGCGTCGGCACGCCGGTCAAGGGCGGCCTCAACTACCGCGAAGCGCACATGGTGATGGAGATCGTCGCCGACTCGGGGCTGCTCACCTCGCTCGACATGGTCGAAGTGAATCCGACGCTCGACATGCAGAACACGACCGCCGAGCTCGGCACCGAGCTCGTGCTCTCCGCGTTGGGGATGAAGATCCTGTAGTTAGTGGCTGGCCTCGGCGAGCATCTCTTCGAGGGTCTCGACGAGCAGCACGAGCGAGTACGGCTTCTCGATGAGCCGTGTGCGCGGACGGAGGCGTTCGAGCTCGGCCGACTCGGACGGCACACCGGAAAAAATGATGACCGGCACATCCGCCGGCGTCGCGACGACGACGTCGCGGCCGGAGCCGCGGCGCAGGCGCAGGTCGACCACCGCGGCGACCAGACGGTTCTTGCGCAGCGCGTCGAGCCCTTCGTCGGATGTTTCCGCCGTCACCACGGAGAACCCGTGCATCTCGAGAAACTTCACCAGCGGCCGGCGCACCGACACGTCGTCTTCGACGACTAGCACGAGGCGAGCGGTATCCTTGGTCATAAGCGTGTGTTGTTCGCAGGGTCCGGTTTGAGCCGGACAAGTATAGCTGAAAAGGAGGCCCCCCTTTGCGCACTCGAATCGCCGTGATGTCGGCCGTCGTGCTCCTCGCGAGCGCACTGGCCACCGCCAAGGCGGCCCAGACGCGCGCCAGCCCGCACGAAACGATCAGCGCCGGCGTCCGCGGCGCGGAGCTGTCAATCACCTACGGCCGTCCGTACATGCGCGGCCGCGTGATCATGGGGGCGCTCGTCCCCTACGGCCGCGTCTGGTGTCCCGGCGCCGACGAAGCGACGACACTCACGACGACCAAGCCGCTGAAGATGGGCGATCTGACGCTCGCCGCGGGGCGCTACACGCTGTGGATGCTGCCGACCTCCGACGCGTGGACGCTCGTCGTGAGCAAACAGACCGGCCAGTGGCACACGCAGTACGATCCGGCGCAGGATCTGGGCCGCGTCGAGCTGCGCACGCGCGCGCTGACGGTGCCCGTCGAGCAGCTGACGTTCGCGATCGGCAAGGATCGGTCGCGGACCGGCGGCGCGATCACCATGACGTGGGAAACGACCGAGGTGTCGGTGCCGTTCACCGTAGTACAATGACGTTCCGAAATCAGCGCGCCTGTAGCTCAGTGGTAGAGCATTCGACTTTTAATCGAATGGTCGTTGGTTCAATTCCAACCAGGCGCACCACTTGTCACAGAGGAGAATGTTGATGCGCCTGATTCATGCGTTCGCCATCGCGGCCGCCCTCGCTCTCGTCGTTCTCATTGGGCCTGCCGTGCGCGCCGGGGCCGGCGCGCCGCTGCAGGGCGATCTCGATCGGGTCGTGCCCAACGGCGGCATCTCCGTGCAGGGCTGGACCGGCAAGATCGACGCGCAGTCGATCGCGCAGGGACGCACCGTCAACGACGCGCGGCTCGCGCAGGAAGGCGCGGCGCTGCACCTCTCCACCGGCCCCGCCGGCTCGTGGTGGAACCCCGCGAACAAGGCGAGCGGCGACTACACGGTGAAGGCCAGCTTCAAGGAGCCGAAGTTCATGGCCTTCAACAGCCACCCGCACTCGTACGGGATTTTTATCGGCGGCAACAACATGGGCACCGACCAGCAGACGCTCGTCTACTGTGTCGCGTACGGCGACGGCCGGGCGCTCGTCCGCGGCTTCGGACCGGCGGTGTTCACGCTGTTGAGACCGTCGGCCAATGCTGCCGTCCACAAGGCCGCCGCGGTCGGCGAGCCGGTGACACAGGACATCGCGTGGACCGTGAAGGGCGGGCGCGCCGAGTGCTCGATCAACGGCACCGTCGTCGCCGGGTACGACAAGGCCGATCTGGTCACGGCCGGCAAGCTCTCGTCGACCGACGGCGTCTACGGGATTCGCGCGACGCACAACGTCGAGGCGATCATCACCGGCCTCAGCATGACGAAGAACTGACGCGCGATCGGGTATCGCTGTCGGACGAGACTGATCTGTGCGAGAATCGAACTGCCGACGCCTATAAAGATTGAATGAGGAACGTCATGTACCGCCACGCAGCCGTCGCATTGGTGATTGCCCTTTCGCTCGCCGCGTGCGGCGGCGTGACGGATCCGTCCCAAAATACGCAAGAACCGTTCTCAGCCACTCTCAATCCCGGTGCAGGGAACTCCAATTTCTTCCCGTTCAGTGTGTCGAAGTCCGGGGAGCTGTCCATCACCGTGACGACGATGACGCCGGTCATTCCGACCAACACGTATTTCGAGGTCGGGTTCGGCAACAGCGTCTCGGGGTCGTGCCAACCTCTTCAAATCAACCAGTTCGCCATTGTCGGCACCGCCGCGATCGGTGGGTACCCTGTCACGCCCGGCGCCTATTGCGCGTTCATCATCGACGAAGGCCTCTTCACCAAGCCTGAAACGTATACGATGGTCGTGTCACATCCGTAAGCACATCGGGGGTTCCAAGGCCGTCGGGACCTTGGAACCCGTCGAACCACACGTTGACAATCGACGAGCTCTATCAACGGCCTCTCGGTGAGTTCATTGCCGCGCGCAACGCGCTCGCCAAAGCGCTGACCGGCGCGGAGGCCGCGCGCGTGCACGCGCTTGGCAAGCCCACCATCGTGCCGTGGGCGGTGAACCTCTTGTACTGGCGGGCGCGCGCGACGTTCGATCGCCTGCGCAAAGCCGGTGAGCGTGTGCGCGCGGCGCAAATCGCGGCGCTCAAAGGACGCACCGCTGACGTGCGTGGGGCCAGCGACGCACACCGAAAGGCGATCGCCGACGCTGTGTCCCACGCCGCCATGCTCGCGGCCCGCGCCGGCTTGACACCGGACGCCGACGAGCTGACGCGCACGCTCGAAGCGCTCTCGGTCGCGTTCGACCTGCCCGAGCCGCTGGGGCGCATGACGCGCCCGCTGAAGCCCGCCGGCTTCGAGGCGCTGAGCGGCATCCAGGTTGAAAAGGGGAGAAGGCAAAAGGCAAAAGAGAAAAGTGCGAAGGCGGTGAAGGGCTCTCTCACACGAAGTCGATCCCGCTCTTCTTGAAGTTCCCGCCGAGCACGTTCACCGAGTCGCCGCCCAGCCAGTTGTCGATCACTTTCGCGTAGACCGATCGGAAGTCCGTTTCATACGTCGTGTCGGCGCCGTTGTTCTCGAGCGTTGGATTCTGCGGGTCCGGGTTGAGCGACGCCGCCGTCCCGTACAACCCGCCGCGCACGCCGCCGCCCATCGCGAGCATGACGCTCGCGGCGCCGTGGTCGGTGCCCTTGCTGCCGTTCTCGGTGATCCGGCGCCCGAATTCCGAAAACGACAGCACCAGGGTGTCGTTCACCAGGCCAACATTCTTCAGGTCGTTGTAGAACGCGCTCAAGCCGTCGTTGAGCGACACCATCAGCTTCACGTACGCGCCGTTGGCGTTGATCGTGTCCTGCGAGGCGTGCGTGTCGAAGCCGCCGGTCTGCACCCAGAAGACCTTCGTGCCGATGTCCTTCGTCATGGCGCCGGCCACGGCCTGGAGCGCCAGCCCGAAGCCATTATTGGGATACGCGAGGCTCGGTTTGTAGGTGCCGACCGACGCCACCGTGTCGAGCGTCGCCATCGCCGCCTGCGCCGTCGCGCTGACGAAGCCGACGTGCGGCATGTTCACCGGCACGTGCGACGCGATGCTCAGCGCCGCCGAGCGTTCGAGCACCGCTTCCGATCCGGTGTTCGGACTGTTGAACGCGTAGCTGGTAACGCTCGGGATCGACGCCACGGCCACGCCGGGGTACGACAACGCATGCGGCGTGTCGCCCGTCGTGTTCCACGCGGCCAGCGGATCGAGCGGCTGCGGCAGTGTGCTCAGATAGTGCCCCACCCATCCCGACGCGGAACTGTTGGCCGGATTCGCCGACGCCCAGATGTCGGATCCGAAGAAATGCGATCGGCTCGAGTTCTGATAGCCGGCGCGCTGAATCAACGCGAGCCGGCCCTGGTTGAAGATGTCGCGCAAGCCAGTCAGCTTCGGATGCAGGCCGAGCGGCTTCCCGCTCGGGTCGCTGCCGATCTGCAGCACCTGCCCCACCGGGATCCCGAGCGTCGGCCGGCGGCTGTAATAGAACGGATCGGTGTAGGGCACGAGCATGCTCAAACCGTCGTTGCCGCCCGTGAGATCGAGGACGACGAGGTTGCGGCTGGTGGCGCCTTGCGCGCGGGCGAGATCCGACAGAAACGCCGGCGCGGCGAAGCTGACGGTGAACGCCGCCACGCCGTTCTTGAAGAAGTCGCGTCTCGTCATCCCCATCGGTATGTCCCTTACACAAACTGATATTCGGGCGAACCGAGAATCAAATGCGCCAGCCCCGACCCCTTCATCTGCAGCTGCGCGTCGGATCCGCTCCACGCCGCGCCGGACGCGGCGTAGCTGACGAGGTCGCCGTGGACCGCGTTGTCGAGATCGGCCGGCGTCATCCGCGTGAGCAGGTAGTCGACGAGCGCCTGCGGGCTGCTGCGCGCGCCGGCGGCCGCCGCCGCAAGCTTGAACTTCTGGTTCGCCGCGAGCGTGGACGCAAAATTCATCCGCGCCAGCATCGCGCCGGTCGAGAACCAGCTCTGGCCGAGCACCCACCCGGCGACGTTCGGCGGCTCGAGCAGTTCCTGCCCCATGCTGATGAGCGGCGACAACGTGCTGCCAAGCGAGAACCCGACCCATCCGGCTTCCTTCATCGACCGCACGACGAATTCGGCCGGCCACGAATAGCGCGTGAAGACATTCGCCTGGTCCTGGAACTGCGGCGAGCTCAGCACGTAGCTGACCACCGCCTTCATGAACGCGCCGTTCTGCAGGTAGACGTTCGCGATGTCGTTGATGAAATTTGAATCGGGTACGTTCGTCTCGCTGATGAAAAAGTTGTACAGCTTCCCCGCCATGCGCCGCGCCGTTTCGGGGTGCATCGAGAGCGCCGCGATCAGATCGACGCCATCCTGCATGCCGGCGCTGGCCGGTCCGTTCACCTGGCTCGGGCAGGCGTGGACGCTGACCGCGACCACGGCCCGGCAGGCCAGCTCCGTCGACCAGCCCTGGGACGGCACGGTCGTCACCCTCGTCGTGCTGGCGGCCGCAGCCGGCTGCGCGCT
>JADGOC010000196.1 GCA_017883165.1 Acidobacteriota bacterium
CGGAGAGCTTCCGTGGTGCGCAAGGGCTCAATTTCGCCGTCTCGATCGATCACGCGCGCGCGCTGATCGAGGGGCGGCATCAGGCCGTCGCGTCCAACGCTCCGTCGGACAATGCGCTTCGGAATCTCTCGCCAGCGCAGCCCTCGGAAGCCGACCAGCAGCGCGAGAACGGCCTCAAGGCGTACGAGCAGACGCTGGAGCGGCTCGCCCGCCGCGCCGACAGCCTGGACGACTATTGGCGGCGTTTCAGGGCCAACTGCTACCGGGGCAAGGTCGCCGGCTCGTTCGATCGCGAATGGTTCGCGATTTGGGATTCACGCGCGATGCAGGGCGCGGTCGCGCCCGGTTGTGGATCGTCGTTCGACGAAGTGCAGCGCGTGGCGGGCGAGATCCGCGATCAGGCGCTCGCCGCGGACGAGGCGGCGCGGACCGCCAGCGTCTTTCCGGGCGTTCGCCGCGACCTGCGCCGGAAATATCACCTCGACTACCCCGGATGGGACCGTTAGGGCCTCCCGCCCATCCTCCCCGTCCCGCCCTGCTATGATCGCCGCGTGCGCATAGGGATCGACGCGCGGAAACTCCACGATTTCGGCATCGGGACCTACATCCGCAATCTGCTGCGGCAACTGGCGCGCCTCGATCGCGACACCGAGTTCGTGCTGTTCTCCCGGCCGGACGATCGTGACTGGCTGGCCGCGCTGGGCGAGAACTTCAGGCCGGTGGCCGAGACGTCCCGCAACTACTCGGTCTCCGAGCAACTCAGGATTCCGCTCGCGATCCGGCGCGAAGGGGTGACGCTCTTCCACGCGCCGCACTACGTGCTGCCGCCGCTCGTCTCGTGCCGGTCCGTGGTGACGATTCACGACTGCATCCACCTGATGTTCCCGCAGTACCTGCCGAACCGGGTCGCGCACACCTACGCGCGCGCCTCCATCTCGCTGGCGGCGAGGCGCGCGACGCGCGTGCTCACGGTGTCGGAGAGCTCGAAGCGCGACATCCTGCGCTTCGTGGACGCGCCGGCCGACAAGATTGACGTCATCTACAACGCGTACGACGAGCGCTTCGGCGTCGAGCCGGGCGAAGACGAAGTGGCACGCGTGCGCGAGCGCTACCAGCTGCACGACGAGTTCGTCCTCTACGCGGGCAACGTCAAGCCGCACAAGAACCTCGAACGGCTGATCGAGGCGTTCGACCTGGTCCGCCGGCGCGGACTGGATCACGTGAAGCTCGTGCTGATCGGCGACGAGATCTCGAAGTATGCGGCGCTGCGGCGCGCCGTGCATCAGTACCGGCTGCACAAGTACGTCCGCTTCCTCGGCTACATGCCGGAGGAGACGCTCGCCGTCATGTATCGCCTGGCCGGCGTCTTCGTCTTTCCGTCGCTGTACGAAGGCTTCGGGTTGCCGCCGCTCGAAGCCATGGCGAGCGGCACCCCCGTCGTCACGTCAAACGTGTCGTCGCTTCCCGAGGTCGCCGGCGACGCCGCCGTGCTCGTCGATCCGTACGACCCGCAGGCGATCGCGGACGGCATCCACCGCGTGCTGACCGACGAAGGGCTGCGCCGCGATCTCAGGCGCAAAGGGCTCGCGCGGGCGCACCAGTTCTCATGGGAGCAATCGGCCCGCCGCGTGCGAGAGATCTACGGCGAGGTCAGCGTGCCGTGAAGATCGCCCTTGTGCACGACTGGCTTACCGGCATGCGGGGGGGCGAGAAGGTCCTCGAGGTGCTCTGCGAGCGCTATCCGCGGGCGGAGATCTTCACGCTGCTCCACGTGCGCGGGTCGGTGTCGCCCGCGATCGAGCGGCTGCCGATCCATACCTCCGCGCTGCAGCGTCTGCCGGGCGTCCGGCACTACTACCGCGAGTGCCTGCCGCTCTTCCCGGCGCTCGTCGAAGCGTTCGATCTGACGCCGTTCGACCTCGTCATCAGCAGCAGCCACTGCGCGGCGAAGTCGGTCATCACCCGGCCCGGCACGGTCCACATCTGCTACTGCCACACGCCGATGCGCTACGCGTGGGATCAATTCGACGTGTATTTCGGACCCGCGCGCGTCGGCACGATCGCGAGCGCGGCGCTTCGCCGGGCGATGGCGGCCATGGCGCGGTGGGATCGGGACACGGCCGGGCGCGTGGACCGCTATCTGACGAACTCCCAGCATGTTGCGGGGCGGATCCGCCGATACTATAATCGCGAGGCGACTGTGGTGTATCCGCCCGTCGACACCGACTTCTTCCATCCTGATTCGGCCTCCGCGACGGTCCCGGGCGGCGACAGCCGCTACGCGCTCGTCGTGTCGGCCCTGGTTCCCTACAAACGTCTCGACGTGGCGGTCGACGCGTGCCGGCTGGCCGGCGTGCCGCTGACCATCGTCGGCACCGGACCCGAGCGCTCGCGTTTGTCGGGCGACGCGCGGTGGCTCGGCCGTGTCTCGGATGAGGAGGTGCGCGAGCTGTACCGCCACGCCGCCGTCGTGTTGCTGCCCGGCGAGGAGGACTTCGGCATCGTGCCGCTCGAAGCGCAGGCCTGCGGCCGTCCGGTCGTGGCGCTCGGCCGCGGCGGCGCGCTCGAAACGGTCGTGCCTGGAGAAACAGGGCTGCTCGTCGACAGCGAAGACCGTGCCGCGTTCGCCGACGCGATCGCGCGCGCGATGCGGACGAGGTTCGACTCGGCCCGCATCCGCCGGCACGCGGAGCGGTTCAGCCGCGCTCGCTTCGGCGATCAGATCGAAGCGCTGGTGGCCGAAACCGTCGCCGCCGGCCCGCCACGGCAGCAACCGTACAAGCAGCAAGATGTCGCAACCACGATCCGGAGCGTAAGCGACGGCAGCGCGCGGGCGTCGGGCCCCGCGCGAGAGTAATAATGGTCCGGCGCTACAATCGCCTGCTCGTTGCCTTCCACGTCGTCTCCGACGCGCTGCTCGGCCTCTCCGCGTTCATCGTCGCCTACATCCTGCGGTTTCACACCGGGCTCGTCGCGGCGCTGATCCCGATCACCAAGGGCGTGCCGACGCTGCGGCAGTACGTGTACGTGATGCCGTTCATCGCGATCCTCGTGCCGCTCGCCTTCAACCTGCAGGGCTTGTATCGGCTGCGGCGCGGTCGATCGCGAGTGGACGATTTCTTCGCCGTCTTCGTCGGCAGCATTCTCGCGGTCGTTTTCGGAATCGTCGCGACATTGTACGTGCAGACGTATTTCACGAGCGGCGAGGCGAAGGTCAAGGGCGTGCTGGAAGTGTCGCAGGTCGTCTGGGGCATCTTTCTGGTGTTGAACGTGACGCTGACGTTCGCGTCGCGCGAGCTGGTGCGCGAGGCGCTCGAGCGCCGCTGGCGCGCGGGCATCGGCCTCAAGCGTGTGCTGATCGCCGGGTCGGGCGAGCTCGGACGCCTCGTGGCGGACAAGATCCTGGAGCACCGCGAGCTCGGGTATCAGATCATCGGCTTCGTCGACGACCGGTCCGGCGGCGATCATCTCGGCTACCGCGGGCTGCCGCTGCTCGGCCCGCTCGCCGACGCGGCGGAAATTACGACGCGCGAGTCCATCGACCACCTCTATATTGCCCTGCCGCCCGAGCAGCACGTCCGCATGCTCGAGCTCATCGAGACGACGAGCCGCGAGATCGTGGACGTCAAAGTCGTGCCGGATCTGCTGCAGGTGCTCGCGCTGCGGGCGCGCCTCGAGGATCTGGACGGCGTCCCCGTCATCAACATCAACGACGTCCCGTTGCAGGGATTCAACAGCGCCGTCAAGCGCCTCACCGACATCGCCATTTCGTCGGCGGCGCTGGTGGTGCTCGCGCTGCCCTTCGGGCTGATTGCGCTGCTCGTGAAGCTCACCTCGGACGGCCCCGTGTTCTACACGCAGGAACGCATGGGGCTCGACGGCAAGCCGTTCATGATCCACAAGTTCCGCTCGATGTTCGTCGACGCGGAAGCCGATTCGGGCCCGGTCTTCGCAAGCGAGAACGATCCGCGCCGCACGACGCTCGGCCGGGTGCTGCGCCGGACGAACATCGACGAGCTGCCGCAGTTCTGGAACGTGCTCAAGGGCGAGATGTCGATCGTCGGCCCGCGGCCCGAGCGGCCGCTGTTTGTCGCGCAGTTCAAGGATCGCATTCCGCAGTACATGCTGCGCCACAAGGTGAAGGCGGGCATCACCGGCTGGGCGCAGGTCAACGGCTGGCGCGGCAACACGTCGATCGAGAAGCGGATCGAGTACGATCTCTATTACATCGAGAATTGGTCGGTGCGCCTCGACCTGAAAATCATGTGGTTGACGCTCATCAAAGGCTTCTTCCACAAGCATGCCTACTAAACAACGCGTCGTCATCACCGGCGCTGCCGGATTCATCGGATCGCACCTCGCCGAGACGCTCCTCGACCGCAACTATGAGGTGATCGGCATCGACAACCTCCTCACGGGCAGTACCGCGAACATCGCGCATCTCCAAAACCGCGATTTCACCTTCATCAAACACGACATCACCAACTACATCTACATCGAGGGCCCGGTCGACTTCGTGCTTCACTGGGCCAGCCCGGCGAGCCCGATCGATTACCTCGAGCTGCCGATTCCCACGCTGAAGGTCGGCGCGCTCGGCACGCACAAAGCGCTCGGCCTGGCGAAGGCCAAGAGCGCGCGGTTCGTGCTGGCCTCGACCTCCGAGGTGTACGGCGACCCGCTCGAGCATCCCCAGAAAGAAACCTACTGGGGCAACGTGAATCCGATCGGCCCGCGCGGCGTGTACGACGAAGCCAAACGCTTCGCCGAGGCGATGACCGTCGCGTACCACCGCTATCACGGTCTCGACACGAAGATCGTGCGGATCTTCAACACCTACGGCCCGCGCATGCGCGTCAACGACGGCCGCGCCGTGCCGGCGTTCATCTCGCAGGCGCTGCGGAACGAAGACGTGACCGTGTTCGGCGACGGCACGCAGACGCGCAGCTTCACGTACATCACCGATCTGGTGGACGGCATCATCAAGCTGATGCTGTCGGACGTCAACGATCCGGTCAATATCGGCAACCCGCGCGAGATGACGATCGAGCAGATCGCGAAGACGATCATCACGATGACCGGCGCGAAGAGCAAGATCGTCTACCGCCCGCTGCCGACCGACGACCCGCGCGTCCGCCAGCCCGACATCACCCGCGCGCGGACGCTGCTCAAGTGGGAGCCCACGGTCTCGCTGGAAGAAGGCCTCGTCAAGACGATCGACTACTTCCGCACGAAGATTCAGTAGATGTGATGGAGCTCTTCCAGGTCGACGACGATGGCCGCCTGTTCATCTCGCCGGCGATTGAAGACTGGGACTCAATCGCGACGTATCAGATCGACACGGTGATCGATCTCGAGGGTGGCCTCGACACCTGCATCCCAACGCTGGCGAACAGCTGCCTCTACGTCTACTTCCCCATCGACGACGACGATGAGCAGTTGCCCAATGTCAGCAAGCTGCAGGCGATCGCGCGGCTCGGCGCCTCGCTCGTGCGCGACGGCCATCGCGTCCTCTCGCACTGCGGCATGGGCTACAACCGCTCGGCCCTCGTCGCCGGCCTGATTCTCATCGAGCTTGGCATGTCCGGCGCGGACGCGGTCGCGCGGCTGCGGGAGCGACGTCCCGGCGCGTTGTTCAACGATCGATTTGCGGCATTCCTCGAGGCGCCTCCCCAATGAATCATGACGCGCTCGTCGTCGTGCGGACGTTCAGCAACAGGATCGAAGCCGACGTCGCCAAGAGCGCGCTCGACGCGGCCGACATTGACTCGATGATCCGGACCGACGACGCTGGCGGCATGCGCCCCGGCATGTGGCCGGGCACCGGCGTCGAACTGCTCGTGCGCCCCGAAGACGCCACGAGGGCGGAAGAGATCCTAGCCGGCGCGTAGGGCCTTGAGCGGATCGACGCGCGCCGCGCGCCG
>JADGOC010000197.1 GCA_017883165.1 Acidobacteriota bacterium
TGCATCTTGCGGAGCCATCGCTCACGGTTGGCCCCATTCCGCGCTTCGACGCGTCCGATCAGCGTCTCTTTGATCGGACCAATGCCGCTGAAACGAAGCGTGTTCTTCTCCGGGTGAGGATGAAAGTACCAGCGATACACGAACGCGGGCATCTGCATGGTGACGACGATGCGGGCGGTTTTGCCCTTCAGAGCTTTTCGCTGGTTGAACGCGGAAAAGAATCCCAGCGGCTCACCAGGCTTGGTATCGGGAAAGATGAACGCTGGTCGAAAGGTCTGTTCGATGAACCCTTTCAGGAGCGCCGGCATCGCGCCAAACCACACGGGATAAATCATCACCACGTGATCGGATCGGACGATCGCGGACTGGGCCTGTCGAATGGCTTCGGGAGGTGCTCCGCACTCAAGGTCTTCCTTACTGCGCAGGAGAGGAAAATCGAGCGTGGCGACATCAATAAACCTGATCTCGTGCCCGGCCTCGTGAGCGCCTGTCGCGTAGGCTTCCGCGAGGGCATGCCCGAAATGGTTGCCTCGAGGATCCGGGTGACCCTGGATGATCGCCACGTGCCTGGCGTCACGCCGCATGGCTGATCTCGGCAGACGGCGGTCTGCTCTCCTCGGCTCGCCGCGCGATGCCCATCAATTGTTTGCGCTGCATGACATAGTGACCCAGGGGACGAGAGATTTGTTCATCGGAATCACTCTGGCTCCCACGCAAGAGGATTGCCGGAGTTTCTCCTGCCATTGCTCGCAAACCAGCCGCTGACTGCGAGGTCATCGAAGGATCGCGAGCGCGGACCGCCGGATTTTCGGCAGCCATGACGCTCGTTCGGCGCCGAACGACTGAGCCAGCTTCGGACGGCAAACTTCATGCAAACCACGCTCGCAACGAGGCGCTCATGACCGATGTGAAAGTGTGGCACTGGGCGGGCTGGTGTGGGATGGCCGGTGCGATCCTGCTCCTGTTCGAGATACCGCTTTCCCACGTCGCTCACACTCAATACCTGGCCAGCATCAGGGTCGTCGTTCTCACGCGCGTGCTGCTCGACATGGGGATGTACGTCAGCCTCATCGTCTTCCTTGCCGGCTTCCATCACCTGATTCTCACGACGCGGTCCGAGTACGGATGGGTGGCCACACTGGCCCTTGCCGCCGGCCTGGCCTGGTGGGCGGTCACGCTCGTGGCCCATTCGCTAGAGGGCGCCGCAGCCCTGAACACGCTTGGCGGCAAGGCCGATCCCACCGCGGTCAGGGCTCTCGTGGAGGGCACACTGCTCATCTACAACGGTGTCATTGCCTTCACCGTGACGGGGCTCTTCATGGCCTCGGCCGGCTACGCGACCTTGGCGACCGGGGCGCTGCCCAAATGGACCGGTTGGATCGCCTGCGCCAGCGCCGTTCTCTGTCTGGTGGCCATTCCCTCGATGGGCGGGGGCGGCGTCGATCCGCGTGGCTTTTACAACTCTGCTGTGTGGGGTCCCGTGATCGTCGCCTACGTTTTGCCGCTGATCTGGTTCCTCGTCGCCAGCATCTCGATGATTCGAAAGCGGGAAGGCGTCGCACCGACGGTCGCGTAACCCTATCCACTCGACAACGCGGCTTCGGGTTGCGCAACGGGCCGTAGCGAGGCCTGCAGGTACGCGAAACAGACACCGCTGCGCAGATAGTTGTCGACCCGTTCCAGAATCATGGCGCGGCGAAGCCACTCAGGACCCGTCTCGCGCACTCGATCCTCAATCAGCGTCGACAGGAACTCGAATCCGGCCGCGACGGCCCGCTCACGAAGCGAATCGAGCAGGTAGTTCTCGAGCTCAACCGAGTTCTGCACCGCGGGCAGCGTGGCCATCCCCTGCAAGTAGAAGGTGTTGTTCTCGCCAAAGCGCGGATCGGAGGCGACGCCTTCTTCGTCGTGGTTCTCGAGTGCGCTGCCAAGGGCATACCCGACGAATCGTCCCGAGACGCGATCACGCAAGGCGATCCCGATTGCGCGGGGGTTCGTCACGGTCGTTTCGAGCATCTCGATCGGAAATTGCAGCAGCGGTCGTTGTCCGGCTCGGAGCACGTCGGGCGGGTACTGGGCCGCGGCGCCATAGCGCTCCTGCTCCACCTCCAGAATTTGAAGTTTGTGCGTCTCGAAAATCGCAGGCGTCAGGTCCACGAGCTCGACGGTCTCGAGAGGAATCGCCAACGTGCCGACGCGGACCTTCACGGCCGGTGTGGCCTCCGCGGCGACGCGTCCGCCCACGAGATCCTCGATCGCCGCGCGCACGATCGACAGCGCTTCGTCGATCGCGTACGGTTCGGTGTCATAGCGAGGATAGAAACGCACGCTGCGCTCACCGGCTGGCAAGAGGACCAGGCCGCGCCGGAACGCGCGGTCCAGGAGCGCCACGCATAAGTCGGCGCGCTGGACGTCGAATCCGAGCATCACCCCCGCACCCCGCACGTTTTTCAGGATCTCCGGATACTCGTGCGCCAGTGCCTCGAGCCCGCTCCGTGCGCGCTCGCCGGTTCGCCGGACCTGCTCGAGATCCAGCTTGTCCAACAGCGCGATGAGTCGCACCATGCCCACCGAGTCTCCCTCCCAGGTCGTGTTGAACTTCTTCTCTTCCTGGAAGAACGTGGCCAGCGCCTCACTCACGAATAGCACGCCGTTCTGGGCCTTCTTGGCCCATGTGACGAGATCGGGTGGGCACGGGAGATCGAACAGCTCGTGCGCCCACAAGCGCCCCGTCATGCCCCAGCCGGTCTGCACCTCGTCGAAGATGAGCGGCACGTCATAGATGCGCGTCAGGAGTCGCAGTTTGCGCATGAAGCGCGCGCTCGCAATCCGGACACCACCTTCGCCCTGAATCGGTTCGACGAGCACAGCGGCGACACGCCGTGACCGCCGAACGACATCAGGACTCAGACTCGCGCGCTGCGCCTGGACGAACCCGTTCAAGACGTTGCTGTCCTTGATGTCGGCCGCCGGCCGCGCCAGAAACTCGTCCAGGGCGTCCATCTCCCGCCGGTACGTGTCCTTGCTCTTGTCGGCGCGAGGTAACCGGCCGGACACCAGCAGATCCCATAACTGTTTGAGGCTTCGCTCCTCGCGGCGCAACGTCTCCTTCGGCGAGCCGGCCTCTTCAACCGGGAAGGGAATGTGTGGCCAGTCAAACGTCGGAAAGCCCAGGCGCGCCTTCTTTCGATGAGTGACGGCGAGGCTGCCCAACGTCCGGCCGTGGAAGGCACCTTCAAACGACACGATGAAGCCGCCGTCACCATCTTCTGATGTCACGACCCGGTTCAGGAGTACAGCCTTGATCGCATTCTCGACGGCTTCGGCGCCGGTGTTGACGATGAAGTAACGTGGTGTGCCCTCTGGCGCGACGCGATGCAGCTCCGCCTTGAGGCGCAGCGACAACGTGGTCTGGTACTCGGAATGCGCGTACCGCGAGACGACGAACGGCGCCGATTCGAGCACGGCGCGAACCACGGCTGGATCGTTCTCGCCAAAGGCATGCGTGGCGATGAGCGCGCCCATGTCCAGAAAGCGGTACGGTTCGCCCGTGCCGTCGCGATCGGCGATGGCGAGGTAGGGTCCGACGGATTCGGCCGGATCGAAGGCCACTGGGAGCGAGAAGAACAGGCTGTGTGAGGCGGCCGCGAGCGCAGCGTGCGACGCCGGCAGGTACTGCTCGACGAGAGCCTCGAGCGACCGCTCGCTGTCGTGCAGCGCCTCCGGCACGTGCGCGTGCATCTCGCCGGCGCGGTATCGGGCATTGAGCTGCGTCACGCGTTCGAGAAACTGCACGACGTGGGCAACAACGGTGTCAAACGTGCTCATACGCAATTGTATGGCCGGACCCGATCGGCACTGGCCGTGGTCTGGCGGAATTTCAGCAGCGGCGCGTCGACAGGCATAATAGGCTCGAGATGCAGCGACTAATCGAACAGCCGGCCGACGACGGGGACGTCTTCGAGGGACTGGTGCACATCGGGCGGGTCCATTACCACCTCGCTGTGTACCAACACTTCTCCGACGCCGAAAAGGAAACCGTCCCGCCCAACCTCGAGGTCGAAGGGCGGATCATCGCCGTCAACGACCTGGATGTCCCGGACCTTCACCGACGGGGGACAGAATTGACGCTGCGCCTCGCCGACGGTCGCCTCCTCGATTTCCTGGTCGCGAATGAAGAGGGTACGATCCGATCCACTGGACGAGGGCTGTACAAAGCGTAGCCTCATGACAGGGCCTTCACCGGTAAGTCCTGATCTGAACAAACGCGGCGAGCGGGGACGCACCAAACTCGCTTCCCAGCGCCAGTCCGATCGGTCCGCGCCCGTACGGCAGGTACCCACTCAACACCACCGACCAGCGATCGCTGAGCGTCCATGTCGTTGAGGGCACGACGATGCCCGAGCCGTCGAGTGGGCTTTGCAGCCACTCGGTCGCACACGCAAGCTCGGGTGCCACCTCGTACGACGCCAACACCGCCGTCGCATGGCGCCCGAGAATCTGCGTGTCTCCGCGCAGATAGCGTTCTTGAAACGCGGGGTCGCCAAGCTGCAAGAGGATCCGATCAGCCGACGTCGCACCGAAGCCCGAGTAGTGGTATTCGCCGTACAGAAGCACGCCGTTCCCAACGGGCAGTCGATAGGAACCGCCCACCACCGCTTTCACAATCGATCGGTGGTCGGCGAAGTCAAGCGAGCCCGGCGTCCCGGCCGTCCGAAACACCGCGAGCTCGCCGTGAACCTCGACGTTGCCGACTGCGGCGGAGCTCGTCACTCCGGCAAAGAGATCGCGCGCCCGAGACCCGCCAAGAATCTCGATGTCCGCTTTACCGGCGTATCCCCGCAGCCGCGTGGCGAACGTCGAACGGCTGAGGGTCTCGCCGAAGGCGCCGACGGTATCGAGCGACACGCGATCGCCGAGCTTCACGTCGGCTCGTACGGCGTCGACGCCTCTCCGCCACTCGCGGTCGGCTTCGAGAGGCGTAAAGGGCGCGAACAGATCGACGGCACCAAACAGCGTGCCTCTTCCCCAGCCAATGGCCTGCCGTCCAACCGTCACATCTGCGCCGGAGAAGTGGACGTGTAGCGCGGCGCGGTCGATTTCCCCGCGCCACTCCGCATGGGACGCCGACGCGAAGCGCCAATCGAGCTGGCGGATCCGAAACGGCGCGCTGGCGTCCGAGGGCAGGACGTTCGCGCCGGCCACATCTGACGCGGACGAGAACACGCGCAGCCGTTGCTCGAACGCGACGTCGAAGGTGGCCCGTTCACCCCAGCGCACGGTCGGCTCGACGCGAACGCGCCAGAAGCCGGTCGCGCTGCCGCGATCCGGAAAGAGCGCCGGATCGTCCGGCCATTGGGACAACAACAGGCTGCTCTTGAATGACGAGCGCAGCGTGAATGTCGCATCGTCTTCCGAGGCCGTCTGACCTGATACGGGCGCCACGCTGAGACAGATCCACACGGCAGCGAGCGCTCCGATGTAACGCGAGAACATGACTCACGCCTTCCGTGCCGGGAACGGCGTGCCGACCTCGGGCAGGATCTCGTGCGGCGCTTCGCCGGGCTTGATTTCGTCGCGCGCCACGCACCCATCGACCAGGGTCACCACGCGAACCGCGTGGGCGACCACGCGTGGGTCATGCGTCGAGAAGATGAACGTCATGCCGTGGCGATCGCGCAGATCGCGCATCAGGTGCATGAGCGTCTCGGCATTCTCACCATCGAGGTTGGCCGTGGGCTCGTCGGCCAGCACGAGCTTCGGCCGCGCCGCCACCGCACGCGCCACGGCGACGCGCTGCTGTTGCCCACCGGACAGCTCGTTGATCCGTCGATCGGCCAGCTCGCCGAGGCCCAGCTCGCTGAGAACCTCGCGGGCGCGATCCCGCCGTCCGGCGCCGACGCCCTGCAGCTCGAGG
>JADGOC010000198.1 GCA_017883165.1 Acidobacteriota bacterium
ATCCGAGAGATCCAGCAGATGATCATCCGCCGCGCCGAGCATGTGCTCCGCGAACGCCTCCGCCGCGTGGATCCCATCGAAGCGCCCGGCGAAGTGCTTGGCGATCGCCTTGCGGCGCTCGGACGCGTACATCTCCGCGCCGTCGGTCGCGACGGTAACGATCGCATCGTCGCTCCCCATGCCGAGGTGCTTCGCGATCTTGATCGCCGCAAGGACGTTGCAGATGCTCGAGAGGCCCAGCGACGAGAGCTGGTCGACCATCCGAGGGTCGACGTGCCTGCGGTTGACGAGGTACTCGCGGCCTTCGGCCGAGTTGAACACCACCCCGAGCTGGTCGGTGCTGCGGTCGGACACGGCGACGACGACGTCCGTGTTCATGACGTTGTGAATCAGCGGGATGTGCTTGTCGCCGATGCCCTGGATGTTGTGCTCGCCGAACCCGTTCTCGAGCATCGTCGGACACTCGAGCGCTTCGACGGCCGCGACGAGCGAGCCGTACCGCTCCTTCAAATAGTCGCCGGCCGCCAACGTGCCCGCCGAGCCGGTCGCCGACACGAAGCCTCGGAGCGCAAGCTGCGGGCGCGTCTCAAGGAGGTGGTCGAACACGCGCGCCAGCGCGCTGCCGGTGCACTGATAGTGCGCCAGGTAGTTGCCGAACTCGCAGAACTGGTTGAAGACGATGTTGGCGGGGTCGCGGTCCAGCTCCGCGCAGGCGTCGTAGATCTCCTTGACGTTGCTCTCCGAGCCTGGCGTCCTGATGATGTCGGCCGGGTCGGTGACCCACGCTTCGAGCCAGCGGAACCGCTCCTCGCTCATGCCGGCGGGGAGGATCGCCACGCCGCGGCAGCCCATGATGCGCGAGATCGCCACGCCGCCGCGGCAGTAGTTGCCGGTCGACGGCCACAGCGCCTTGTGGACGGTCGGATCGAACTGTCCGGTGATGATGCGCGGTGCCAGGCACGCGTACGCCGCCAGGACCTTGTGCGCGCGAATCATCGGAAAGCGATCGCCGAGCACGACGATGATCGCCGCCTTCACCCCGGTCAACGCCTCAGGCAGGACGATGTGTTCCGGCACAGCCGTCTGGCGCCGCCGGCTCGAGTCGTTGTGCCAGTGCACCCGAAACAGGTTCAGCGGGTGCGGTTCGTCCGCGCCGACCGTCTCGACGGCCGCACGCGTCGAGGCGGGGATGACGCTCGGGTCGGCCAGCTCGGCAAACGTCGGGAGCACCACGCCGGCGTCGCGAAACCGCTGGACGGTGCGGGCGTAGACGGCGGGGTCGACAATCTCGGTTTCTAGTCCCAGTCGTGCCATCGATTCCTCCAAGAGCCCATTACAGTTCCGCCATGCGCTTCCAGAGGATCGCTGCCGCCTCTCGCGCTTCGGCGCGGATATCGTTCATCATCTCGTCGCTGATTTCCGGTGCCGCCGGTCCGTCGGCGGTAAAGCCACAAAGTTCTGCGACGAGCGCCTGTCCTCCGGCCGCGCGGCGTTCGACGACGGCAGCGTCCTCGCCGTGCGCCAGCGCTTCCTCGAGTAGCACCGACATTTCCTCCCGCATATCCGACACGAAACCGTCCGTGCCGAGTGCCACGCGCGCGCTTTCGGCGAGGGCGCGCGGGTACCCGACCTTGTTGTGACGATTCGACCGCGGGTTCTGTACGATCCAGCAGCCCAGCGCGTCGGCCTTCCGCACCTGCGCCGCGTCGAGGTGCACGCCGTGCGCGAGGATCGATCCGGCGGGCAACCCCCCGAGCGCGTGCAACCGCTCGATGGGGCCGCGATATCCGCGCCGGGCCGCATCGTCGACGTCGGCGCGGTCCTCGGCGACGTGGACGTGCACCACCGTGTCCAGCTCGCGGCACATGTCGCCTGCTTCCCGGATCGTGTCGTCGGAGAGCGTGAACGACGCGTGGAGGCCGACGACGCCGCGGACCAGCGGACGGTGGTTCGAGCGGATGAAGCGGCGGCACTCGGCCAGGCCGCGTGTCGCCTCGTCGCGGCCGCCGTTGCGCTCCGTGGCGCCGTAGCAAAGCACCGCGCGCATGCCGAGTTCTTCACAGGCATCCGCGATGACGTCCAGCGACCCTTCGATGAACGACGGCGACTCGTGATGATCAACGAGCACCGTGGTGCCATGGCGCAGGGCTTCGGCGACGTAGAGCCGCGCGGCCGCGCGAAGCGATCGCGCGTCGATCGCCCGATCCAGGCGCCACCACACGCGTTCGAGCATCTCGAGAAAGTTCGACGGCTCGTGTCGGGGCGGCGGCATGCCGAGCGGCGCGAGACCGCTATAGACGTGCGTGTGCGCGTTGACCCAGCCGGCGCCGCTCATTCACGCGTCCGGATGCGGCCGACGCTCATCGCCCGAGCGGCGGGGGAGTCCTTCATGGGCAGCGTGTACCGGCGGATGCCGTCGAACGCCTCGAGCGCGCCCGCCACCGCGGCCGCGGTTGGCACCAGGCCGATTTCGCCGACGCCCTTCGCGCCGAATGGCCCCTCAGGCTCGGGCTCTTCGACCAGGATCACCTCGATCTCAGGCATGTCGCGCGCGCGCAGCACGCCGATATCGCGCAGCTTGAAGGTTGACGGCATCCCGTCCACCAGGCGCAGCTCCTCGGTGAGCGCGTAGCCGAGCCCCATGTGGATCGATCCCTCGATCTGTCCTTCGCAGAGCGATGGGTTCACCGCTCGGCCCACATCGTGCGCGGCGATCATCCGCGCCACACGCCCTTTCTCGTCGAGGATGCAGACCTGCGTCGCGTACCCGAACGCCGTGTGCGTCTTGATGGTGGCGGCGGGCGTTTCCGGCGCGGTCGTGTCGTCGACCATGACGTCGGCCGCGTAAACCCGGCCGGCCAGCTCTGCCAGCGTGCCGCCTCGATCGAGATCGATCTTCAGCTTCGACGCGGCGCTGACGACGGCGCGTCCGCCGAAGAGCGTCGCGCGCGAGCCGGTCGTCTGCCCGCAGCCCAGCGCGTAGGTGGAATCGACTTTCGGACGGAACAGCGACGCCGGCAGCGCGGTCACCTCCGCGGCGAACTGGGTCAGCACGGTGAACAGACCCTGGCCCATCTCGGTGTAGCCGTTGTACAGCGAGATGGTTCCATCCGGCTCCACTACCAGACGCGCCTTGCCCCATTCGACGACACCGTTGCCGATGCCGCTGTTCTTGAGGCCGCAGGCGATGCCGACGGCCCGTCCCTGCTGCTTCGCGTCGTAGTACTGCTGTCTGACCGCGGCGAGCGTCTTCTTGATACCCACCGACTTGTCGAGCACTTGACCGGTGGCGAACAGATCGCCGACCTCGACGGCATTGCGCCATCGCATTTCCCATCCGTCGAGACCCGCTTTCGCGGCCAGCAGATCGATGCACCCTTCCATCGCGAAGTGCGCCTGGTTCGCGCCGAAGCCGCGCATCGCGCCGGATGGCGGGTTGTTCGTGTACGCAGCAGACGCTTCGACGTCGACGTTCGGCACCCGGTACGGCCCGCAGGCATGCCCGGCGGCGCGCTCGAGCACTTTGGCCCCGACCGATGCGTACGCGCCCGAGTCGCCGATCATCCGCGCCTTCACTGCCGTCAGCCGCCCCGCTTCGTCGCAGCCGACGGTGTAGTGCATCGTGATCGGATGACGCTTGGGATGGAGCCGGATCGATTCCTCGCGGCTGAGCGTCAGCTTGACGGGCCGGCCCGTGACGTGCACGAGGAGCGCCGTCTGCGCCTGCACCGACATGTCTTCCTTGCCGCCGAACGCGCCGCCGTTGGGGACGAGCTCCACGGCGAGCTGTTCCTCGGCGATCCCGAGCACGCCTGCCACCTGCCGCCGATCGTCGAAGACTCCCTGGCCCTGTGTGAAGAGGCGGAGGCCGCCGTCGGCCGCTGGCTCGGCCAGCGCGCTCTCCGGCTCCAAATACAGATGTTCGATTCGCTGCGTCGTCCAGGTGCCACGGACGACGTGCGTGCTGGCGGCGAGCGCAGCGTCCGCGTCGCCGCGCCGGATCACGGAGTGCCCCAGCAGGTTCGGGTGCTTCGGATTGACCTGCGGCGCGCCGGGTGCGAGCGCCTCGACCGGATCGAGCACCGGCGCGAGGATCTCGTATTCCACGTCGACGAGCGCCGCGGCCTCGCGCGCGGTGCGCCGATCGACGGCCGCCACCGCCGCGACGACGTCGCCGACGCACCGGACTTCTTCGCCTTCGGCGACGAAGCAGGGCCAGTCGTTATAGATCAGCCCGTACCAGCGTTTGCCGGGGACGTCCGCGGCCGTGACGACCGCGACGACGCCCGGATGCGATCGCGCGCGCGTCGTGTCGATGCGCCGCACCCTGGCGCGTGCGTGCGGCGACAGCAGGACGGCGCCGTGCAGCAGGGCCGGCCGCGTCATGTCGTCGACGTACAACCGATCGCCCACGACGAGCTCGGGCGCCTGGTACCGCACGAGCGACGCGCCGACGCCGCCCGCGTCAGACCGCGGCGGCACCGCCTCGCCGCACCTGGTTCTGGCCATCAGCTCGATGGCGTCGATGATCTTGACGTAGCCCGTGCATCGGCAGAGGTGGACGTCGATGGCGCGCGCGATTTCCGCGCGGGTGGGCGTGGGGTTGCCTTCGATGAAGTGAACCGCTCTGAGCGCGATGCCAGGAATGCAGAAGCCGCACTGCACGGCCCCCGCGGTGGCAAACGAGGTTGCGACGAGCTCGCGGTCGGCGGCGGCGACGCCCTCGAGCGTGAGAATCGTCTTGCCGGCGGCCTTGTCGGCCGGGATGGCGCAGGTGACCTTCGGCTGTCCATCGACGAGCGCCAGGCAGCAGCCGCACTGCCCCTGGGGCTGGCACCCGTCCTTGAGCGACACGATCCCGCAGCGCTCCCGCAGAAGCTCGAGCAGCGACTCGCCTGGCCGCACGTCGACCTGCCGCGCCGCGCCGTTCAGCGTGAATTCAATCCGCATGGGGCCCTGAGCTCAGGCGATCGTAGATCACTTCGCTATCGGTCAGCTTCGAGCTTTGGGCACGGGCACGACGGTCAACCCCTCATGGCGAGCCGCCTCGGCGAGCCGATCGTCAAACGCCACGAAGGGGAGCGGCTGGCGCGTCTCGCGTTGCAGATAGAGGCAGCTGGCGACTTGCACGGCGTCGCCGGCTCGAATTGGAGGACGCCGTCAAGCGGTACGGTACACTCGTTTCAATGACGGCTCCGACCAGTGCACGACCGGGGCGCAACGAGCCCTGCCATTGCGGCTCGGGCCGCAAATACAAGCATTGCTGTCTCGAGAAGGACGACCGGCAGGCGGCTGCCGCACGGGCCAAAGTCGCAGCAGAAGCGGCTGCTCAATCGTCGGAGGTGGCCACGCCGGCTCCCACGCGAGCACCCAAGCACAAGACGGAGCAGCCTTGGAAGGCGACCACGTCTCGTGGCTTCGTCCCGCGCACGCGGACGCCCCGCAAGGTCGGCGGCGGCTGAGCGCGGCCATCCCGCCGCTCGCGCGCAATCCCCGCGCGCGACGTGACAAAGTCGTGCGAGAAGACGCTGATTGACGTATACACAAGAATATGTGAATCTTACACATAGGGGTACGCCATGCGGACGAACATCGATATCGACGACCGCCTGATGCGGCAGGCCATGCGCACGAGCGGTGCGCGTACAAAACGCGCGGTGGTCGAGGAGGCGCTGCGTCTGTTGGTCCAGACCAGGGGCCAGCGCAGCATCCGCCGTTTGCGAGGCAACGTGGGCTGGGAGGGAGATCTCCACTCATCCCGCCTGGAACGGGCGGCGACCTAGGCAGCGTGGTTGGCATGGTTGGCAATGGTCATCGTTGACACGACGGTCTGGGTCGATTACTTCCAAGGCGCGCGGAATCCTGAGACGGACTGGCTGCACGCCGAGCTCGATCGCCAACGCCTC
>JADGOC010000199.1 GCA_017883165.1 Acidobacteriota bacterium
CGAAGCGGTCAGTGCCGGCCGCGGCCGAGCTGCCGGTCGGCTCGCCCGATGCGAGCGCGGCTACGCCCGACGTACGTCGCGACCAGCGCCGCCGCAGCCGGGATCTCCAGCAGCAGCGTGCCGACGCCGAGCGAGCCCGCACCGGGTACGCCGCGGTGCACGAGGGCATGTGCTCGACACAACGCTCGGTCTCGTGATGAGGTCGCCGTACGGCCGACTGTGCCCGCCGTTCTTGGCCTGCCTCGACGAGCTGCCCTCGACCACGCCGCTGCCGACGCTGCGCACGCGAATGGCCAACGAGCGCGCGCTCGGGCTCTCGTTCATCTACGCGACGCAGACCTGGCGCCAGCTCGTGATCTGCTACGGCGAGAACGAAGCCCGGGCGATGTTCGGGCTCACCAACAAACCTGGTCATCTTCGGCGGCGGCAAGGACGTCGAGTTCTACAAGGAGGTGTCCGAACTTCTCGGCACGACTGGGATCGTGCGGCGCAGCTACAACCACAGTCGTTCCGGTTGGAGCAGCAGTCTGTACTGCGAGGACGTTCCGATCCTGCGGTCCAAGGAGATCCGTCAACTGCCCGACAGGCGTGCGCTCGTTGTCGCCGAGAACGCCCGGCCCCTCATAGCGCGACTGTCGAGGTGCATCGACGGCAAGGCTGGTCGGCGGCTGCTTCGTGACCAAGCAGACGCGAGGGCGTCCGCGTCGACGGCCAGGAGTGCGTCGTGACGTCGACTCGTCCCATGGCGGTGCCCTTCCCGGCGCCGTCGCCGGCGATCGAGATAACCCCTCGAGGAGCTTTGGCTCACTGCGGCGAACCCGCCTGAGTCCGTTGCGGAACTGCGTCGTGTCGCGACGTTGCCGCCTCCCTGGGAACCAGCGTCGTGCCCGGGCGAGGTGAGACGTCTGATCTATGCCTGGCTTGACGAGGTCGTGGCGTGGATCAACGAGGAGCACACCTGGCGGACCGACCGCCTGATCCCGCACTGCTGGTCGGAGCACCCCCACATCGTTCACGAGCTTGCCACCATCGCCTGCGTTCACTGGGAGGAGTGCTTCGCGGTCACGCCAGCGCCGTTGGAGGAGTGGCAGCGTTACACGTTGCCGATGTTCTTGGACCGCATCTCGCAACGGATCGGCGAAGCCGGGCTGCCCGCCGGGTAGGCATCAGCCAAGCCCGGGTGGCGGACGGCATCGGCTCTACTCCGACGGTGACCCGTCGATGGTCCGCCGCCGCCGACGGTATCGGGACCTCGAACTGGCGCAGCGGTCAACGTAAACCGCGCTTGTGACCTGCTCGTTGAGGAAGGCGTCCGGACTGACGTGGAGGAACCGGTCTTCCGCTCGCAGAAGCTGGGCCGGCCCCAGACGTCACGACGGGATCGCCGAGCACGGTACCGGGGCTCACCAGCGTCTCCTGATTGGCAGCGTTGGCGGGCACGAGGTCGTGCACGACGCGCATGGTGTCAGCACCCTCGGTGTGGTCGAGCTGGAGGCGAGCCCGAGACGCCGAGTGTTTCGTCCAATGATCGCGGGCCTGTGAGCAAGAGATCGCACCCTAGAGGCACAGCGGAACGAACTGCGGCTAACCGCCCACTAGGACGCGGGCTCTGCGCGGTGGGTGTCTATGGCAGCGATGGTGCGGTCTGGGGTGGCGGCCATTTCCAGGCGGATCGAGCGATGGCGGCGAGGAGTATCACTTCGACGACGCTTCCGGCGATGTAGTAGGCCCACTTTTCGCCGATGGCCGAACCGATGATGGTGACCATGTAGACTAGGCTGACGACGATGTTGAGGATCCGGTTGACTCGTGACTTGAGGAGGAGGGACAGGACCACCATCAGGGCCGGCAGCAGGATGTACGCCAGGGTGGAGGTCAGGAAGACCTGGTTGACCATGAATCCCGTGGTCGCCACCTTGCCGTCGAGCGCAGCCTTGAGAACGTCGGCGCGGTAGAACCCGAAGATGTCGACGTAGGCGAACACGAACAGCATCGTGATCCACAGGGCACAAAGGACGAGCTTCACATCGACTTGGGTGTCTCGGTACTGCCTGGTTGTGGTGGTCCTCATGGGAATCTCGTACTTCGGTTGACGTTGACGCTCAAGTCAGACTCGCAATCGAGGGCGCGTGCTGGTCCCTGGCACCTCCGGCGGCCGGTGGAGTGCTTCCCCGCGTTGAGTCGAATCCCTTCAAGATCAGCCACAGCGCCAGCGCGATCTCCTGCAGCCCCAGCGGCGCCTCCAGCACGACCTGGGGAGTCGACAGAGGCTCGAGCCCGTACATGACCAGCAGTCCCGCAGTGAGGTACGCCGCCGCGCCGGCCAGTCCCCACACGGACAACCATCGGGGGACCAGACGGGACCGGTAGAACGCGGCGTTGAGGACCAGTGCGCCGAGGCTGAACACAGCAGCGTCCAGGACGGCGTGCCCCGCCCAGTCCCGCTCGGCCGTGATCAGTTGACCGAGCGCCGCGAACGAGGCGCGGTTCTCCGCGGCGACGTACTTCTCGCCCACCGTGATCAAGGTCAGCAGCCCGATCGCGCCGACGACGTCGACCACCGCCTCGAGCGCCCGCGCCACGACGTAGCCCATCGCGAGCCGCTCGGTTCCTCGTCGCAGCACGGGATAGATCACCACGGCGATCGACACCACCGCCACCCCCATGACGAGCTGGAGCAGCACTCCGGTGGCCAACCGGTCCGAATGGGCCGACGCCGCGGTGAGGTAGTCCCCACCGCCCACGACAGACTCCTGCAGCGGCAGCCCGATCAAGCCTGCGATCGTGGCCACGAGAAACAAGGTGCCGACGACCCGGGCCGTCACTCGATCTGTCATGGCAATGCCCTTCCTCCGCGGAGCCGACCACTGCCTCCTGGCTCTCGTCCATGAGCGGGTTACCTCGGCTCGGCTTACCGCTCCACCCTCACCCAGCGTCCGTCCGGCGCCCAGGGCACTTCGTCCCCTCGTCCGGGACCGGTCCTCGTCGAGCAGAACCTGGTTGGTCACGGTCGCTGTCTCTAGCTCCGCCCCCAACGCGTTGCAGAACGCGCCAATCGGTGACGTCCGAGGGAGCGTTTCCTCGCGCTACCGGCACGCCCCACAGCGCGCCATTCAGCCGCCTCAGTGCGCCCGGAACGCCGCCTCGTGTGCGGGGGCGTGGCGGCGGAGGCCGACGATGATCAGGTATCCCATGATCCAGAACTCGCCGATGGTCGCGGGTACGGTCAGGAGTCCGGTGATGAGGTCGGCGTCGGGGAACAGGAGAAGTGACAAAGGCACTGACCAGGTAACCCACACCGCCAACGATCAGGATCCAACCCAGCGGCTGCGGCAGCCACCGTGAGCGGACCACGAGCCAGCCCATCGGGATCAGCCATAGGCCGAAGAACATCCCTCCGACTCCCCAAAGGTGACCGCTGGCGACATACAGCAGTTGAACTGTGGCAGCCGCGTCACCTGCGGCGGCAAGCGAGGCATCGCGGGCCACGTCGAGTGCCGTTGCGAGTAGTGCCGCACTGCCCATGATCGCGACCGCGTTGACCATCCCGAACACGGCGATCGAACCGGCAGCGAAGGTGTCGACGCTGCGGAACAAGCGGTAGAACCACACCGCTGTCAGGGCCTGGGTCAACACAATGCCCAGCTCCAATGCGATGCCAACGCGCGCCAGCGACTCGTGCTCCATCAGGTTGGACAACGTGCCGTGGGGGTCGTCGGCGGCGAAGAGTTGGGCGCGGACCATCAGGAAGCCCGAGATCCTGGTGATGAAGAAGCCGAGATAGAGCAGTCCGGTAATGCGCGCCGTTTGTTTGAGGTTGGTTCCGATCACATCAGGTGCTGAGCCGGTCCCGGCGTTCGTCATGATCATCGAGGGCAAGAACGAAGCCGATATCATTGAGAACGTCCAAGGCAAGATCTTGCCCTCGCTGCGAAAGAATCACGGACCTGACTCGATCGAAGAGATTTCCACGTTGCGATTGCTCGGCCCGATCCGCATCTTTCATAATTATGTGCCCCTCGTGAACATGTCCAAGGGCATCCTGCGGCCGGATTGGACTGACGATGCGATCTTCGTGGGTTAAACTGTTCTCTGTTCCGCAAGAGTTTACGGTTGCCGATTGCGATTGCACGCGTCTTTGAATTCGCGCCGATTTCTGCTTCGCACTCGCTGGGCGCAAATGTAAGATTTGCTGTCCGCTGCGACTTGGCGCAATAATGCGTCTGGGAAAGCGGAATAGTTTTTATGAGCGATGCGAAAATCATATTTTGGGACGTATACGGCACGCTCATTGCCGCCGAGCGTGGCGATTTCGAGTCGCTCATTCGTCGCGAGGGCGAATTGCGCTCTGCATTCGAGCGCACCGTGAAGAACTTCGGACTCAGCATTGTTCCCGCGCGCCTGCACGATCTTTTTCTGCGCGACATTCAAGCCGAGCGCGAGGCGCGGTCATCCGAAGGCGTCGTGCATCCCGAAGTGCGCATCGACGAAATCTGGTTCAAGCTGCTGGAGAAACTCCAACCCCACGAATCGCCCACGATCAATTTTGCCCGTGAAGTCGCCCTCTTCTTCGAGCGACAGGCTAATCCGAAGCAGTTTCAACCGCGCGCGTTTGAAGTGCTGGCGGAACTTCAGCGGCGCAGTCTGCGCCAGGGGATTATTTCCAACGCGCAGTTCTACACGCCGATTGAGCTGTCGGCGCTGCTCCGCAGCGAGAGTACCGGCAAGATTTGCACCTACGAGTCGGTGTTCGATCCACAGCTTGTCTTTTTTTCATTTGACCTCGGCGTGGCCAAGCCGGACCTCGCCGCGTTCCGTCCCGCCATCGAGGTATTGACCCGCGACAGTATTATGCCGGACGGCTGCGTGTTCATCGGTGATTCGTTGACCGACGACATTGCGCCCGCCCAACACCTGGGTTTCCGGACCGTGCTCTACGCGCCTGAGCGAGCGCCCGAGTCGCCCTCCAAACCTGATCTGGTAATCCACAATCTCGGCCAACTCTTGGAGTGGTTGTGAGACGCGTTTGGTTTTACATTGGACGGTCAGTCACGGACGCGTCAGCGAAACTCGGACTGGACGATGTCGCGCTCAGTGAGTATGCTGCGCACACAGAAAGTTGAAAGGGATATCGAACATGCAACGTCCTAAACTCATTTTCACCATCACACTGGCCGCCGTCGCGTTGGTTACCGGGGGTTGCTCGAAGAAGGAAACTGAATCAACGGGCCCCTCATCACCCGCGGAAACAACGGTCGGTGGGGCCGAAACACCGCGGCCGGCGCATCCGACTCCGCCGCCCCCGGTCGCAATCACTCCGGCAACACCACCTACCCTGACGGCGCCGTCGACACCGCCGGCGGTTCCGCCAAGCGCGCAGGAGGAGACACCGGCGCAACTGGCCGCGCAGGTGCAGCAATTGGAGAGTACATACTTCAATACGCCGGACCTTCAGAAGCGCGTGGCGATGATTTACGAACTCACTTCGATTGAGTCACCGGCGACGATTGACGCCGTGGGTCGCCTGTTTGTCAATGAGAAGGATCAGGAATTGAAGATCGAACTGGTGAATTCATTGTCTGACATCGACGGTGAGAACGACAAGAAGCTCAACATTCTTACCGCCGCCATCCGCGGCGACCAGCCAAAGGATGTACGTTCGGAGGCGATCGACGCGCTGGTGGACACGGAGGACAAACGCGCGATCCAGGTGCTGCAACCCTTGTTGAAGGACACTGACGAGGAAATTCGCGAGGCGGCGCAGGACGGCATCGAGCAGTTACAGGTGGACACGCCGCCAATGCCGTAGTACTTGCGGGCCAAGATAGTCGTTGACGAGGGCAGGTGGTTCCGTTACTTTTCCTGCCCCTTCCCAAGAGGAATGAGGACACATT
>JADGOC010000200.1 GCA_017883165.1 Acidobacteriota bacterium
CGGGACGTGGCCCATGTTCAATACCCTCGCTGCCACGGGCATGAATGTCGCCGTGCTCGTCTCGCTGCTGTGGCTGCACTGGCCTCCACAGAGCCTGTTTGGGAAGTGAAAAGCCACTCGTCTTATTTTTCTAGCGGGCGGATTACGCTTCACGTCGCCAGGTATTACAGACGGGAGAGGCCATGCGGGTCGCGGTGTTCGGTGCCACGGGGTCGACCGGCAGGTCGCTTGTTGCTCAAGCGCTGGACGAGGGGCATTCCGTTGTGGCCTACGCGCGCCATCCGGAGAAGCTGGGAATCGCGCACGATCGGCTGACTGTGGTCGAAGGTGACCTATCGGACGTCGCGGCCATCGAACGGGCGGTCGAGAGGGTGGACGGCGTCATCAGCCTGCTCGGGCAGGGCATGCCACAGAAGGGGACGCCGATTGCGCAAGGTACGCGGAATATCCTCGCCGCCATGAAGAAGCTCGGGGTGCGGCGTGTCGTCGTGGTGGCCACGGCCAGCGCGGCAGACCCTCATGACGCGCCGAAACTGCGGTCCAGGTTCTTCGTGGGCATCGCGAAGCTCCTGATGCGGCCCGCCTATGATGATGTCGTCGCCACCGCTCAGGCCGTCCGTGAATCTGATCGCGTCTGGACGATTGTTCGTCCGCCGTTTCTGAATGATGGTCCGAAGACCGGTCGCGTCCTGGTCGGCTACCTGGGAGACGGAGTCACGGGCACGTATCTTTCGCGTGCGAATCTGGCGGACTTCATGCTCAAGCAGCTCGCGGACGATCAGTACGCTGGGAAGGCTCCAATCGTGACCGATGCCTAGCGTCGCAGGATGCAGCCAGCGACAACGGTGCGTGCTCAGCGCATGTGGGCTCGCAAAAGTCAGGAGCGGGAGATGACCTATTCCTTCGGCGCGACCAAAGAAGAGGCTCAGATGCCGTTGCCCGGCGACGACATCGTGGGAACACCGCTGCTCGAAATAACCCGCGCCATTACCATCAACGCGCCCGCCGAACGGATTTGGCGATGGCTCATCCAGATAGGGCAAGGGCGAGCGGGCTTCTACTCCGACTCACCGTGGTGGGATGCGGCGGTTGATTTCTATTATCGCGTGCTCTCGCGCGAGCAAGGTCGCACGCGGGTTCGATATCAGAAGCGCGACACGGGCATCGTGCCGGAGTGGCAGGATCTACGTGTCGGTGACGCCATCCTCGACGGACCGCCGGGCACAGCCTGCTACATCGTTCGTCAGAGCGAGCCAACCCGGTCACTGGTGCTCTTCACGGATACGCACTTGCCGTATTTGTTGCCGGCGCGTCTCCGCGACCGAGTGTCCGCAGAGTTAACCGACGCCCTTATCCTCATACGGCTGACGGACAGCCAGACGCGCGTGGTTCGGCGGGTGCGGATGGCGTGTCGCCCGCTTGCGTTCCGGCTGGTCGCGTTTCCAGTCGTGTTGATTTGGGGCGAGATTACGGCGCGCAACTTCCTGCGTGGCGTGAAACGACGGGCTGAGACCGTTCCCTTCTGATTCGTGCACCGCCGATAACGTCGTGTCGCCGCTTGCGGCAAAGCAGGGAGAATCCGATGACACCTTGGTTGCGCTATCTAATCGCTTTCGTCGTGTTCTGCCACGGATTCATCTACGTCCGAATCGGCTCAGCGTTACCTGGATCAATCAAGGAATGGAACGGCACGTCCTGGCTTCTGGGCAGCGCCGTCACCGATGACCGACATCGTGGCATCGCCCGTGCTCGGGGCGACGCACGTGATCACGATCGACGCGCCGCCGGGCTGCCAGTGCTTGTTGGGCGCGCTCGGTCTCAAGTGGCCCGCGTGGCGGCTGCGGCCTCTCGCTTGACGATCATCGAGACACTGGCGACGAAGAACCAGATCGCGAGGAGTGCCTGGCCGATCATAGTCAGGTATCCGGTAGCGGTGTAGAACGCCCTGTACTCGGGTCCCAGTGCCCAGAGAGCTGGTGTAGACGACGGCTTCTGCGATCGCCTTTGGTATTTCCCGGACACCGCTGAGGATGCATGTTGGTTCTGGGACCGGCGGATGTGGTCACAGATCGTTTCGGCATTTCCAGAGAATGATATTTCCGATCGTGCCGGTGTCAGTGGGCGACGGAGTATAGTGCGCGTATGCGCTGTCTCTGTCGTTTCGCCATCACCGCTGTTGCCCTCGCGTTCGTTGCACTGGCCGCCGGCTGCGGCACGCCGCCCGCGGCCACTCCCATCGCGGCCAGGAGCACGCGCTACGAAGACCTGACGACGCTCTTCGGCGAATGGCGGAGCTTCCAGCAGCCGAAGCGGGTGGACGGCGCGCCCGACTATTCCGCCGCCGCGATGGCCGCGCAGGAGCGCGACCTGACCGGATTCGCCAACCGCCTGGCCGCCATTGACCCGACGAGTTGGCCGATCCCGCAGCAGGTCGACTACTACGTCGTCCGCGCCGAGATGCACGGCCTCGACTTCGATCATCGCGTGCTCAGGCCGTGGGCGAACAACCCGGCGTTTTACGTCACGGCATACGGCGACGAAAGCGACCAACCGGCGCGCGAAGGCCCGCTCGCCGCTGGCGGCGTGGAGCTGTGGAAGTACACGCTCCCGCTGTCGGCAGGCGATGCGGCCGCGATCGGCGCCGGGCTGCAACCGATTCCGAAGCTGCTGGAACAGGCGAAGACGAACCTGACGGGCAACGAGAAGGATCTCTGGACCTACGGCGAGAAGGCCATCAAGGCCCAGAGCGCGGACCTCGCGGCGTTTGCCGCGAAGCTCGGCGACACGCAGCCGGACCTCAAGGCGACGGTCGAGAGAGCCAGGACCGCCACCGACGCGCTGGCCGCCTGGCTCGACAGCCAGGCTCCGAGCAAGACGGGGCCGTCGGGTATCGGCGTCGACAACTACAACTGGTATCTCAAGAACGTCCAGCTCGTGCCGTACACCTGGCAGGACGAGGTCACTCTCATGGAGCGCGAACTCGGGCGCTCGTCGGCCTCATTGGCGCTCGAGGAGCAGAAGCACGCGAAACTGCCGCCGCAGGTGCCGATCGCGAGCGCCGCCGAGCACGACCAGCGCTTCGGCGCCGCGGTGACCGAGTACATGGCGTTCCTCGAGGATCACGACATCCTGACGATCCGGCCCGACATGGACCCCGGGCTGCGCGCGCATCTCGGCAGCTTCTCGCCCGGCCCGCGCGAGTTCTTCGGCGAGGTCGACGCGCGCGACCCGGAAGTGATGCGCACGCACGGCTATCACTGGTTCGACAAGGGTTGGATGGCGAATGTCGGCCATCCGAGTCCGGTGCGCAAAGTGGCGCAGCTCTACAACATCTTCAACACGCGCACCGAGGGTTTCGCGACGGCGTTCGAGGAGCTGATGCTTCAGGCCGGCATGTTCGAGGCGCGGCCGCGCTCGCGCGAGCTGGTCTACATCCTGGTCGCCGAACGCGCCGCACGGGCGCTGGGCGACCTCCGGATGCACAGCAACAAGTTCACGCTCGAACAGGCCTCACAGTTTGCGTCCGACCACACGCCGCGCGGCTGGCTCAGCATGAGCGGCAACCTCGTCCGCGGCGAGCAGCATCTCTACCTGCAGCAGCCGGCCTACGGCACGAGCTATCTGATTGGCAAGATCGAGACCGACAAGCTCATCGCGGAGCGCCGGCGGCAGCTCGGCGACGCGTTCACGATGAAGCGCTTCATGGACGAGTTCAACGCGGCGGGTCTCGTGCCGATCTCGCTCGTCCGCTGGGAGCTCACCGGCCAGATGTCTGACGACGTGAAGCGGATGCTGGGGCGGTAACGCGCGAAACGGCCGGCGTCGGACTGTCACACAAAGAAACCTGTCACATCGTAGTCTGCTCTGCGGGTTTGTCGGTGAAATGCGAGTGTGTCAGCACCTTCAATCGACCATCAAATTCGAGGTCTATCTCGAACCTGCGACCCCCGGCTTAGAAGTCCCATGTCCTATCCACCTGAGCTACGGGCGCCCGCATCATCGGCGAGATCGGTGCGCCGCTAAGATGCCGTCGCTGAGTCGCGCATCGCCGTCACTATGCCCGGTGGGCCGGCGAGGTAGTACACGGAGCCGTGAGACCTCGTCACTGCAGCTTCACCAGCGCCTGATAGGAATCCACCCACAGCCCGCCATTGACGGGCGTCACGTGACCGAAGGGCCAGTCGGGCTCCTGAGTTGGGCGCGAGAACGACCACAGGATCGCGCGCGTGTCGAGGTCGAGCGCGTGCAGGGTGCTTCGCTTGTGCGCAGCCGGCGCGCTGTTCGGGCTACCCTGGAAGTAGAGAACGCGGCCCGCAACCGTCGTGCACGGCGACTCGACGTTGTACTCCCCAGGAACCTCCCACGCTGTCGCCCCAGACGCCTTGTCGAAGGCGATGAGGAAGCCCGGTGTCATGCCGATCAGCACCGGGCCCGCGTCGACCAGGCCGCGCACAGCAACCGCTCGGACGCGCCCTTCCACCGGCCGTCGAATCTCGATGGGTTTCCACCGCTCACGTCCGGTCGCTAGATTCACTGCGTAGAGAGATTCGTCGCCCACGGCGAACACCGTGTCGGCTGTGACGATGGGCTGGCTGAGGCAGACTCCACTGCCCAGGCCCGCTTGTGGCGCTTCGGGGTACCGCCAACGTTCTTTTCCCGTCGCCGCGTCGAGGGCGAAGAGAAATCGGTAGTAGCCCGCCGCCCGGTTCGCGTCGGCTGGCGTCACGAGGACATTGCCGCCCACGTAGACGGTGCCATCCCGCACGATCGGCACGGAATCACAATTGTCGCGAGCGAATCCCACCTTCCATCTTTCACGGCCGGTGGCCGCATCCAGCGCGTAGAAATTGTTGTCTTTGCTCAGCACGTAGGCCAGGCCGGAGTTGACGGCGACCATCGCATGTTGCGCGGGGTCGGGACCGCGCCACGCTTCCTTGCCCGTGGCGAGCGACACCGCCACGACCGCGCCCGGATTGGCCGCCGAAAAGGGCGTGATCGCGATGTCGCCAGAGACTGCGGGCGCGGTTGCCACCGACGCGGTTCCGCCGTTGAAGACGGGCCGGAGCGTCCACTTCACCTTGCCGGTGGCCATGTCGATGGCAAACAACCCCCCTCGGCCCGTCGGGTTGCCGCCGAGGATCGTCGTCCCCGCGATCGTCGTGGGGCCCCAGTCCCTGAAGCCGGGATTCACCGTGAGCTTTTCGGTCGGGGTCGTCCTGAGCGGCTGGATGGACGACGGATCGGACTGCGCGAACGTCAATGCGGTGCAGAGCAGGACGCCTGCGAGCGCGCTGCTTCCGCGGTATTCCAGATGCGACAGCGTGAGTGAAGTTCTCATGTACCTCAAATCATGGCACGTCTGGGACGATAGGAAGCGGTATCGGCGGAATGATGTCGCAAAGCGACCGCGGGCGTTCATGGCCGGTGCTCACGATGGCTTTCGTCGATGGCTCACATGCGCCTGAGTTCTGGATGTCGCGGATCGCTAGGAGAATTGGCGATCTTGAAATCGCGCAGATGTGGCGCGAACTCACAAGACCGGTCACTTTTTTCGATTTGTGTTTGCCAAGGAGCTTCTTGGGATCGAAAATCGGCGAATTCTTTAGGAAAAAGCGCGCCCGGCAGGACTCGAACCTGCGACCCCCGGCTTAGAAGTCCCATGTTCTATCCAAGTGAGCTACGGGCGCGTCGATAGTGCTCGCACGTCAATAGCCCTGCTGTGACAGGGTTACAGGGATGGGGCGTCGCGCGATCGTGAAGAAGAAGCCCGTTAGCCTGCGGCCTGTGCCGTCAGCCTCGGGAGAGCCTTGATTTTGGGTCGCCGACCGCGGGCGCGCACCGCATGCCAGAGGTCCCACTTGGCCTGCAGCGTCAG
>JADGOC010000201.1 GCA_017883165.1 Acidobacteriota bacterium
CGCTCGTCGGCCTCTTCGTCATCCTGGCGTGGGGCATTCCCGATCTCCTCGAGCGCTGGCCGGCGCGTCGCGCCGCACTCCCGGCGGCGGCCGCCGTGGCGATCCTCGCGTGCGCCGTCGTGTCGCGGCATCAAGTGGAATACTGGGCGGACAACCTCACGCTCTGGGAGCGCGTCGTCGAGGCGACCGGTCCGAACTACCGAGGGCAAAGCAACCTCGCGATGGCGCTCGAGGACGCCGGGCGGACGAGCGACGCGATCGCGCACTACTCGGAAGCGCTGCGCATCAATCCCAGGTTCGTGGACGCGTACGACAACCTCGGCCTCGCGCTCGCGAGCCAGGGCCGGACGGCCGAGGCGGTTCAGATCTACACCGAGGTGCTGCGCCTCAAGCCCACCGACGCCGACGCGCACAACAACCTGGGAAAGATCCTGGCGGAGCAGGGGAGGGTGAGCGACGCGGTCGCCCATTTCTCGGAGGCGGTGCGCCTGAAGCCCCAGTTCTCAGAAGCGCACAACAATCTCGCGAACGCGCTCGCGACCGCGGGCAAACTGGACGAAGCGATCGGTGAATATACCGAGGCGCTTCGCCTCCAGCCCGACTTCGCCGATGCGCACAACGGCCTGGGCGGCGCGCTCGTGACGAAGGGACGGATCGACAAGGCGGTGGCGCACTTCGAAGCCGCCGTCCGCCTCGATCCGAACTTCTCCGCAGCGCAGCGCAACCTGGTGGCCGCGCGCGCGCTGAGAAAATAGGCAGGACGGGTCAGTTACAGCGCGCGAAGGAACGCGACCAGATCCGCCTTCTCCTGCGCGGTCAACGCGAGATTGAATCGCGTGTTGTAGAAGTCGACGGCGTCGGCGAGCGTCGCCGCGGAGCCGTTATGGAAATACGGCGCGCGCGCCGCGAGCCCGCGCAGAATCGGCCCCTTGAACAGCGAGATGTGCTTCCACTTTCCGGTGATGAGCGCCCGCCCAGGATCCGTTGTCTTCAGAATCTCGCCCGTCGTCTTGTTGCGGAACGTGTAGAGCGGCATGTCGGGCGTGCGTCGCGCCTCGGTCGTGAGTCCGAGGTCGAGCGGCAACGACGTCGAGTGATCGCCGGCGTTCGGCGCGTCGTGGCACGTCGTGCACGTCCCGCTGAACGAGGTCACACCCAGGACGTCGTTCACGCCTTTGACACCGCTGATCGTGATCGGCCGCGTGTTGAAGATCTCCTGGCCGCGCGCGATCGCCGATCGGGCCACGGTGGTCGAATCGTGATCCCGATCGTGATCCCGATCGTGATCCGAGCTCTTCAGATTCATCCACGCGTCGAACAGCGTGAAGACGCGAGGGCTGAACGTCGGACCCAGCACATCGTTGATGCCGATGAAGAACGGCTGCCCCGAGAGCGTCACGGGTCCGCCGAGGACGCCGTCGGCGTGAAGGTTGCCGGCCTCGTTGTCCACGGTTTGCGCGGTGAACAGGCCCAACTCGAAATTCACGATCTCCTGCCGCTGGGCGTCGGTCAGGGGGTTGGCGGCGGCGGCATGGCCCAGCGTCGCGCCGTTGGCCTGATCGCTCAGATCGAAATGGATCGACTGGCTCGCGAACGTCTCGCGCCCGTCCCACATCACCGTGGCGAGGAAGTTCAGATTGGTTGACGGCAATGGACGCCGGAACAGCGACAGCTCCGACGCCGATGCGTATCCGTACGGATCATCGACGTCGACGAGATCGAACTCCGCGTTCGCCGGAACGCCGATCCCCACACGCATGAGCCCCTTGGTGAGCAGCATGTTGTAGGCGGCGTGCCGCGCGCCGACGGTGGAGACGTCGGCGAACGGCGAGTTCGAGCCGTCGTTGGTCCGGAAAATCGGATCCAATCCGTTCGTCGCGTCGAACCGCGCTCGCACGTGCGCGGGCGTGACGCTCCAGGCGTCCGACGGCTGGTGGCACGTGATGCAGGCCCGCCCGTTGGTCCCGAGCGATTGAAAGAAAAGATTGTCGCGATCGATCGCGCCGTTGGCGTTGAACGTCCGGATTTGCCCCGTCGGGTCTTCGAACGCCTGCAGGTTCGGCGTGTCCTGACCCGCCGGGAGCCGGGTGGGAACAACGATCGCCACCGCGGCGATCCAGACAGTGGTGCACACGCGCAGGAAACGTTCCGAATTCATGACTATCCCTCCAAAACCGGTTGAGCTCGAGCTGGCAGGCGGTCTGCCGCGCCCTATACCGGAAAGATCGCAAACGGCGGACAAAAGACGACAGGCGCTGGGGGCTAGCCTGAATGGGTCGCAAGTTCAAGGAGACGCCGGGCTTCGCGCGTGTCGGCGTGATCGGGGCCGAGCGCGCTTTCAAGATGGCTGATGGCCGATCGCAAAACTGTAACCGACTCGCCGCGCCGGTTCTGTGCCTGGAGGGCGCGTCCGAGCGCGAGATAGGCGCGGCCCGAGACGCTCGTCAACGCGGTCGGGGCGGTGCTTTCCACGGTCACCTTCACGGCGCGTTCGGCGTCCGCCGCGGCGTCGGCCGGACGGCCGAGCTGCATTTCGAGATCCGATCGGCGGACGAGAAAGACCCGCAGGAAGTCGCCGCCCTGGTGATGGGCGCTGACTGACGCGTCGCCAATCACAACGGCCTCGTTGGCAAAGCGCAGCGCCGCCGCCGAGTCACCCTGCGCCTGGGCCAGCAGCGACTGCTGCGACGCAAACGATCCGAACGCGATGTGGCCTGCCGGCAGATTCTTCCGCAGCCAGGGTTCCATCTCGGACAGAAGCTGCGCGGAACGCTCGAGATCGCCCTGGCTTCGAAAGATCGAGGATCGCAGCAGAGACGCCTGGCTGACGAGAACCTCGGCGCCGGCCCGTTTCGCTCGAGCGTAGCCGCGGTCGGCGTAGCTCGCCGCTTCGTCCAGCCGGCCGACCTCCTGCAGCGCGCGCGCGTAGTTGACGAGCAGCATCGGCGAGACGCCCTCGTCGCTCTGATCCTGCCGGCTGATCGCGATCGCGCGCTCGAAGGCGCGCGCGGCATCGAGCGGCCGGCCGAGGACGCTCAGCGACACGCCCCAGTTGTTGAAGACCGTGGCGGCGCGCGCCGTGTCGTCGCGGCCGAGCGTCGCAAGCCGCGTGGACGATTGCTCGAAGGCGGCGCTCGCCTCCTCGTGCCGGCCGGCAGAGCTGTACGCGCCGGCCAGCGCGATCAGGGCGTCGAGGTCCGACAGCTGCGACTGGACCGGCGACTGCGCCAGCAGGCGCTGCGCCGCTTGCGCGCGTGCGATCGCGTCGCCGCCTGCCCCGCGGCGGACCGCAATCTCGCTTCCGCGCTCGAGGCAGAAGATACGGTCGTCGATGAACGCCGCTCGATCGGGCAGGCGGTCGAGTCCCTCCTGCAACAGCGATTCGGCACTCTTCACGTCGCCGCTGTTGGCGACCACCTGCGCCAGCGCGCACGAAGCGCGCGCTTCCGTCGCCCGGTCGGGCAGCGTACGCGCGAGCGCGCGAGCCTGTTCGAGGAGACGCCGCGCCTTGGCGTACTCCTCCTGAACCGTGTACTGACGGCCGATCGCGATCAGCAATTGCGCCCGTCCGGCCTCGTCGCCGCGTTGACGCTGGACGATGTGTTCCGCGCGGGCGAGCAAATCGTCGACTGTGAGCGGCTTCCCTGAGGGCGCCGCGTCGGAAAGGACGAAGGTGTTCAGATCATTGACCGCTTCCGCGCGGGCGAGCTCGCTGAGCGCAAAATCGCGCTGCTGCCGCGCGGTGCGCGCCTGCACCGCCGTGCCGATGGCGCCGGCGGTTGCCGCCACGAGCGCCGTGGCCCCAAGCGCGACGGCGGCGCGGTTGCGGCGCACGAACTTCGCGAGGTGATACGCCACGCTGTCGGGCCTCGCGCTGATCGGCTCGTGGCGCAGGTACCGGCGGAGGTCGTCAGCAAATGCCGAAACCGAGACGTACCGATCGCCAGGCTGTTTCTTCAGCGCCTTGGCGACGATCGTGTCGAGGTCGCCCCGCAGCGCGCGCCGCACCGGTTCGGCCGCCACGTCTGATGCGCGGCGCGGCTCGGTGTCGACGATCGCCTTCACCAGATCCGCCGTGGAGCGCAGGGCGGAGCCGCCCGGATGATCGCCGGTGAAGAGAACGTAGAGCAGCACGCCAAGCGCGTACACATCGGTGGCGGTCGTAATCGCTCCGCCCGTCATCTGCTCGGGCGCCGCGTAGGCGGGCGTCATGGCGTGGGCGCCGTCGCGCGTCAGCAGCGTCGCCGCGCGTCCGCCTTCTTCCTCGATCAGCTTCGCGATGCCGAAGTCGAGGAGCTTCACGCGGCCGTCCGCGTCCACCAGCACGTTGGACGGCTTGAGATCGCGGTGCACGATCAGGTTCGCGTGCGCGTGCGCCACCGCGTCGAGCACTTCCAGAAAGAGTCGAATGCGCGCGTCCACATCCAGGTGGTGGCTCTCGCAGTACCGGTCGATCGGTTCGCCGGCAATGTATTCGAGGACGAGGTACGGCTGACCCGATGCCGTGACGCCCGCATCGACGAGCTGCGCGATGTTCGGGTGCGTGAGACGGCCGAGGATGTAGCCTTCGCGCTTGAACCGCTCTTCACCGTGCCCGGCGAGCGCGGCGCTCAGGAACTTCACCGCCGCGCGTCGTTTGAACCGTCCGTCGCTCCGCTCGGCGAGCCACACGGCACCCATTCCGCCGTGGCCGATGAACGACACGAGCGTGTAGGCGCCGACGGTCTGCCCCGGCGCGATCGACGTCACCGCCGGCGCCGCGGCGTTGCCTTCGAGAAACCGTTCCCGCTCGAGCGCGCCGTGCTCTTCGAGGAGCGTCTCGAGATCGACGGCGACGTCGGGATGCTCGCTGCGCAGCGCCGCCACCCACGCCATGCGCGCGTCCGGATCCGTGATGTCGAGCGCCCGTTCGAGGTACGGGCCGACGGCCTGCCAGCGCTCCGAGTCGAGCCTGGGGATCATCTCGTCAGAGGGGTGTCTCGGAGCGCAGGGCCTGATGCAGATAGATGCGGGCGCGCTCCCACCGGCGCTGAATCGTCCGCTCGGAGGCGCCCTGCATGGCGGCGATTTCCGCGAACGAGAAGCCGCAGAAGAATTTCAGATCGACGATCTCGGCAAGCGACGCGTCGGTCGTGGCGAGCTCGTCGAGCGCGTCGCTGATCTGAACGAGCTCCCGCGTGTCAACGGCCTGATCGAGAACTTCGGTGCCGAGCGCGGTGAACTCGAACTGGCCGCCGCGCTTGCTCGCGCGGCGGCTGCGGGCGTGATCGATGATGAGGCCGCGCATCACGCGCGCCGCGTACCCCATGAAGCGGGCTTCGTCGGGAAATGCGGGAGACGTGCATCCCGCCATGTCGAGATACGCCTCGTGCAGCAGCGTCGTCGCGCCGAGACTCATGGCGGCACCGCGCCGCGCGAGCTCGCGCTTCGCGACGCGGTGTAGTTGAGCGTACAGAGCGCTGAACAGCGCCGGTACGACAGAACGATCGCCCGCCTCGGCTGCGGCTATCAGCGTCGAGATCGACGGGTCCAAATGCGGCCTCCAGGCCTTAGAGGGAGGAGGACGCCAGACTCGCGGATCTCTCCCGCGAAGTCAAGAGATGATCGTTTGGTTCATCTAGTCCGCGTGCAACCCCAGCCCCTAGCCACCAGCCCCTAGTACCGATAGTGATCCGGCTTGTACGGTCCGTCGACCGGCACGCCGATGTAGTCGGCCTGATCCTTCGTCAGCTTCGTCAGCCTGACACCGAGATGGTCGAGATGCAGCCGCGCCACCTGCTCGTCGAGGTGTTTCGGCAGCATGTACACCTTCTTCTCGTACTTGCCGGTGTTGGCGTGCAGCTCGAGCTGCGCGATCACC
>JADGOC010000202.1 GCA_017883165.1 Acidobacteriota bacterium
CATCGCCAAACGCGAGATCGCCGCGATTTCGCTCGTGCTGCTGTCGGTGCCGGTGGTGGTCGGCCTGCCGTACGCGCACGTCGGCGCGAACCTTCCGGAGGGCCGCGCCTATCGCGCCTACTTCACCGCCGACCATGTCTGGGCCGCGGCCGTCGTGTCGGAAGTGAGCAAGGGCGACATGCCGCCCAGAAATCCGTTCTACCTGGGCGACAGTCTGCACTACTACTGGTTCGCGCATTTGCTGCCGGCGGCGGAACACCGGGCATTTCCGCGACGGGTGTCGATCGATCAGATTCTGCTCGTGAACGCCGTGGCGTGCGACATCGCCTTCGTCGGATTCTTCTATTTTTTCGTCCGCCACTTCGTGGAGAAGCCATGGGCGGCCGCGCTCGGGTGCCTGGGTGTGATCTTCTGCTCCAGCTTCGAGGGAGCCGAGCGGCTGTGGACGTTCTGGCGCGCGGGGGTGCCGATCGAGAATTGGCTGAACCTCCTGCGCACGCTCAATATCGACTCCGTCACGCGGTGGTTTCACAACGGCATGCCGGTCGACGGGCTGCAGCGCCTGCTGATGTATCAGCCTCAGCACCAGCTGACGTATCTGTTCGGATTCTCGGCGCTGCTGCTGCTCGTGCAGGCCAGGAATCCCGCGCGCGCCGCGCTGCTGTTTCTCGCCGGCGTCTTTCTCGGCCTCGCGCTCCTCATCAGCTCCTTCGACGCCGGCATGCTCGTGATGATGGTGGCGGCGTACGAGGCGTGGCGACTGGCCGGAATGCGGTGCTGGAAAGCCTTTCTGCCTTGCATGGCCGCCGCGGCCGCACCGATGGTCGTCGCCGTCGCGGCAATCTGGGCGCTGCAGTACGTCGATACCGGTGGGCGGCTGGTCGCGCTTGGCGTCAACGGCGTCGCGACGAGCCGGGTCGGGGAGAATCTCTTTCTCAGTTTCGGCCCGGTGGCCATCGCCGCGGCCGCCGGCCTCGCCGCCGCTGTGTGGCGCGGCGCACTCGGCCGCTTCACCCCGATCTGCATCGCGCTGGCGACCTGTGCCGCGTTCTATTTCCTGGTGGATCTACCGGATCACGGCAGCGTGTACGTGGGGTGGCATGCGGGGCATCTCGCGTTCGTGGCGATGGCGGCGCTCGTCGGCTACGGCCTGCAGGAATGGTGGACCGCAGGCGGCACGCCGCGCTGGCTGATGATGATGACGTTGTCGGTGGTCGCGATCGTCGCGCTGCCGATGGTGGTGATCGACATCTACAACCCGCAGGACGTCTGGAATCGCGGCCCCGGGCCCGGGTTCCGGATGACCGTGCTGCTGACGCCGCAGGAGGTTGCCGGCCTCGACTGGATCAGGCACTCGACGAGCCCGGACGCGCGAGTACAGGTCGATCCGAACGTACGCGGCCGCGACACGTGGTCGTACATCCCGACGTTCGCGGAGCGGCGGATGTCGTACGGTTTGCCGATCTCGATGATCCCGACCGCGAAATACGAGGCGACCAAGCCGCTGATTCGCGCGCTGTACCAATCGACGTCAGCCGGCGAGGCGTCCGTTCGCGCGGCGAACCTCTGCATCGACTACCTCGTCGTCGGCCCGCCGGAACGCGCCGCGTATCCACAACTGCAGCCGGTGCTGGACACCAGCCCCCAGGTATTTCTCCCGGTGTTTCGGAACAGCGATCTGGCGGTGTTCGGCGTCGTGAGAAGCCAGGCTCAGAGCGCCTGCGGCCGCTGATCTAGCGCGGCGGGTCGAGCGACGTCGGGACCATTGGCTGGCTCTTGTTCAGCGCGCGCAGATCGCCGAGCAGGTCGTCGGTCTCCTGCGCCAATTCCTCGTGGTATTCCTCGTCGGCGTTCACCGCCCACACATCGCGGTGGTCGCCCTGCAGGTTCTGCGCGGCCAGCATGGCGGTGACCATCGAATGGTCCTGGTTGTTGTACTTGTGCATGCCGTTGCGTCCGGCGACCTGCAGGTTCGTGAACGTCAGGAGGTAGTTCCGGACGATCGTCAGCGCCGCTTCGTAGCCTGCGTCGTACACCGGATAGGCCTTCGGCATGCGGACGACGGTGCCGTCAACCACCTTGGAAGGATCCAGGAGACCAATGAGGGCCATCTCGCGGCAGCCCAAGTCGATCAGGTCCTTGTCGGCCATTGTCCAGAGGCCATCGCCTTCGAAACAGAAATACTCCAGGCCGAGACAGGACATTCGCGGATCCGGCACCATGTCCGGGCTCCAGTTCTTGAAGTTCTGCACGCGGCCGACCTGCACCCGGCCGTCGTGGATGTAAATCCAGTTGTCGGGAAACAGATCCGGCGCATCGACGATGAGCGCCACCGTGATGAAGTCTCTGTACTTGAGATTGGTGGCGGCCGCACGCACCTCGGCGGGCGCTGGCGGAGACATCGCAAAGACCAGCTCGCGCAGCGGCATGGACGAGAGCACGGCGGCCGTGGGAACCTGTTCGACGCGCCCACCGCTCTCGACCTCAACCGCCCGGATGGAGCCGTGCTCATGAATCAGGCGGCGCACACTGCTGTTCAGATCGACGCGCCCGCCCAGCCGCTCGACCTCCTCGTGAAACTTCTCCCACATCATGCCGGGCCCGAAGCGCGGATATTCGAATTCGTCGATGAGCGTCTGGATCTTCGTTTTGTCACGCCGGAAGCGGCCGAAGAGCATCGAGCTGATCGCGGTCCACAGCGAGAGGCCTTTGATGCGCTGGGCGGCCCACTGCGCGCTGATGGTGTTGCAGGGAATGCCCCACACTTTTTCCGTATAGGTCTTGAAGAAGATCCGAAACAGCCGGCGGCCGAACCGGTTCGACACCCAGTCCTCGACGCTGACCTCGGGACGGATGGGATGGATGTGGCTCCAGACGTAACTGAGGCCGGCGAGGAACGCATTCCAGATCCCCAGGCCGAAGAGCGCGTTCATCGGCTTGAGCGGATAATCGAAGAACTTGCCGCCATAGTAGATGCGCGAAAGGCGCGGACGCCGCAGGAGCTCGGACCCCAGCATGCGGTGCCACAGCTCGTTGACCGCCCTGACCTTGGTGAAGAAGCGGTGACCGCCGATGTCGAACCGGAAGCCTTTGTACTCGACCGTCCGGGCAATGCCGCCGACCTGCTGGTCCTTCTCGATGACGCGAACCGGACGCCCTTGCGTGACGAGCATGTACGCGGCGGTGAGACCCGCCGGGCCGGCGCCGATAATGACCACGGGTTCGGTCTGGGGGTCAGGCATACGAATCAGGCAAAGAAACCGAGCAGGAGAAACGGATAGCCCCACTCGACGTAGGTGCCCGTCGAGTGGATCTTGATGATTGACGCCGCGATCGCAATCGCAGCGGTCAGGAGGGCAAGCTGTTGCGGCGTGCGGCGCCGCGCGATCCAGAAGCCGGCGACGACGAGGCCGAGAAACGCGAGAAATACCGGGGTCGTGAACCCCGACTCGCCGACGAGCGGATGCATCAGCCAGCCGCGGAGCCCTTCCTGTTGACCCCAGAAGCTGAACGGGCTCCGGCCGTAGCCGTTCGGATCGGTGTGGTGGCCGAACGTGTCCCACAGGATTGTGCCGATGAGTCCGCGGCCGCCAGCGGGGCGCGAGAGTAAGAGCACTGGAATGCCGATCGCTAGCATCCCGCCGACGAAGCCGGCGAGGAACTGCCAGCGATCGCGCTCCTGGTTCCAGTAGTACCCCAGCCAGGCCGGTGCCATGAACGCGGGATAGAAACCGGCTCCGGCCCCCGCGGCGAGCAAGAGGCCCGCGGCGAGCGGTCGAGAGAGGAAGGCGAACGCGACGAGCGTGACCGCCGCCGGCGCGATGTGCGAGATGTAGGTCATCCCGCTGATGAAATCCTGATCGCCCCCAATGCCGAGCACGTAGGCGCTGCCGGCGTAGAGCGCGACGATCGCCCAGGCGGCGCGGGCGTCCGAGAGCTTCCGCGCGGCGAAAAAGAGCGCGGCGATGCCGAACAGATGAAACGTCACGATGCAGAACTTCGTCGCGAGCTGCGGCGGGAGCTGGTACGTCGAATGCTCGCCGAGCGTCGGTAGATCCGGCGAGTCCACGTTCACCGGATGGGGCGCCAGAATCAACTGGAACGGCACGTGCGCGACGTAGAGCAGCGGCCCGTAGGCCGCGCCCGGCGTTCCCGTCAGCAGCGGATCGCCGTACGGCATCTTCCCGCGCTCACGCAGCCGCTGCGCCCCGAGGTTCACAAAAAACCCGGCATCGTCTGGCTGGCGGACCACGGCGGCCATTACGTCGCACACAATGAGGACGACGGCGATCGTCGCGAGGGCGCGGGTGGGCAGCGACGGGCGCCAACCGGCGGCAGTGGGATGAACGACGCGCCACAGCGCGCGTGCGAGCAGCGCGAAATTGAGCGCGAAGATGGCGACGAACACCCATCGCATCAGCTGCACGAACTCGGTCTGCTGCAATTCCCGGAGAAACGACAACACCTCGAAGAAGCAGAAGCCGAGCGCCTGCATGAGGATCAGATCGACGTTGCGCGGATTGTTGAGGTTTTCGAAATCGAAGCCGACCATCAGCGCGACGAGCAGCGCCAACCATAAGACGCCGGATTCACCGGGCAGGAGACTTCGAAGGAACGCGTCGCCGCGTGGCGTGAGGAGAAGGCGCTGCAGCCGCAACAGCTCCCGGTGGACCGTCAGCGGGTCGGGCACGTGCGCGAAGCTCGGTGTATAGACCCCGGTGAGCGGCGGTGTGACCGTCCGGTAATCGAGGAGCGACGCGTCGACGATCACGAATGCCGCGAGCGCTGCGGCGACGCTGATGGCGATCCAGCGGATGAGCCTCATCTGGACCGTAATGTCATCATCACACCGGGCTCGCCGGCCGGCTGGACGCGTACAGAAAGCCGCCCGGCAGATTCCCTACAACACCGAGCGCGAGAAAGAGCACCGAGAGCGCGAACGCTTCCGCCTGCGGTGTCGCCGCCCGCGCGAAGAACCATACGAATGCCACCTGGGTCGTGCCGATCCCATTGATGCTGACCGGCAGAAGAATAATGAGCAGAATCAGCGGGACAAGGGCGAAGTATACCGCAAGCGGCGCGTCGATCGACAGGGCGCGGCCGAGGCAGTACGTCTGCAGGATGCGCAGCACCTGAACGCCCACCGACCCCGCGAGCACGTTGGCGAGCTCTCCATGGAAGCGGGCGTAGGCGCGCGTCGCCTGCGTCACTTCACCGGCAACGCGGCGCACGCGCGCGAAGGGGAGCCGCTCGGTGAGCCGCTGCACCAACCCGGCAACGTTCTCGCTGAACACGACGAGGGCGCCGACCGTGCACAGAGCGGCGGTTACGAGCAGGGCCAGCTCGATCGTCCGGTTGGAGGCCAGGTCGATGGTCGGCGCGAGCAGCAGGCCGATGATGCCGACGATCACGATCGACAGGACCCCCAGAAGCCGGTCCATCAGCACCGAGGCGAACGCGGTGCCGGCCGGCACGTTCAGGCGCGAGAGCCCATACGCGCGGACGATATCGCCGCCACCGGTCGGCAGAAATGTCCCGACGAACGTGCTGGTGAAGAAGATCCGCATGACGGCGCCAAACGGCGGCCGCGCCTCCGCGTCGAGCGGGCAGAGCAGCACCAGCCACCGGTAGGCCATGAGCACGCGATCGAGGATCGCGAGGAGAACGGCAAGAGCGATCCACGCCAGATTGGCGTGCGCCATGGTGCGGGCGACCGCGCCCGGACTCGTTTTCCAGAAGAGCGCAAGGCCGGTAAGCGCGATCGCGATGACGATTCGCAGCGCACGGCCAGG
>JADGOC010000065.1 GCA_017883165.1 Acidobacteriota bacterium
TTCCAGACAGTATGGAATGACCGGCTCGCTATCGCAACGTCGTCGTGCTGGCGCACTCGACACGGTGGTCTGGGCCACCGTGATCGCGGGTGGACCCGCGAGGACCGATGCGGATGACGCTGAAGTCGCGACGATCGGTGGTCAGCACTCGGTAGACCTGACGCCGTTCGGCCACGGCGGCGACCGTGCCGTCGACCAACCCAAGATTGAGGTTCTTGAACCTGGCGTCGAGTTCCAGAGCCCGAACAAGATCTGAAGGGACAGGCAACTCGTACTCGTAGCGCGTCCCTGGATCGAAGATCTCGGCGACGAGCTTGCGCATCGCGGCACGCTGCTCGCGGAGGAAGCACTCCACTTCGGCGAGCACCAGCGCCGGCACGATGACAAGACTCGCCGTGGTGAGAACAGCCTGGTATTCGGGAAAGCTGGGTTGGAGATTTGGCGTGCGGGCGAGGGCTCGGAGAAGTCCGCCCGTGTCGACGACAATGGGCTGACTCAACCTTTTCGCGACGCCTCGAAATCCTTCCGTACGTCGTCTTCGGAAAGTCGACGGCCTCGGCCCTGCTCAGAACCGGATGTGGTCCATCTCCATGTCCAGGAGGTTGATCACCAGGATCTGATGGCGCAGCAGGCAGCCCTGTTCAAGCAGGATCTTGCAGACTTCCGCCACTTCGAAGCTGGCAACCACGGCCGGCGTGAAGGAGGGATTGCCAAGCTCGACTTCGACGCCCTTGGGTTCGGACCACCGTCCGTAAAGACGGCGCAGCGTCTCGTCGCCGGGCATGACCGTGCACACGTGCCCGTACCAGCCGGCAATCGCTCCGTGCACGAGCGGGATTTTCAGCTGCGAACAGGCCTCGGCCAATTGCAGGCGGATCGGCACGTTGTCGGCGGCGTCGACGACGACGTCGACACCGCCGAACAAGGCGGCTGCGGTCTGCGGTGTGAAGGCCACCTCGACGGGCCGGACAACAACCCCTGGATTGATGTCGGCAACCCTCTGTCGCGCGGCCTGTGCCTTGCTCCGCCCGATGGCCGCCGGCGAAGACAGCAGCTGCCTGTTGAGGTTGTGTTCTTCGAACACGTCGTGATCGATGGCGACTAACTGCCCGACACCAAGCCTGGCCAGCTCCTCGATGACATAGCCGCCAAGGCCGCCGCAACCCACCACCGCCACCGTGCTGTTGTGCAGCCGCAACTGCAGCTCGATCGAGATGGTCTGCCGATTCCGGCGATACCGGGCAGGCAGGAACCCGGCTGAGAGGATGGCCCCTTCGGCTTCCGGACAGTCCAGTCCGAAGCGACGCATGACCTCGGCGTGATCGGCCCAGGCCACCACGTCCCCGTCCGCCCGCTCGGCCAGCAGCGCGCGCAATGCGTCCATGTCGTACATGCGAGGTACCGCCGCGCGTGGGCCGAGGCCCGCGCGCCTAGCCTCCTCCGACAAGCGGGAACAGGGAAAGCGTGTCGCCGGGCAGGAGCTCCTGCTCCAGCTCCGCTTGGCGGTTGTTGACGAGCACCATCCCGATGTCGGCCTCGCGGATGGCGAGGCTGCGCGCCACCCCGACAGCCGTCACGCCTGCCGGGCGCTCGCAGGTCTCTGTGCGGAATCGTCCAGTTCGGAACGTCAGATAGAGCCTGACGGTGATTTCCATGAACCTGTTTTTCTTAGCGTCGCCGTGCCGCCTAGTCGAGATCGCTGAAGATGTCGTCCATCTCGTCCTGCGGCACGTCGAACACGACGTTGTACGGCGGCAGGGCTTCGCGCGTCATCCACTCCGGCATGCGGTCGTGAGCCTTGGTAAATCCCGCGCGTCGGTTGAACTCGCGCTCCAGCCGGATGGTCTCCTTGCCGAGCACCTGCAGCGCATCGTCGCCCATGTTCCACCCGTAGCGGGTGTTGAGCAGGTCGCGCACGGCGTCGGGGGACGTCGCGTAGCCGAAGCCGGACATGATGCAGGCGCCGAGCGTGTCGTAGCCGGCGATGTTGATCTGGGCCGTCCGCGACGCGGCCACCTGGCCTTTCGGATCGCGGTGGTCGATCTTGGCGCGCAGCGTCAGACCGCTGGTGTGATCGCCGCCTTGCGTCGAGGTCGCGAAAGTGACGCCGGTACCCTTGATGGCGCGAGGATCGTAGGCCGACATGGCGATGCCCTTGGTGGCCGGAACGCGTTCGATGCCGAGGACCTTGCCGGCCATGGTGGCGCCCATGCCCAGGATGCGGCCGATCGGGGTGTTTCGGCGGATTTCGCCGATCAGCTCCATCGCGCGTTCGCTGTCTCCCCACTTCATCAGCCCGGCGTCGCAGGCCACGCCCAGCGCCGCGCCGACGTCGATGGTGTCCAGCCCGATGTCGTTGATCTCCCAGTTCATCCGCCCGATCACGTCGAGGTCGGCGATGCCCAGGTTCGGTCCCAACAGACCGATGGTCTCGTATTCGAGCGGCGACACGATCATCTTGCCATCGTCGCCGCCGAAGATGTTGGAACAGCGGATCGTGCAGCCCGCCATGCAGGCGTGCGACGTGTTGGACTCGCCGCCTCGCTTCAGGATCAGTTCGCGCAGGTGCTCGCCGCTGACCGCCTCAGCCTGTTCGAAGGTCCCGGATGAGAAATTGCGCGTGGGCAGCGCCCCGAGCGCGTTGCACACCAGCACATTGGCGGCGGTGCCGTAGTCGCGATACGTGTGTGAGACCGGGTGCGCCAGCACGGCCTGCGTGTACGACTTCTGCGCTTTCTTGAATCCCACCGGGTCCTTGATGGGCGGCTTCTGGCCGCCTTCATCGTCGAACACGATGGCCTTGAGCCGCTTCGATCCCATGACCGCGCCAAGGCCGCCGCGCGCGTTGATCCGTCCAGGGATGCGCTCCTTGTCGAGGTTCTGGATGCCGGCGGTGCCGAGCTGGTTCTCACCGCCCGGGCCGAGGAGCGAGATGGCGACCTTGTTGCCGTATTCGGCGAGCAGGCGGGGGGCGGCCTCGTACACACCCAAGCCGACGATGTCGTCGGCCCGCTTCCAGCGAATCTCACGCAGACTCAGGTAGAGCGTCCAGAAGGCCGCGTCGGACGGCTTGTCTTCGAGAATCAGCGCCTTGATCCCCATCGACGTCATGTGCAGGCCGGTACTGCCGCCTGAGTTGCTTTCCCGGAAGCCGCCTGACAACGGAGACTTCGCACCCACCGACAGGCGATCGCTCGCGCTCAACATGTGTCCGACAAGGAGGCCCGGAGCGAAGACGAGCTTGTTCTTCGGACCGAGCGGCTCGCAGGTCGGCTCGCTCTCGTCGAGGAGAATCCTGGCCAGGAGCCCGCGCCCGCCAAGCCGTTCCCACGAGGCGGGGACGGGCTCTTTCGTCACCGTCTGGGTACGAACGTTCACGCGCCATACTTTCAGGTCGTAGTCGGCTGCCATGTGTCTCTCCCTGGCGGGCGATCGTCTTCAACCCCTTGAGGGAGCATATCGCCGATCCGCTTCGCCGAGTATCAGTACTTACGGTGCCCGGCGAGCTGCCCCCGACGCTGTATCGTGATCGTCAGGTTGCGTCGCGTATCGGGCAAGTCCGGATTCAGTGCCAGCGCCCGTTGAAAGTGATCGATCGCTTCATCGAGATTGCCCTGCATGGCGAGCGCGACGCCGAGGCTGTCGTGGGCCTTGACTGAATCGGGCGTCAGCCGGAGCGCCGCGCGCGATTGCTCGACGGCGCCATCGAGTTGGCGGGCGTCGATGAGAAGGCTCGCCAGATCCGTGTGGACCTGCGCGTTGGCCGGGTCGAGCTCGACCGATCGGCGCAGATGCTCGATGGCGTCCCGACTCGCGCCGAGCGAGGCCAGCGCGGCGCCCAGATGCCAGTGCGTCACGGCCGAATCGGGATCCAGTTGCAGAGACTGGCGGAACTGGGCGATCGCCTTGTCCAACTCACCCTTCTCGGCGAGTGCGATGCCGAGGTAGTTGTGCACATCCACCGACTCAGGAACGATCGCGCCGAGGTAGGCGCTGCCTTCGATGAGACGCCCCTCCCGGTCTGCGAAACTGCGTGCGCGAAACGCGTCGGCGGGCGACGCCAGGTAGGCTAGATCGAGCAGACCAAGATACGTGTCGAGTCCCTCCGCGAGAGGAGCGGGCTTTCCGTCGATGAAGCAGTTCGGGCACCAGGCAGCAACCTGACGGAGATCGACCATCGCCCCGGGGACGGCCGCGCCAAGGTTCGGCAGCGACCTCGGAGCGTATTCCTGTATTGGACGGTCGTCGCTCGCGGCGACCGTGGCGCGCGTCGCCTCGGCAAGCCGCTCGGCCGACCCGATGAAGGTTCCCACGATCTCACGCACGCTGCCAAGATCCAGCCGCTGCAGATCTGCCTCGACCGCTGGAGCTCTCGAGAGGGCCGCGACCAGGCGGGCAGGGTCGATCTCGATGCGCGAGTCGGTTGTGCCGATGAGAAGCAGGTCCGTGTGCGCGCCTGACAGCAGCACCGAGTTCGGAAATACATCGACGAACGCTCGAGTCATGGCCAGCGTCGTCGCCGCCGGCACTTGATAGGCCGGCAGCCATTGGCTCATGTACCCTTTCGGCTTCAAACGCGTCCGCGCCAGCTGATAGAACTCCCTGGAATAAAGCGCCGCCACCCCGGCGTACCCGATTGGCGGCGGTTCCAGTGTGATCAGGTCGTACGAGGCCGGCGGCTGCATCTGCAGGTGGTGGCGGCCATCATTGATGTACACGACCACTCGCGGGTCACGGAGCACGTGCTGATTGAAGTCGCTGAAGTAATCAGCGTGGGCCAGGATGTCCCGGGAAAGATCCGCCACCTCGACGCGCCGAACCGAAGGATGGAGTGTCGCCGCATGTACCGTGTTCCCCACGCCGAAGCCGATCACCAGCACGGTTTCAGGGTTGTCGATCGAAAGCAGCGGAATGTGGGCAAGCGCTCGCATGTAGCGCTGAGAGAATCTTGCCGTCGAGGACATCGGATGTCCGTTGGTGAACAGTATTCGTCCATAGCCGGGCCGCTCCACCACGGTGATGACTTCGGTGAGGCCCTCGCTCCGGTTGAGCAGCCGTTCGCCCTCAACGGGAGCCGGCAGCGCGCGGGCGATGACGTGGTCGGCCGGCAACATCAGCCACAGCACGAGGGATCCGCCTCCGATGAGCAACGACCACGCAAATGCCGTCGGCCACGGTGGAGCGCCGGTTCGCGTCGCGAAGTAGAGCGGTACCACCGCGAGCGCTGAGGCGGCCATCAAGACGGTCGCACTGCCCTGGATCCCGAGCACCGGCAGGAACAGAAAACCCGCCGCCAGGCTGCCGCACACGGCGCCCACGGTATTGGCGAGATAGAGTGCGCCCGCGGTCCGGCCGACCGAGCGCTCCTGGCGCTGGATGATCGCATTCGCCAGGGGAAAGCTGAATCCCATCAGCAACGCAGGAAGACCAACCTCGAGCAGCATCGGTCTCGCGTTGAACCACAGCTCCGTGAATGCGCGTGCCAATCCAGCCTGCGCGCTCGCGGCAACCGGGCCAAGCGCCGCCTGATACACCGAGTCGGCCGCGGCGATTTGGTCGATGACTCTCCCATCGGCAATCGCCAACCCGGCGAGGGTGAACGCGACGAAGAGTCCCTGCACGCTCATCAGCCATTGCGCCGGTCGGCTGGTGCGACGATGGAGAAAGCTGGACGCGAGTGAGCCCGCGCCGATCCCGATGAGGATGATCGTCAGCAGCAGGGAGAACACCGCGCGGAATCCGCCCAGCATGATGGTGAAGTGGCGGAACCACACGATTTCCATACCCATCGCCGCGAAACCGGACATCGCGAGCGCCAGGCTGGTGAAGGCGAGAGCGAACGGTCTCTGCTCCGGGCGATCCGGCTGCCTGCCCCGAGCCTCGGCGAGGGGAAGCCGGGCACGACGTGCGTTTCTTGAGCTCCTCGTGTCCGACTTCAGTGAGGCCACAGGGCCCAGCCGGTCCAGATAGAACGCGCCCGCGGCGGCAACGAAGTTGAACAGCACCGCGACGATCTGTGTGTCGCGAAGACCGGCGGCCGGCACCAGCGTGAAGTCGGTCAGAAAGCAGCCGAGTGCCGCGCCGGCCGTGTTGACCCCGTAAAGAACGGCGATCCGCCAGCCGCCTGTCGCGGCGTCGCTTCGAACGAGATGCCGAATGAGAAGCGTCAGCGTCCCGCCCATCAGCAGCGTGATCGGCATGAGGAGGACGAGGATGATGCCTGCACGGGCCAGATAGGAGGCCGTGGAAAGGGCGTACCAGCCTGAGGCTTCGCGTGAGTAGGAGGACACCAGCGCGGAAACCTGGCCAAGGTGGGGCAGAAGCGCGGAGACACCCAACGCCAGTGCGCCGATCAGCAGTTCGAAATAGCCGTACGCGCGCAGCAGAGACTCAGGGTGGGCGGCATACCGGCGATCCGACCAGGCTCCCACGACGTAGCTGCCGACGCCGAGCCCCAGCATGAACACCGCAACGACCAGCGACGCAGAGTAGATCGTGTTCCCAAACACGTTTCCAAACACCCGGACCCATACGACCTGGTAGATCAGCCCGCTGAAGCCCGAGAGGAAGAAAAGAAGATAGAGCATAAGCCGCCGGGGAAATTGCCCACGCCAGACGATAGGCCAGTTTAGCGGGGTCGGGGCTCGAGAGGTCAACAACATCGCTGCCGCTCGGCCGATCCGATGACTGCGTCAACAAAAAGGCCCGCCCCTCAATCGTGAGGAGCGGGCCAGGAGAACACGAACGAAGAACTGAATCTACCGGCTCATTGACACCGGTCTTTCCATATCAGAAGGTCAGCCGGAAGCCCACCTGCGCCGTGCGGTACTCGCCGCTCACGGGCTGGTTGTAGAACGTTGGCTGGTTCTCCTGAGTCCCGACGGTGTAGTTCGTCCGGTTGAACAGGTTGAAGACCTCGGCGATGGCGTCGATCTTGAGGTTACTGTGCAGCGGAATCTTCTGCTGGAACCGCAGGTCCGTCCGGTTTTGCGCGGGCCCGACCAGGTTGTTGCGCGGGATGATTGTACCGTCCGGGCGCATGCGTTCGGTTCCGCCATTCCCATTTATGTCGCGCACATCGGTTCCCCAGTTGGTCGCGAGCCGGGTGCCTGAGCCGACGTACTGGAGCGCGCTCACCTGGAAGCCGTGGGCGACTTCCCAGATACCGGAGAACGTCGCGCGGTGGCGCTGGTCGCCGGCCCCTAGAGTGTACTCACCACCCAGATCCGGAGCGGTCGCGAACGGAACAGGAGTCGGGCCACTGAACGGCGGCGGCTCCGCGTCCCAGAAGTACCTCAGCGAGTAGGTCCCCGAGGCCTGCCAGTGTGCGCTGAACCGCTTCGTGAAGGAGGTTCGCAGTTCCTGAGTGGCGGAGCGGCCCATGTGCACACTCGCACTGACGGAGCCCCAATTCGGCGCAAACCGCGTGGCTTGCGTGCCGAACGGATAGTTGCCGCCGGTCGCCGGGTTGTAGGTCAGGTTGATGTTGTCGACGATGCCCTTCTCGTTGGTGGAGTGGTTGTAGATGTAATCAGCCTCGACGCCGACTGTTTCTCCAACCTGTCGCTGGATCCCGATCGAGGTCTGCCAGTTGTGTCCCAGCTTCTCGTACTGAGGCGCCATGATCAGTTCGAGGGCGGCCAGCTGGATGCATCCTTTCGCATTGTTGTTGACGTGGCAGTACTGCGACTGGGCCTGCGCGAAGGTCGGCAACGGCGCCCCGTTCGTCGGGTTGGCGGCGAAGTCCGACGGCTTGCCGGGGTTGGGATTCGTGTACGTCAGCAGGGCGATTTGCGCATTGCCCTGCGCGTTGGACTCATCGCCGGCTGTCGCCCCGGCGATGTACAACCCGGCCCCGCCGCGCAGCACCGTCCGATCGTCCAGCTTGTAGGCAAAGCCGAAGCGCGGCTGGTAGTTGTTCCATTGGTTGTAGTTCTGGGGTGACTCCCAGGGCAGGAAGTTGATCTCCGCAAACGCGTCGATATCGGCGTCCCAGCGCACGCCGAGATTGAGCGTCAGGCGACCCGTCACCCGCCAGTCGTCCTGGAACCAGGCGGCGGCCTTCTTCGAGTAGAGCCAGTTGTTGAAGTCGCCGGTGCCGATCACGTCGTTCTTCGTGATCGAGGAGATGGCCGCCAGGTTCCAGGTGTCAACGTTGTTCCAGACCGGAAAGAGCGCCTCGATGTTGGCGGGAGTCGGCCCGCCCCGGGCGTCGAGCGAGCCGGCCGCGTTCCGCATGTTGTCCTGAATGTGGCTGCGGTTCAGGAACTCCGCCCCCATCCTCACGTCGTGACGGCCGGCCGCGTCGAACGAGGTCGTGAGACTGTCTTTCAGACTCCAATACCACTGGTCCTGGTGCCGCGGGAGGTTCTGGTTCGGGAGAAAGTTGATGGTCGTGAACCTGATCTGGGGCGACCCGTTCGTGACGCCGTTGGGCGCCTGGGGGTGATTCGACCAGTTCGCGAGGCCCGCCTGTTGGAGACCGTACACGGCCCGCCCGCCTTCGATCTCGTTGACGGATTTGTTGCTGATGACTTGCGAGAGCCGCGCGTAGGACTCTTTGTTGTGCTCGTAATTGCTGTTCGTCGAAGACGGGTGGTTCGTACTGCCTGGTCCGAACGGCTGGAATTGAGTGCTCTCGGACTGCTTGACCATCAGCCTGATCTGCGGAGAGAACTGATAGTCGCCGCGCACGCCACCTTTCTTCTGGTTGTTGATGCCATCCAGCGTGATGTTGAACGACGGGTAGATCGTGTTCCAGACGCTTTCGGTCGGTTCGCGCTCGTACTCGGCGTTGAAGAAGTAGTGGAGCTTGTCCTTGATGATCGGGCCGCCGACCGCTGTGCTGAGCTGAAGGTTGTCGATCGGCAGCACCTTCTTGAGGACCGGCTCCTCCGAGTTGAACTTGCTGCTGCGGTAGTTCACCCGGCCTAGACCCGTGAACATGTTGGTGCCCGACTTGGTGATGATGTTCACCTGCACGCCCGACGACCGGCCCATCGTCGCATCGAACCGGTTCGCGATGTACTGAAACTCCGAAATCGCGTCATTGCTGTACCTGGGCTGCGTGCCGGTGCCCATATCCCTCGACACCTGTTGGCCGTCTACGTTGAGCTGGAACTCGCGCACATCACCCGCCCGCCCTCTGTCTGGCAGCGGCTGGGTCGCGTTCGTCGCCTGCGTCCGGCTCCCCGGGGCCAGCAGCGCGAGCGACATGAAGTTGCGTCCGGCCACCGGGAGTTCCGCTACCTGGCGCGGATCGACGTTGCCCCCGAGGGCCGACGAGGTGGTGTTGATGAGTGTTGCTTGCCCCGTGACCGTCACGGTCTCGGCGATGCCGCTGGGTGACAGCTGCAAATTGATGGTGGCTGTCTGCCCCAAAAGCAGCTCCACGCCGGCGCGCGTGATGGTCGCAAAGCCCGACAACTCGGCGGTGAGCTTGTAAGTCCCTGTGCGGACCTGAATCCGATAACGGCCGCTCGCGTCAGTCACCCCAGAGAATACGTTGCCTGTGGCCTCGTTGGTGGCCGTCACCGTGACCCCGGGTAACACGGCGCCCGTGGAATCGGTCACCGAGCCGTTCAGTACCGCTTCCTGTGCGTGCACGATGTGTGGAAGCGCCAGGATGGCGCAGAGCAGAAGAAACCGCCTGACGACTGTCATTTACAATCCTCCCCGTTTCAAGGTGAACACGCTGACTATACGTTCTTTACGTCCTTTGCCTCGCGCCTCTGGAATGAAATTGTGTCGTGCTTCAGACCGTATACGACTAATTGGAGTAACTGGAAAAGAGCTACTGACGGAAAGATCGCGGAGAGTGGGATACTGGACAACGGGTCCGGCAAGCCGCGAAGCTCCTGTTCGTTTTCCCGTTCTCCTACCTACAGGTGGTTCTGTGGTCCGGCCACTCTATCACTGGACCAGTGCAGAATGTCAAGATAATTGCATTGCCGAATCGAGCAATGGTATAGTGGTCGGACCAGTTTGTTCAAAAAACTGAACTCTCCAAGGATGGCCGCCCTTGTATCAGACAATCGCCACGTCCCGTCTCTACGAGCAAATCGTTGAGCAGATTGAAAAATCCATCGTGGGCGGCGAGATCAAGCCTGGCGAGCAGCTTCCGCCGGAGCGCGAGCTCGCCCAGCGATTCGGCGTGAGCCGGACGGCCGTCCGCGAGGCGGTCAAAGCGCTCTCGGAAAAGGGCCTCGTGGAGGCCTTGCCCGGACGAGGGACGTTCGTCACCAACAGCCGATCGCAGACGATCCGCCAGTCCCTCGACCGCATGATCCGCATCAACCAACTGGACGGCGTGGAGCACCTCATCGAGGTGCGCGAGATCCTCGAACCGGAAATCGCAGCACGCGCCGCCGCCCACGCCGACGAGAAGGACATCGCCGCGATGCGGGAGGCCTTCGCCGCCATGGAGCAGGCCGGCGAGAATGCGGACGCGTACATCGAGGCCGACCTCGATTTCCATCTCGCGCTCGCCGAGGCGGCCGACAACCCGCTCATTCTCGCGCTCATCGACTCGATCGTCGTCCTGCTGCGCCAGCACCGCCTGCGCATGTACCACGTCCACGGCGGGCCGCTGCGCGGTCAGCATCACCATACGCGCATCCTCGACGCCGTCGCGCGGCACGACGCGGACGCCGCGCGCGTCGCCATGAGAGCGCACCTGCAGCAGGTCACCGAAGACTCACACAAGTTCCAGGCAGACGACCTGCCTATTTCCAAACCGTCACTCTAAATCCGAGGCACACGCGATGGCGAACATCGGTTTTGTAGGACTAGGCGTGATGGGCAGCCAGATGGTCAACCGGCTGCTCGGCAAGGGTCACACTGTCACCGGGTACAACCGGACGCGGACGAAAGGGCAATGGCTCGTCGACAAGGGCATGCGGTGGGCCGATTCGCCGCGCGAGGTCGCGCAAGCCGCCGACGTGATCTTCTCGATGGTCACGAATGCGGCGGCGCTGGCGGCCGTGGCCGAAGGGCCCAACGGGATCGTCGCTGGCCTTACCGCGAACAAGATTCTCATCGACATGAGCACCGTGAGCCCGAGCGCGAGCCGGGCGCTGGCGGCCACGATCCGCGCGAAAGGCGCCGACATGGTCGACTCGCCGGTCTCCGGAAGCGTGATCACGCTCCAGCAGGGACAGCTGTCCGTGATGGTCGGCGGACGCCACGACACCTTCCTGAAGGTGAAGCCGCTTCTCGAGGACATCGGCCCGAAGGTCACGCACGTGGGAGACAACGGCCTGGCCCTATCGATGAAGATCGCGACGAACCTTAGTCTCGCCGTGCAGATGCTGGCCTTCTGCGAGGGTGTACTGATCGCCGAGAAGAGCGGGATCGCGCGCGAGGTCGCCGTCGACGTGCTGATCCATAGCGCAATCGCCTCGCCGATGATCAAGTATCGGGGCCCATTCGTCCTGCAGATGCCAGAGGAAGCGTGGTTCGATGTCAACATGATGCAGAAGGACATGAACCTCGCGTTGGAGCTGGGCCGGCAGCTCGACGTGCCGTTGCCCACCACCGCGACGACGAACGAGTTCCTGACCGCGGCGCGAGGAATGGGCCTGGCGAAGAAGGATTTCGCCGTCGTGTTCGACGTCCTGGCCCGGATGTCTGGAGTCCCCAAATGACCATAGCCACCGACCCTTCCGAGACGGACATCGATGTCGGCCGACGGCTCCGCATGTATCGGCAGATGGTGTCGATTCGCGCGTTCGAAGAACAGGTGAACCAGCTCTACTTGCGCGCGTTGATGCCCGGCCTCGCGCACCTCTATTCTGGAGAGGAAGCCGTCGCCGTCGGCATCTGCGAGGCGCTCGGCGCCGACGATTACATCACCAGCACCCATCGGGGCCACGGCCACTGTCTGGCGAAAGGCGCGGCGCCGGATCGCATGTTCGCCGAGCTGCTCGGCAAGGCCGCCGGCTATTGCCACGGCAAGGGCGGGTCGATGCACATCGCGGACGCGGCCACCGGTAATCTGGGAGCCAACGCGATCGTGGGTGGGAGCATCGCGATCGCCACCGGCGCGGCGTTCTCGTCCAAATACCTCCACAACAACCGCGTCTCGGTGTGCTTCTTCGGTGAAGGAGCGCTCGGCCAGGGCGTGCTCTACGAATCGATGAACATGGCGCAGCTCTGGAGGCTGCCCGTCATCTACGTCTGCGAGAACAACTTCTACAACGAGTACACGCACTTCTCGGAAACGACCGCGGGCGAGATCCTTGGCCGTCCGGCCGCGTTCGGCGTGCACGCCGAATGCGTGGACGGCCAGGATGTCGACGCGGTGTATACGGCGGCCGCACGTCTGGTCCACCGCGCGCGGCGCGGAGAAGGTCCTGCCTTCCTGCTCTGCAACACGTATCGCTACACCGGGCACCACGTCGGTGACATCAACCGCGAGTACTATCGGAGCAAGCAGGAAGAGCAGCAGTGGGTCACCGAGCGCGATCCCCTCAAGCACGCCGCCGATCGCCTGATCGCCGGAGGCATCGTTGATCGGGCCGAGATCGATCGCCTCCATGCCGAGATCAACGCCGAGATGGAAAAGGCCGTCGAGTTTGCCGTCTCGACTCCCTACCCCGGGGTCGAAGAAGTGGAACAGGACGTCTATGCCTGAAGTCATCGCCCGTGAGCTGACATTCGGAGAAGCGATCCGCGAGGCGCTCGCCGAAGAGATGCGCCGCGATTCACGCGTCGTCATCCTCGGCGAGGACGTCGCGGAGGCGGGCACACCCTTCAAGGTGCTCGCCGGACTCGTCCAGGAATTCGGCCCCGAACGCGTCGTCGACACGCCCATTTCCGAAGCGGGCTTCACGGGGATTGGCGTCGGCGCCGCCATGACCGGTCTGCGGCCGGTCGTGGACATCATGTTCGGCGATTTCATCACGCTCACGATGGACCAGATGGCGAATCAGGCGGCCAAGGTGCACTACATGTCCGGCGGCATGTGGAAGGTCCCGATGGTCATGCGGACCACGCTGGGCGCGACGCGCCGTTCGGCGGCGCAGCACTCCCAGTCGCTCCACGCCTGGTTCTGCCACATCCCCGGGCTGAAGGTGATCATGCCGTCCACGCCGTACGATGTGAAAGGCCTGTTGAAGGCGGCGATCCGAGACGACAACCCGGTCATCGTCTTCGAAGACAAGATGATGTACAAGCTGAAGGGGCCGGTGCCGGTCGAGGAGTACACGATCCCCATCGGCAAGGCCGACATCAAACGCGCCGGCGAGGACATCACGATCGTGGCCACGAGCAGCATGGTGCAGGTGGCGCTCGGCGCAGCGGTGATGCTCGAGGAGATTGGGATCAGCGCCGAGGTCGTCGATCCCCGCACGCTGTGGCCGCTCGACGAGCACACCCTCGTCGAATCGGCCAAGAAGACGTCGCGGGCGATCGTGATCGACGAGGGATACGCGCGCTATGGTACAACGGCGGAGCTCGCCTCGGTGATCGTCGAGGGCGCGTTCTTCCACCTGGACCAGCCGGTCGCCCGGATGGGCGCCATGCACGTGCCGATTCCCTTTTCTCCTCCACTCGAAGACGCGACGGTGCCGACCGAACGCTCGGTGTTCGACGTCGCCCGCGCGCTGTGCAGCAAACGCTAACGTTCGGACAACAGGAGGCCTGTGGTGGCTCTACCGACTTACGGAACGATGGCCGTCGACTGGGAGCAGCGGATCGACTTCGACCGGCTGCGACGCGAGCGCCTGGCGCGCGTGAAGGACTTGCTCGCCAAGTCGGAGATGGGTGCCCTGCTCTGCTTCGACATGAACAACGTGCGCTACATCACGGCGACGCACATCGGCACCTGGGCGCAGGATAAGGCCAACCGATTCACGCTGCTGCCCCAGAACGACGAGCCGATCCTCTGGGACTTCGGCTCCGCGGCGCGTCACCATCAGCTCCACTGCCCGTGGCTCGGCGAGCGATCGCGGCCCGGCATCTCCATGCTGCGGGGCGCGATGTCGCCGGAGATGGGGATTGCCGAAGACGTCGCGAAGAAGATCCGGATCGAGCTCGAGAAACGCGGCCTCCACAAGGAGCCGCTCGGGATCGACATCATCGAGCCGCCGGTCCTGTTTGCGCTGCAGCGCGAAGGGATCACCGTCGTCGACGGGCAGCAGATCATGTCCAATGCGCGCGTGATCAAGACGCAGGATGAAATCTCATTGCTGAACATGTCGGCGATGATGGTCGATGCCGCCTACGACGAGCTGTACCGCGCCATGCGGCCCGGCTTCAGGGAAAACGAGGCAGTGGGCCTCGTCAGCAAAGTGCTGTACGACCTCGGCTCGGAGTACGTCGAGGCGGTCAACGCCATCTCGGGCGAGCGCTGCAACCCGCATCCGCACGTCTTCTCAGACCGCATCCTGCGTCCAGGCGACCCGGTCTACTACGACATCCTGCACTCCTACATGGGCTATCGCACCTGCTACTACCGGTGTTTCACCGTCGGGTACGCCGGGCGCGCGATGGTCGATGCCTACAAACGCTGCCGCGACTACCTCGATGCGGCCATCGAGCTGGTACGGCCGGGCCGCACCACCGCCGAAATCGCGTCGGTCTGGCCCAAGGCGCAGGAGTTCGGTTTCCCGAGCGAAGAAGCGGCCTTCGCGCTGCAGTACGGCCACGGCATCGGTCTCGCCATCTGGGAGAAGCCGGTCATCAGCCGGCTCGTCTCGCTGGAGCACTCGTACGAGATCAAGCCGGGCATGGTGTTCGCGCTCGAAACATTCTGGCCCTCGAAGGATGGGTGGAGCGCGGCCCGCATCGAGGAAGAGATCGTCGTCACGGAGACCGGACATGAGGTGATCACCCGGTTCCCGGCCGAAGAGCTGCTCGTGGCCGGCGCCCACTACGTCACCGTCAGCGGGCCGCTGCCGACGACGCGCGAGAGCGAAGCGCCGCCCAGTCAGAACGTCCTCGAGATGATTGAGGCGAGCGCCAGGACGGAACGGGTCCTGGAAACGAAAAGTTAAGAGTGCAAAGCCAAGAGAATCTCCTCAGTCCTTTTAACTCTTCACTTTTGAGTTCTCACTTTTAGTTATGGCTACCAGTGTCGTGATGCCCGCCCTCGAGCTTGCCCAGGAGACCGGCAAGCTCGTGGCTTGGCGGAAAAAAGAAGGCGACTCCGTTTCCAAGGGCGAGCCGCTGCTCGAAGTCGAAACCGATAAGGCCGTCGTCGAAATCGAGGCGCCGGCCGACGGCGTGCTGGCAGCCGTCACCGCCCAGGCAGGAGCCGTGATCGCGGTCGGCAAGACGATCGCCTGGATTCTCCGTCCGGGAGAAACCCCTCCAGCGGAAACCGCACCGGCCGACTCGGGCCGGCACGCGGCCGCCGCGGAACCGGTGGCCGCCGCGACGAGCGCTCCGGTCGCCGCGCGGGCGGCCGGCAAGGGCGGCGGCCGAATCTCGCCCAAAGCCCGCCGCTTCGCGCAGGAACACGGGATCGATCTCGCCATGCTCCGCGGCTCGGGTTCCGAGGGCGAGATTCTCACGTCCGATGTCGAAGCCGCGATCGCCGCGGCTGGCGCGCCGACCCAGGTTGAAGTGCCGGGTTCCATCTGGCGCCTCATGGCCGAGCGAACGCTTCAAAGCTGGACGACCGTCCCGCATTTCTTCGTCGTCCGCGACGTCGATGCCGGCGCGCTGAACGAGACGCGGAAGCAGCGCGGACCGGCGATCGAGCGCGAGCGTTCGGTGAGCCTCACCCACACCGATCTGCTGGTGGCGCTGGTCGCGCGCGCGCTGGCGCGCCACCCGCGCGTCAACGCCAGCTGGACGCCTAAAGGCATCCGGTCGAACGAGGAGATCAACATCGGCGTGGCGATAGCAGTCGCCGACGGCGTCGTCGCGACCGTGATCAAGAATGCCGGGCAGATCGCTCTCGGCGACATCAGCGTGCAGAGACGCGATCTCGCGGAGCGGGCCAAGGGCGGCCGAACACGCCCGGCCGATATCGCGGGAGCCACCTTCACCATCAGCAATCTCGGGATGTACCACGTGGATGCATTTACGGCCATCATCAGCCCGCCTCAAGCGGCGATTCTCGCCGTCGGATCGATCACCGACCGTGTCGTGCCCGTCGACGGCCGGCCGGCGGTCCGGCCGATCGTGACCCTCACCCTGTCCTGCGACCATCGGGTGATCGATGGAGCCCACGGAGCGCTCTTCATGAACGACCTCGCCGACGCCGTGCGCGATCCCGAAAAGTGGCTGCAATGACAACGCCCACTCGGTTGCGCGCGACGGAGACTCCGCGCGACAACGCCAGTTCTGACGTCGCCACGCTCGGTCAGTTTGGATTTCTACTGGCCGGACGCTCGGTCAAGACCGGCGCGGTCGTCGAAGTGCGCAGCCCATACGACGGGTCGCTCGTCGCCCTGGTGCACCGCGCCGGACCGCAGGACATGGAGCTCGCGATTGCCAGCGCGGCGGCGGCATTCCAGACCACGCGGAAGCTGCCGACCTGGAAACGGGCGGAGATCCTCCAGTCGATCGCCGTCGGCATCGCGGGACGCCGGGAGGAGCTCGCCCGGACGATCGCGCTCGAGGCGGGCAAGCCCATCAAGACGGCGCGCCTCGAGGTGGATCGGGCCGCCTTCACGTTCCAAGTGGCCGCCGAAGAAACCAAGCGCATTGGCGGCGAGATTGTGTCGCTCGACTGGCTGCCCGGAACCGAGGGCCGCGAGGCGCACATCCGTCGCGTGCCGCTCGGGCCGATCGCGGGCATCACGCCGTTCAACTTCCCCCTGAATCTCGTCGCGCACAAGGTGGCTCCCTCGCTCGCCGCGGGCGATCCGATCATCATCCGGCCGGCGACGCAAACGCCGGTGTCGGCGCTCATGCTCGGCGAGATCGTCGTCGCCGCCGGCTGGCCGAAGGAGGCGATCAGCGTCGTGCCGAGCAGCACGGCCGACGCCGCGCCGCTCGTCGAGGACGAACGCATCAAGCTGCTGACGTTCACCGGGAGTCCTGCCGTCGGCTGGGATCTCAAGCGGCGCGCCGGGCGCAAGCGCGTCACGCTGGAGCTCGGCGGCAACGCCGGCGTCATCGTCCATCACGACGCCGACCTCGCGTACGCCGCCGAACGCGTCGCGTGGGGAAGCTTCTCGTACGCCGGACAGTCCTGCATCTCCGTGCAGCGCGTGTACGTGCACGAGCGCGTGTACGACACCTTCGTCAGCGAGCTCGTCGGCCGTACGAAGCGCCTGAAGACCGGCGATCCGCTCGCCGAGGACACCGACGTCGGTCCCGTGATAGACGAAGTGGCGGCCACGCGCGTCCAGATCTGGCTCGACGAAGCCACGCAAGCCGGCGCGAATGTCCTGACCGGTGGCAGACGCCAGGGTGGGTTGTGGCAACCCACGATCGTCGAGTCGTTGCCGCCGACAGTACGGCTGGACTGTCAGGAGGTGTTCGCGCCAGTGGTCGGACTCCACAGGTACTCCGACGTCATGCAGGCCATCGCGGCCATCAACGACAGCGACTACGGAATGCAGGCCGGTGTGTTCAGCCACGACGATCGCGTCACCGCCGCCGCCGCCGACCTCATCGAAGCGGGCGGGGTGATGATCAACGACGTCTCGACGTTCCGGATCGATCACATGCCGTACGGTGGCGTGAAGCTGTCCGGGTTCGGACGCGAAGGTGTGCGATACGCCATCGAAGAGATGACCGAGCAGAAACTCGTGACGATTAACCGTCGGCCGTTCTGAACGGTCGTACCCAACCGACTCTGTCTCACGCAGGAGGATTCGTGGCACCAGTTCCCAAGACGCCGAAGCCGCTGTATCGCAGGCTGTGGTTCCAGGTTCTGATCGGCATGGCGATCGGCGTCCTCTTGGGACACTTCGATCCGTCGAGGGGCGCGGCGATGAAGCCGCTGGGCGATGCGTTCATCAAGTTGATCAAGATGATCATCGCCCCGATCATCTTCGTCACCGTCGTGGGCGGCATCTGCAAGATGTCGAACATGAAGGAGGTGGGACGGATCGGCGTCCGTGCGCTGGTGTACTTCGAGATCGCCTCGACGATTGCCCTCTTGATCGGCCTCGTGGTGGCCGTGGTATTCCAGCCCGGCGCCGGGTTCAATGCTGACCCGGCGATGCTCGACATCAAGGCCGTGGCGGCGTACGGAGCCACTCCGGCGGCGAAGATGACCACCGTCGAGTTCCTCATGGACATCGTGCCGATGACCGTCGTCGACGCGTTTGCGAAGGGGAACATCCTCCAGATCATGCTCTTCTCGATCCTCTTCGGGCTCGCCCTGCTCAAGGTCGGTGAGAAGGGACGCAAGCTCGTCGAGGTCCTCGACCAGGTGTCGGACGGCCTGTTCGCCACGCTCGCCCTCATCATGAACCTGGCGCCAATCGGCACGTTCGGGGCCATGGC
>JADGOC010000066.1 GCA_017883165.1 Acidobacteriota bacterium
GACGTGGCGACGCCGCTCGGGCTCCGCGATCGGGCGATGATCGAGTTGCTGTACGCGACCGGCATGCGCGTCTCCGAGCTGGTCGGGGTGCGCGCCGCCGATCTCCATCTGAACGAGCACTACCTCACGTGCATCGGGAAGGGCAACAAGGAGCGCCTCATTCCGATCGGCGATCAGGCGGCGGACTGGGTCCGACGGTATCTGCGCGACGGCCGGCCGGCGCTGCTGAAGGGGCGCGCATCGGCGCGTGTGTTCTTGAACGTTCGCGGCGGGTCGCTGAGCCGCGTCGGCTTCTGGAAGATTCTCAAGGGGCATGGGCGGCGCGCCGGCCTGCCGCCGACGCTCAGCCCGCACGTCCTCCGGCATTCGTTCGCGACGCACCTGCTCGAACGCGGCGCGGATCTGCGGGCGATCCAGATGATGCTCGGCCACGCCGATCTCTCGACGACCCAAATCTACACGCACGTCCTCGAGGCGCGGCTGCGCACGATCTACGATCGTTTCCACCCCCGGCCCTGATTCTGCTAAACTTACCTGTTTCCAGCGTTCCATTCCCCGCGAGCATCAAATAGCGCCTGCGGCCCGCGCGAGGAGAGCGAGTCTTCGAGCGCCGCAGCGCGAGCGAGCGGGGGTGGGACCCGCGAGCATAAATAAAGGAGCACACGGCATGAGCCGTAACGGCCGCCATCTGTTTACGTCTGAATCGGTCACCGAAGGTCATCCTGACAAGATCGCCGATCAGATTTCCGATTCCATTCTCGACGCCATCCTGACGCAGGATCCGGTCGGCCGCGTCGCGTGCGAAACGCTGGTCACGACGGGCCTCGCCATCGTGGCGGGCGAAATCACGACGAGCGCGTATGTCGATTTCCAGGAGGTCGTGCGCGCGACCATCAACGAGATCGGCTACAACCGCGGCAAGTTCGGATTCGATGGCGAGACGTGCGCCGTGCTATCCACGATTCACAGCCAGTCGCCCGACATCGCGCAGGGCGTCGACACGGGCGGCGCCGGCGATCAGGGGCTGATGTTCGGCTTTGCCTGCACCGAGACCGAAGAGCTGATGCCACTGCCGATCATGCTCGCGCACAAGCTCGTCAAAGGGCTCTCCTGCGCGCGGCGCGACGGCGTGCTCGATTATCTGCGTCCTGACGGCAAGTCGCAGGTCACGATCGAATACGAGGGCACGCGCCCGGTGCGCGTCGACGCGGTCGTCATCTCGAGCCAGCACAGCCCGCTCGTCACCAACGAGACGATGCGCGAGGACATCATCGAGAAGATCATCAACCGGGTGATTCCGGCCGAGATGATGGACAAGAACACGAAGATCTACGTGAACCCGACGGGGCGCTTCGTCGTCGGCGGCCCGCACGGCGATGCCGGCGTCACCGGCCGCAAGATCATCGTCGACACCTATGGCGGGGCGGCGCCGCACGGCGGCGGCGCGTTCTCGGGCAAGGATCCCACGAAGGTCGATCGCTCGGCCTGCTACATGGCGCGCTACATCGCGAAGAACGTCGTCGCGGCCGGCATCGCGGACCGCGCGCTCGTGCAGCTCGCCTACGCGATCGGCGTCGCCGACCCCGTGTCGGTGATGGTGGACACGACAGGCTCCGGACGCGTGCCCGAGGACAAGATCACCGACGCGGTGCGCGCGCACTTCAAGCTCACGCCGCGCGGCATCATGGAGGAGCTCAACCTGCGCCGCCCGATTTACAAGAAGACCGCCGCCTTCGGCCACTTCGGCCGCACCGAGCCCGAGTTCACCTGGGAGCGGACCGACAAGGCCGCAGCGCTGCGCGCGGCGGTCGGTCTGTAGACACCACAGTTGAAACGCTTCCTGATCGCAACGGCGGCCGCGGTGGCCGCCGTTGCCGTTTTGATCGCCCTCACGCTCCCGCCCGCGCACCTCGTCCTCGCGCCGGCGTGGAGCGACGGCACCATTCCCGGCATCCTCCACGTGCACACCGTCCGCTCGGACGGACGCGGCACCCCCGAGGACATCGCCGCCGCCGCCGCGCGCGCCGGGCTCAAATTCGTCGTGTTCACCGATCACGGCGACGCGACCCGAACGCCGGACCCGCCGGTCTATCGCGCGGGCGTCCTGTGCCTGGACGGCGTCGAGATCAGCACGAGGGGCGGACACTACGTCGCGATCGGCATGCCGCCGGCGCCGTATCCGCTGGGTGGCGACGCGCGCGACGTGGTGGAAGACGTCAAGCGTCTCGGGGGATTCGGCGTCGTCGCGCATCCGGACTCGCCCAAGCCGGAGCTGCAGTGGCGCGAGTGGGACGCCCCCTTTGACGGGATCGAAGTGATCAATGCGGACACGAGCTGGCGGCGCTGGATCGCGGCGCCGGGCTGGCGGCCGAAGCTGCGGCTGCTGGCGTCGGTGTTCGACTATCCATTTCGACCCGCCGAGACGCTGGCCTCGCTGCTCGGCACGACATCCGGCGACCTCGCGCGCTGGGACGTGCGGATGCGCGGCCGCCGGGTCGTCGCGCTGGCGGGCGCGGACGCGCACGCGAAAATCGCGCCGCGCAGCGTGGACCCGGGAGACAACCGTTTGTCGCTACCGTTGCCCAGCTACGAAGCGTCGTTCCGGATGATGTCCGTGCACGTGCGCACCGACGCCGCGCTGACCGGCAACGCCGCGGCGGACGCCGCGCTCGTCGTGCGCGCGTTGCGCGCGGGGCACCTGTATATGGCGATCGACGGGGCCGCGACGCCGCCCGCGTTTGAATTCTCGGCCACCAACGCGCAGGGCACCGTCCACGAAGGAGACGAGCTGGGCGCGAACGGGCCGGTCACCCTTCGCGTGAGGAGCGACGCGCCAACACCATTCACGACGATCGTGCTCGGACCGAAGGGTGTGATGTCGAACGATCATCACGAGCCGGATTTCACGGTACAGATGCCGGGCGAGCCGGGCGCGTACTGGGCCGCCATCGTCGCCACCGGGCGACCGGGTGCAGTGCCCTGGATCGTCAGCAACCCGATCTACGTCCGCGGCGATCAGGCGGCGGCGCCGCCCGCACGGCGCCCCGCGGCGACGACGACACCGATGTTCGACGGGAAGACGGCGAACGGCTGGCGGGTCGAACACGACGCCACGTCGCTCGCCGCGCTCGATGTCGTGCAGGTCCTCGACAGCTCCGCGCTGCGGCTGCGATACGCGCTTGGCGGAGGCCCGGCCGCCGGACAGGTCGTCGCGCTGGAGTTCGGGACCCCGGAGGGCCTGGCGCCGCACGATCGACTGACGTTCACGGCTCGAGCGGAGCACCCCATGCGAATCTCGGTGCAGGTGCGGGGCGCCGCCGCGTCGTCAGCGCCTGGGATGACAGAGGATCGGTGGGAGCGATCGGTCTACGTCGACGCGTTCGACGAGGAGCGCACCGTCGACTTCGACGACCTGCTTCCGGTGGACGCGGCGGGCAGGCCGCATGCGCCGCTCGCGAACGTGCGGAGCCTCATGTTCGTGATCGACACCGTGAACACGAAGCCCGGCGCGTCGGGCCGCCTCTGGCTCAAGGCCGTCGCGCTCGGCGCCGTCACGTCCGCACGGTGAGGATCATGTACGCCGCGGCGGCGCCGAAGAGGATGTTCGGCGCCCACGCCGCCAGCATCGGTGGGACGAGCCCCCCGGAGCCCATCGCCGCGAAGACGCTCATCGCGATCCAGTAGACAATCGCGAGCACGATGCCGATGCCGATGCCGTACAGCGCGCCGCGGCGTCCGGTCGTGACGGCGAACGGGATCGCGAGCAGCGTCATGACGATCGTGACCATCGGAAACGCGATCTTCTTCTGCAGCTCCACCGAGTCCGGCACGGCATTGAACGCGCTCATCTTCTCCCGCGCGACCTCGCGCTTGAGCTCGGCGTACGTCATCTCCTCCGGATCGGGCAGTTGCGTCTTGAAGTACGCGGGCGGCTCGAACGCGAGATCCTTCCGCGGAAACGGCCCGTATCGCACGCCGCTCGCCGGCGTCTTGCCGCGGCGGGTGGTGATGAACTCGCGCGTCCAGCCGTCGATGCCGCGCCACGCGAACGACGTCGGGTCGCCCGAGGCGACGGGCCGCGGCGCGGGCGACATCTGCCTCGCGTAGGTGAGCGACTGGAGCCGCCACGCGCGCGGGTCGATCCGGTAGATCGACAGGCGCTCGAAGCGGTTGGCCCGTGGATCGAACGAGTCGTAGTGATAGATGTCGCCGGTTCTCGACACGATCCACCGTCGGCCGAGCAGGCCGAACGTCTCGGGCGGGAAGCCGCGCATGTGATGTTCGAGGCGCTTCCATTCGCGGTTCGCGCCAGGCAGCACCTGTTCCTGCATGCCGAAGAGCACCGCGCTGAAGGCCGCGCCGAAGAGCACGATCGGCAAGGCCGTGCGATACAGGCTGACCCCGCACGCGCGCATCACGATGAGCTCGCTGTTCTTCGTCATGACGCCGATCGTCACGAGCGTCGACACGAGCGCGGACATCGGGATGACGTAGGAGACGAACTCCGGCGTCCGGTAGTAAAAATACGCCAGCAGCATCGGCGTCGTCGCCATGCCGCGCATGAGCTTGTCGGCGTAGTCGATGAACGTCGCGATATAGAAAATTCCCAGCAGCGCGACGATGCCGAGGCCGAACACATGGAGATACTGGCGGGCGACGTAGACATCGAGCAGGCGCGGCCGCCAGAGATTCATGTGCGGGACGCGCAGCACGATCACGACGCGCTCGCGCGAGGAGCGCGCGCCCAATCCGTCCGCGGCGGCTTCCATGCCCTGCGCGGGCTGCCAGAATTTCGGCACGCTGAAGCGGAGCGGCCGATCGGCCGCCCGGGCGCGCCAGACCGTGAGCGCCACGCCAACCGCGCCGAGGACGATGTTGGCGATCCAAGGCGCCCAGGTGGGGGAGAGCCGTCCGCCCAAGCCGAGCGCGCGGGCCCCGTACAACAGGATGTAGTAGATGAAGATCACGGCGATGCCGAGGACGAAGCTCGCGAGCTTGCCGTCCTGGCGATTGGTGGCGCCGAGGGCGAGGCCGATCAGTGCCAGGACGGGGCACGCCGCGGCGAGGGAGAATTTCAGCTGAATGAAGAACTCTTCGGAGATGGCCGTCTGGCCGTGCGCCTTCGCGTTGGCGATCGCCTTCCGCAGCTCCGCGATCGTCATCTCCGGCACGCCCTTGCTGGGCGGCGGCGGAAAGATCGTCGCGGGGTCGATGCTAAGCGTCAGCTCCTTGAAGTCCGTCCCTTCGTACTGATCGGGCTTGCTGAGGAGCGTCGTGTGGGACGTGCCGTTCAATAGCTGGAGCGCGACCGTCTTCTTGACATGGTCGACGCTGATCCGTCCTTCCTTGGCAAAATACACGGTCGTATGATCGGCGTTGGTCGAGTCGGCGAGAAACACGTCGCGCCAGCCGCCGGAAGACGGCAGGTCCTGCACGTAGATGACGCGGTCGGGGAACTGGGTGAAGAAGACCCGCGGCTTGACCTGCTTGTCGATCTTGTCGGCCACCACGCCCAGCGTGATTTCTCGGAACGTCTGGTTCGCGTTCGGCAGTGCGACAATCGTCTCGTACGCGGTCGCCGCGGTGCCGAGCGTGGCCAGCAGCACGATGGGACGCAGCAGGCGGAAGAGGCTGACGCCGCACGCCTGCAACGCGACGAATTCGCGATCGGCCGACATGCGACCGAAGCCGATCAGGATGCCGAGGAGCAGCGCCATCGGGATCGTGATGCTGAGTGCCTGCGGCAGGAGCAGGAGGAGGACTTGGCCGTAGATCGTCCACGCGACGCCTTGCGCTACGAGGGTAGCACCTTGTTGCAGAATCGGCGGGATGACCAGCACGAAGGTCAGGACGACCAACGCCAGGAGCGACGGCACCAGGATCTCGCGCGTGAGATACCGATCAAGAATCTTGAACATCGGAAGCCACTCGCCACCAGCCACGAGCCACAGTAAGAGTACACCGTATGACCCAAGTCGCCATCCTCTGGCACATGCACCAGCCGTTCTACGAAGACCTCGTCACCCGCGAGCACATCCTGCCGTGGGTGCGCCTCCACGGCCTCAAGGACTATTACGGGATGGTGGCGCTGTTGCGGGAGTTTCCCGACGTCCGCGTGACGTTCAACTTGGTGCCGTCGCTGCTCGTGCAGCTCGAGGCGTTCGCCGAAGGGCGCGCGCGCGACCGGTTTCTCGACGCCAGCCTCGCGCCGGCGGTGGAGCTGACCGCGGCCGACGCCGCCTTCATGATTCAGCACTGCTTCCACGCCCACCGGCAGCGGATGATCGAGAAGTATCCGCGGTACGCGGAGTTGCTGGCGCGGCGGGGCGGCGGCGAGCCCGACGCCGCGCAGGCGCGGGCGCTGGTGCCGCGCTTCACGGTGGACGACCTTCGCGATCTCCAGGTCTGGCACAAGCTGGCGTGGATCGATCCCGGCTACCTCGAGGGCGACGGCCGGATTCGCGCCCTCATGGGGAAGGGGCGGGACTTCACCGAGGGCGACAAGGCGATCCTGCACGAGGTCGAGATCGAGCTGCTGAACAAGGTGATCCCCGAGTATCGCGCCGCGGCCGATCGGGGGCAGGTCGAGCTGTCGACGTCGCCCTTCTACCACCCGATTCTGCCGCTGCTCTGCGACACGGACATCTATCTGCGGACCCACCCGGACGCGCGGCGTCCGCGCCAGCGTTTCGTGCATCCGGAGGACGCCGCCGAGCAGCTCGCGCGCGCCATCAGTTGCCACGAGCGCCTGTTCGGGCATCGGCCGGTGGGGCTGTGGCCGTCGGAGGGCTCGGTGTCGGACGCCATGGTGCCGCTGGTCGCCGCGGCCGGCTTTCGCTGGATGGCGACCGATGAACTGATCCTCGCGCGCACGCTCGGCGCACCGATCACGCGCGACGCGAACGGCCGGCTCAGGGAGCCCGAGCGGCTCTACACCGCCTACCAGGTGGAGGCCGGCGGCGCGCGCATCGCGTGCGCGTTCCGCGATCACGAGTTGTCCGATCGCATCGGCTTCGTCTATTCGGGCTGGCCCGCCGATGCGGCGGCCGACGACTTCGTGGCGCGGCTCGTCGAAGCCGGACGCCAGTACACGGCTCGCACCGGCGGGGGAGAGGCCATGATTCCCATCATCCTCGACGGCGAAAACGCCTGGGAGCACTTCGAAGGGGGCGGACGGCCGTTCCTGCGGGCCCTCTATCGCCGCCTGTCCTCGCACCCCGAGCTCCGTACGGTGACGATGGGGGAGGCGTGCGGGGCGGGAGGACCGGCGCTGCCGGGCATCTTCCCCGGGTCGTGGATCGACGCGAACTTCTCCATCTGGATCGGCCACGCCGACGATCAGCGCGCCTGGAGCCAGCTGGCCGAGGCGCGCGAGGCCCTCGATGCCGCCGAAGCCGTGGGTCCGAACGACGCCACGGCGAAAGCGCGCGAGGAAGTCCTCGTGGCCGAGGGCAGCGACTGGTTCTGGTGGTACGGCGACGACCATTCCTCGGCGCACGATCTGGAGTTCGACGATCTCTTCCGGCGCCACCTGCGGAATGTGTACAAGCTGCTGCGCAAGCCGATTCCCGACGAGCTGTTCGTGAGCAACATCTCAGCATCCCCAGGGGCCTCGGGGCGATCGCCAGCGGCGCAAACCGACCCGACCGGGCTGCTGTCGCCGACGCTCGACGGCGAGGAGACAAGCTACTTCGAGTGGCTCGGTGCGGGCGCGCTCGAGATCCGCGAGGTGCCTGGAGCGATGCACCAGTCCGAGCGTCAGCCCGACGTGCTGACGCTCGTGCGGTTCGGGTTCGATCGATCCACCCTGTATGTCCGGCTCGACGGCCGGAGGCGGCTGGCGGACCTCCTGGCGGACGGCTGTGAGTGCGCGCTGAAGTTCATCCAGCCTGAGGGGGTGCGCTTTTCGGTGCGCGAGGCGCATGGGCGGCTGACCTGGCGCTTTCTCGCGCGGGTCGATGGCCCTGGTGGTGAAGCCGCGTGGGCCGATCGCGGGCCCGAGGGCGCAGCGGCGGCGGCCGGCCGTGTGCTGGAATTGGCGCTGCCGCTGGCGGACCTGGGCGCGGCGGCCGGGGATCGGCTGGCGTTCTTCGTGGCGGTTTCCGACGCGGCCGGGAACCAGTTGGAACAGCATCCGTCGCATCGGCCGGTCGAGGCGGAGGTGCCGGACGAGCGGTTTGCGGCGCGCAACTGGACGGCATAGGGCGTGTTTGGGCGGACGCCCTTTGAATCGACGCACAAACCATCCACAGGGGCTGTTCCCCAACGATTTCGGCCGAGTCCGATAATGTATGTTATGTTAACTAGTAAGGCACAGAGATCCATAGCGCAGACACATACACAGCCACAGAGGCACGGAGCCATAGAGACTAAGACCTGCTTGGTTTTCTTTCCGCCTCTTGTGACTCTGTGGTTGCCTCCCTCCGTGTCTCGGAGGGCTTCAGAGCCGGCTTGGAGTCTGCGGCTTATTTGCCCTTCCGCAGCTCGCGCAGAATCGCTTCGAGCGCTTCGATGACATCGTCGCGGCTGGCGCGGCTCTTCGCGAAGGCGAGCTTCAGATTGAACGCCTTGGTCGGCGGCCGGTACGCGAACACGTATTGCTTGGGCCGGCCCGCTTTCGGTTTGGCCGCCGCGGCGCGGAGCTGCTGGCGGGTGGCGCCACCGCCCTGGCTGGCGATCTTCTCGATGAGGGCGGTCATTTTCTCGGGAGTGTCCTGCCTAACTATCTGCAACAGCAGGGACTTCGTGGAAATGTCGGCCAGCCGACAAAGCGTCCGCACCGACGGCGGCATCCCGTTGAGCGCCAGCGACTCGGTGACGGCCGTCCGCGACTTCCCCAGCCGCCGCGCGAGGTCCTCGTGCGTGTAGCCACAGCGGTCCGCCAGGCCGTGGAGGGCCTCGGCCTCTTCGAACGGCGTCAGATCCTTGCGCTGGAGGTTCTCGATAAGCGCCAGCTCGATGACCTCGGTGTCGTCGACCTCGCGGACGATGACCGGCAGCTCCGACAGGCCGACCTGCGTCGCCGCCTGGTAGCGCCGCTCGCCGGCGATGATCTGGAACCGCTCGCCGCGCTGCCGGACCACGAGCGGCTCGATGATCCCCTTCTCCCCGATCGACGCGATCAGTTCCGACAGGTCGCCCATGACCTGCCGTGGCTGGTTCGGATTGGGATCCAGCTGCTCGATCGGCACCAGCCGGCCGATCGGCGTCCCCGCGGAGGCGGCGAGCGCGTCGACGTAGTGCTGGTCGTGGCGCATGGAGAGCGTGTCGGGCAGGCCTCGTCTAGGCACGGTCGATGACCTCCTCACACAAACGGTAATACTCGGTCGCCCCGGTCGAATTGGGCGCGAACGTGAAGATCGATTCCTTGTAGGCCGGGCTCTCCTCGAGCCGCACGCTCTTGGTGATCACGGTCTTGAACACCTTCCCGCCGAAGACCTTCTGGATCTGCGCCCGGATGTCGCGCGCGAGCGCCGTCCGCTTGTCGTGCATCGTGATGACGACCCCGAGGATGCGCAGCGAGGGATTCGGCCGCGCCCGCACTTTCTCGATCGTCTCGAGTAGATCGTCGGTCCCCTCGAGCGCGAAATACGACGACTGAATCGGGATGAGGAGATGGGTCGCCGCCACCAGCGCGTTCACCGTCAGGAGCCCGAGCGTCGGCGGACAGTCGATGACGATGTGCGGGTACTCCCGGCGGATTGGCGCAATCTTGTCCTTCAGCCGGAAATGCGCGTCCATCTCCCCCACCAGCTTGGCCTCGAGCTTGGCGAGCGCGATGCGCGAGGGCGCAATCCACAGGTTCTCGACCGTCGACGGCAGGATCACGTCCGCCAGCGCGCAGTCGGGATCCGCCACCGCGTCGTACACGCTCTTGGTCACCTGCGCCATGTCGAGAAACGACATCGTGCTGTTGGCCTGGGGGTCAAGATCGATGAGAAGCGTACGTTTCCCGCGCAGCGCGAGCGCGGCCGCGAGGTTGATGGCGGTGGTGGTTTTGCCCACGCCGCCTTTCTGGTTGGCGATGGCGACGATCATCAGGGGGTGAGGCGCGAGAGGATTGTAGCAGATTACATCTTGTACTTGCCGAGATCGTCGGGATCGAGACTCTCCAGCCACTTCTGCAGCCGATCGGCGTCCGCCGCCTCCGGCACGAAATCGACCGTCTTGGCGTTGTCGATGACCGACTCTTCCACGAAAATCGGCGCCCGCGTCCGCAGCGCCAGCGCAATCGCGTCGCTCGGCCGCGCGTCGATGGCCACCGTCTCGCCGTTCAGCCGCAGGTAGATGAGCGCGTAGAACGTGTTCTCCTGCAGATCGCAGACGACCACCTTCTGCACCGACGCTTTGAGATCCTGGATGACGTTGCGCAGGAGGTCATGCGTCATCGGCCGCGGCGTCGAGATGTTCTCGATCTGCAGCGCGATCGCGTTGGCCTCGAAAATCCCGACCCAGATCGGCAGGACTTTCTGCCCCTCCTGATCGCGCAGGATGACAATCGGCATGTTCGTGATGGGATCGACCATCAACCCCTTGATGCTCATCTCGATTTGCATAAGCGTCTCACCTACGCGCCCGCTACGGCGCTCTCCTCGACGTCCGCCACAGGCGCCACCGCCGACACCGCCTCGCCCCACACGCTGTGCGGACCGGCCCGCCCGACCCGTACCCGCACCGTCCGCCCAATCCACGCCGGTGGCCCCGGCAGGTTCACGACCACGTTGCCGCTCGTCCGCCCCGAGAGCTCGGTCTCGCGGCGCCGGCTGGCCGCGTCCACCAGCACGTCGATCTCCTGCCCCACCAGGTCGCCATTCAACGTCGTCTGGATGTCACGCTGCAGCGCCTGCAGCGCGACGATCCGCCGCGTCTTATCGGCGTCGCTCACCTCGTCCGGCATCCGCTGGTCGGCGAGCGTGTGCGGTCGCGCCGAATACTTGAACGAGAACATGCCGTGATACCGGACCGCGGCCGTGAGCGAGAGCGTGTCCTCGAAGTCGGCCTCCGTCTCGCCCGGGAACCCAACGATCATATCGGTCGAGAGGGCCACGTCCGGCAGCGTACGGCGAATCGCGTCCACCAGCGCCAGGTAGCTGTCGCGCGTGTACCGTCGCCGCATCGACTCGAGCACACGCGTCGACCCCGATTGCACCGGCAGATGCAGGTGGCGGCAGATCTTGGGCAGCCGCGCCATCGCGGCCAGAAACGCCGGCGAGACGTGCCGCGGGTGAGGACTCGCAAACCGGATCCGCTCGATGCCGTCGACCTCGTGGATGGCTTCGAGCAGCCCGGTGAAGTCGCAGCCGGGATCGTCGGGCGCCTCGTAGTGGTTCACGATCTGCCCGAGCAGCTGGACTTCTCGATGTCCCGTATTCGCCGCCTCGCGCACCTCGGCCAGGATGTCGGCCTTCGGACGCATCCGCTCGTGGCCCCGCGTGTAGGGGACGACGCAGAAGCTGCAGAATTCGTTGCAGCCTTCGATGATGGTGACGTAGGCCTTGACGGGATCGCTCCTCCGCGTCACCCCCAGCGGCCACGACACATCGTCGTACGCCGTGAGGTCGAGTAGCGGTTCGGGAGCGTGGGGCCGCTCGAGCGCCCGCTCCACCAGCATCGGGAGCCGGCGGATCGCCTGGGTCCCCAGGATGACGTTCGCCACGCCGGGCGAGCGCGTGAAGAGCGTCTCGCCTTCCTGCTGCGCCACGCAGCCGGCCACGGCGACCACCGGGTCGTGGCCGATCTCGGCCGCCATCTGCCGCAGCTCGCCGAGCCGGGTGTACAGCTTTTCTTCCGCGCGCTCACGGACGCTGCACGTGTTGATGACGACGACGTCCGCGTCGGCAGCCTCGTCGGTAGCCTCGAAGCCCGCTTGCTCGAGCAGACCCGCCATCCGCTCGGAGTCGTGGACGTTCATCTGGCAGCCGAAGGTTTCAATCAGATACTTACGCGCCACGGATCACGTCTTCTTCTTGCCTTCTCGCGGGGCCCGGCGGGCGCCTTCGGTTTCGCTTTCGCCTTTCGCTTTCGCCTGCCGCTCCATCAGCATCTCACGAGCGGAGGCCCGAAGGCCATCGCTAATCGCTTCCCCGCCGAGCATCCGGGCGAGCTCGTCCACGCGCCGCCGCTCGTCGAGGCGCACCACGGTCGTCCGCGTGCGGCCGCGCTCGACCTTTTTCTCGATCTGGAAATGCGAGTCGGCGTAGGCCGCGATCTGCGGCAGGTGCGTGATGCAGAGCACCTGGAACGCGGATCCGAGGGTCCGGAGCTTCCGCCCCACGACGTCCGCCACTCGCCCGCCGATGCCCGCGTCGACCTCGTCGAACACCAGGCCTGGAGCCGACAGGCTGGGCGGCCGATCGGCGGCGTCGCTGAAGCCGTGACGCGACGTGGCAGTGAGCGTCTTGATGCCGAGCATGACGCGCGACAGCTCGCCGCCCGACACAATACGCGCCAGCGGGCGCAGCTCCTCGCCGGGATTCGGCGAGACGAAGAACTCGACGGCGTCCATGCCGCGCGCGCTCCAGGCCGATTCAGGGAGCGGCTCCGCGTTGAAGCGGACCTCGAACCGCGTGCGTTCCATCGCGAGCTCAGCGAGCATCCGCTCGAGCTGACGCGCGAAATCGGGACCGGCCCGGCGCCGGGCGCTCCCGAGCGCGCCCGCCGCCTTGACGTACGCCGCGCGCGCCGCGGCAGACGCGCGTTCGAGCTCGGCCACGCGCTCGTCGCCCCCCTCGAGGTCCGCCAGTTCGCGCCGCAGCGCGTCGCGTTTGGCGATGACGTCGGCGAGCGTCGGTCCGTGCTTGCGTTTGAGGCGCTCGAGGAGCGCGAGCCGCTCCTCGAGCTGCTGCAACCGCGCCGGCGACGCTTCGATGCCGTCGGCGTAGCGGCGCAAGAACAGCGCGAGGTCTTCGAGCTGCGGCTTGATGGCGTCGCGGGCCTCCAGATACGGCTGGAACGTCGGATCGAGCGCCGCGAGCTCCCCCACGCGCCGCCAGACCGCGCCGAGGGAGGCGAGGATCGCCTCGTCGCTCTCGTACAGCGACGCGTAGCTCTCGGCGCACAGCCGCTCGACGCGCTCGGCGTTGGCCAGGACCTGCCGCGCCGACGCGAGCTCCGCGTCCTCGCTCGCGCCGCCCACCGCGGGGGCCTTGAGTCCGGCGCGATCGAGCTCACCGAGCTGGAACGTGACGAGCTCCTGACGCGTCTCGCGGTCGGCGATCGCGCGCCGGACTCGCGCGACCTCCTCGACGGCCGTCCGCATCGCGTCGAACGCGATGGCCGTCTCGGCGCCGTCGAGGCGGCCGAAGGTGTCGAGGACGCCGACGTGTGTCGCCGGGTCGAGCAAGGTGTGATGTTCGTGCTGGCCGTGAAGCTCGATGAGACGCGCCGACAGATCCTTCAGCGCGCCGGCGGTGGCGAGCGCGCCGTTGACGAACGCGCGGCTTCTCCCCTGCGCGGTAATCTCGCGGCGCACGACGAGCTCTTCCCCGCCGCTCTCGAAGATCGCTTCAATCGACGCGGCCTCTTCGCCGGTGCGCACCAGATCGCCCGACGCGCGGCCGCCGAGCAGGAGCCCGACCGCCTCGACCAGGATCGATTTGCCGGCGCCCGTCTCCCCCGTCAGGACGTTGAAGCCGGGCTCGAATTCGACCTCAACGGCGTCGATCACCGCGAGGTGGCTGATTTTCAGGAAGCGAAGCATGTGGAAGGGCGAGAACTCCAATCATACCATAGGTTTGACAGCGATCCAGAGGTCGTGCTATTCTGCGCAGCATCGCGCTGTCCCAGCGGCGCACAGCTATGTTTCGGAGGCCCGTTTGCGCACGCTTGGAACGCTGTCCTATGCCCTGCTGTTGCAGGCAGAGGGCGGTGCCGCGACCGATTCTGCTCCGGCGACGAGCATCATTGGGCTGATCGCCCGCTCGGGTCCAGTCGCCAAAGTCGTCCTGCTGATCCTCGCGCTCTCCTCGATCGTCTCCTGGAGCATCATTCTCTACAAGCTCTGGACGTTTCGGCGCGCCGCCGGCCAGACCACGCGTTTCCTCGACGTCTTTCGCCGCAGCAGCAAGTTCTCCGAAGTCCAGGCGGTCTGCAGCTCGCTCGTCGACAGCCCGCTCGTCGGTTTGTTCCAATCCGGCTACACCGAGCTCACGACGCAGTTGCGCCAAGCGACCCCGGCGGCGGACCCTGCCAATCCGCGCGGGGCTGCCGGGCGTCCAACTCTCAAGAGCCTCCCGTCGGTCGATCGCGCGCTCTTGCGCGCCTCGGTCGTCGAAGTGAACAAGCTCGAGCGGCGCGTGCCGTTTCTGGCCACGACGGCGAGTATCGCACCATTCATCGGATTGTTCGGCACGGTGTGGGGAATCATGGAAGCGTTTCTGGGCATCAGCCAGACCGGATCGACCAATCTCGCCACGGTGGGGCCGGGTATCGCGCAGGCGCTGATTGCGACGGCGGCCGGGCTCTTCGCGGCGATACCGGCCGTCTATTTCTATAACCACCTGACGCAGCGCGTGAAGATCTTCGCGTCGGAGATGGATGATTTCGCGATGGAGTTTCTGAACATCGCGGAGAGGAACTTCACCTAGGCGCATGCCGAAGGTTCAGCCGATTCCGGAAGCGGGTCCCGGACGCCTCGGGCGAGGCCACCGCGTCTCCTCCTCGCTTGCCGAGATCAACGTCGTCCCGCTGGTGGACGTGATGCTGGTGCTGCTCATCATCTTCATGGTGACGGCGCCGATGATCCAGCGCGGCGTGGACGTCAACATTCCCGTGTCGAGGAACTCGGGTCCGATCGTCAACGAGCGCGTGTTCGTGAGCGTGCCGGTCGCGTATCGTCAGAACCACCTGGTGTATCTCGACAACGAGCAGATTCGTGTGGACGCCCTACAGGAGCGCATCCGGCAGAAGATGGAAGGTCGGAGCGACAAGGAGGTCTATCTGCGCGGCGACGCGGGGCTGCTCTATCAGGACCTGATGGATGTCTTCGATCGCTTGCATGCCGCCGGCGTCGCGCGGATCGGGCTCGTGAACAAGTTGCCGGGCGAGAAATGAGCCACGTCAGCGACGTCCTTCGCGACCGGATGCAGGAGCCCGGCGGCTTCCAGCGCATGGCGACCGTCTCGGCCCTGGCGCACGGCGTGCTGATCGCGATCGTGCTGTTCGCGCCCGGCATGACGTCGCGGCACGACGATGCGACAAGGGTGTTGATGACGATTACGCTCGGCGGCGGCGCCCCGGGGCCGGCCAGCGGCGGCCAGACTGCGCTCGGGGGCCGTGCCGTTCAGGAAGAGAAGGCGCCGGACGAAAAGCCGGTGCGCGAAGCGCCGCATCCGCCCGCGGCGAAGACACCGGAGATGACGCTGCCGGACCCGAAGGCCAAGCCGACGAAGTCCGCGCCCGCCGCGATCGTGAAAGCGGCGCCGGACGAGGCGCGCGGCCGGACGCCGACGCGCGGCGATCAGACGCGCGCGGGAACGGCCCTTGCTGACACGGGAGTCCGCGGCCAGGGCTTTGGACTTTCGACCGGCGGCGGTACATCGGGCAGCGGATCGTACCTCGATGTCGCGAATTTCTGCTGCCCGGAATACATCCAGACGATGAGCGACCGGATCCACGAGAGCTGGCAGCCGCAGCCGAACTTCGCCGGGCAGGCGATCGTGAAGTTCACCATTCAGCGCGACGGCAGAATCACCAACGTCGAGCTCGAAAAAAAGAGCGGCTCGGAGGGCGCGGATCTGACGGCGCAGCGCGCCATCTACATGACGAAGCAACTGCCGCCGCTGCCCGCGCAATTCACAAACCCAACCCTGACGGTTCACCTCAGTTTTGTGTATCAATGATGATCCAGAGTTTCTTCAACCGGCCGAACACGCGCGCGGTGCTGACGCTTGGGGCCGCCGTTGTCGCGCTCGCGACGCTCGGCGCGCGGCAGCAGCCGCCGCAGCAACCGACGCCGGCCCCGCAGCAGCCGACCGAGCTCAGCGCCGTGATCAAGAACGGCGGCGGCGCGCCGACCCGGCTCGCCGTCCCGTCGTTCATCGCGCTGACCAGCGACGCCGAAACCACGGCCATTGCGAAGACGATCGGCCAGGTGCTCTGGGATGATCTCAACTACGAGCGCGAGTTCGAGCTGATTCCGCGCGATACCTACGCGACCATCCCAGCGGCCAAATCCTTTACCGACGTGCCGATGGACCGGTGGCACGAGATCGGCGCCGACGGCCTCATCGTCGGCACCGTGGAGAAGACCGGCGCCGGCATCAAGGTGCAGGTGCGGCTGTTCCGCATCGCGACGGGCCAGTCCGCGTTCGGCCAGGAATACAGCGGCTCCGGCGCGAACCCGCGCGTGTACGCCCACACGATTTCCGACGAGATCCACAAGCAGCAGCGCAACCTGAACGGCGTCGCGCGCACGAAGCTGGCGTTCGACTCCGACCGCGACGGCGAGCGCATGGGCGGCACCATCGAGCAGCGCTCGACGAAGGAAATCTACATTGCGGATTACGACGGCGAGAATCAGAAACGGATCACCGTCAACAAGTCGCTGAACATCACGGCTGCCTGGTCGCCGGACGGCCGCTCGATCGCGTACACGTCCTACCGCCACGGCGCGCCGAGCATCTTCATCTCGAACATCTTCGCGGGCACCATGGAAGAGCTGACGAAGACCGCGCCGTCGACGGACTCGAAGACGCCGCGCGCGAGCGACAGCAACTTCCTGCCCCAATGGTCGCCGGACGGGACGCGGCTGTGCTTCATGTCGAACCGCGACGGCAATCCGGAGATCTACGTGGCGAACCGCGACGGGTCGAACGTCAGACGCATCACCACTCACCCGGCAGGTGACGTGTCCTGCACGTGGTCGCCGAGCGGTACGCAAATCGCGTTCGTCTCCGATCGCAGCGGCGCGCCGCAGTTGTACATCGTCGGCGCCGACGGCCTGGGCTTGACCCGGCTGTCGGTTGGCGAGTCCTACGTGGATCGGCCCACATGGTCGCCGCCGCCGTACAACGAGATCGCGTTCGCGGCGCGGACCACCAGCGCGGGCTTCGACATCAAGGTCTTCGACTTCGCCAGCGGTCAGGTGCACGCGCTGACGTTCGGCGAAGGCACCAACGAGAGCCCGGCGTGGGCGCCGAACGGCCGGCACCTGGCCTTTTCGTCGACGCGGGCGGGCAAATGGCAGATCTTCACGGTCGGCCGCGACGGGAAGAACGTCCGGCAGATCACGCGGTCCGGCAACAACTACCAGCCGGCCTGGTCAAAGTAATGGAGCACATGATGCACACTCGATTGGCGGCGCGATTCGCGCTTCTCGTTCTTCTCGTCCTGACGTTCGCGTCACTGGCCTGCTCGCGCAACAAGCCGCCGGTCGCACGGCCGATGCCCCCGCCGCCGGCGGCGACGTCGACACCGCCGGTCTCTCGGCCGCCCGCGCCGCCCGAGCCGGTCGCCGAGCCGACTATCGTGCCGCCCGAACCGGTCAAGGACGATGCGATCTCGTCGGCGTCGCTCGACGACCTGAACCGCAACTCGCCGCTGAAGCCGCTCTTCTTCGATTACGACAGCGCCGAAGTCAACGCCGCCGGCCAGGCGGCGCTCGACGGCAACGCCGCGCTGCTCAAGAAATATCCAACCTGGGCCGTGACGATCGAAGGACACTGCGACGAGCGCGGGACCGCCGAGTACAATCTGGCATTGGGCGAGCGTCGCGCCGTGGCGGCGCGCGCCTATCTCGTGTCGGTCGGGCTGTCCGCCGATCGCCTCCGGACCGTGAGCTACGGGAAGGAATTCCCGTTCGATCCGGGCCACGACGAGTCGGCGTTCGCCAAGAACCGCCGCGCCCACTTCGTCGTCACGGCCAAGTGAGAGTCTATGAGATCAAGAATCGCCGGCGCTCTTCTCGCTCTCGTGCTGGCCGCGACGCTCGCGTCGCCGGCGTCAGCCGCCAACAAGGAACACCAGCAGCTGATGGCCGACATCCGGATGCTGCAGGAGCAGGCGCAGCTGCTGCAGAACCTGCTCGGCACGATCAACGAGTCGATCAAAGCGGTCAATACGCGCCTCGACGAACAGACCAACGCGACGCGGAAGGCGTCCGCCGATCAGAAGCTCCAGATGGACAACCTCGCGGGCGATCTGCGCGTCGTGCGCGAAAAGGTCGACGACAACAACGTCCGCATCGCCTCGCTCACACAGGAGGTCGAGGCGCTGCGCCAGATGGTGCAGCAGGCGGCGTCCGCGCCGCGGCCGTCGGCGCCGGATCAGGGCACAACCTCGGCCCCAGGCACGGCGCCGGCCGGTGGCGGCCCGCCGCCGACGCTGGCATCTCCGCCGACCGCCGCCGGCACGTCGCCGACGCAGCTGTACGAGATGGCGCTCGGCGACTACACGATCGGCCAGTGGGAGC
>JADGOC010000203.1 GCA_017883165.1 Acidobacteriota bacterium
TCCTGCACCATCGGCCCATGACCGGACTCCAGGCGAAGTTCAGCATGGAATTCTGCATGAGCATCCTGCTTCTGGAGCGCAAGGCGGGTCTGACTGCATACACCGACGCCGTCGTTCAGCGTGCCGACGTGCAGGAAATGATCCGGAAGGTGAACTTTTACATCGATCCGGAGGCCGAGAAAGCCGGATTGGACAAGATGACCAGCATCCTGAAAATCCGCTTGAAGGACGGCCGCGTCGCTTCGGGACGCGCCGAGTTTGCAAAGGGAAGTCCCTCTAATCCGATGAGCTATGACGAGGTGTCGGACAAGTTTCGCGGCTGCGCCCAGTTTGCCAAGTGGCCGGCCGCAAAGGCCGAGGCGGTCATCTCGTTGGTGAAATCACTCGAGACCGTTTCCGACATGAGCAAGCTTGTCGGCGCGTTGACTGTGTAACGCCTCCCGCGTGCCGTGATCCCGTTCACGACGTTCTATTGCGTACGTCGGGCGACATCTCAGGGAGTTGACAACGCGTCACGTACGTGTCTGGCGAGACTGTCGGCGGTGAACGGCTTCTGCAGGAATGCAGCGTCGGCACGATCGGTCAGATGGTGTGCGAGCACATCGCCTGTGTACCCTGACATGAATAGGCATTTCAGCGACGGCTGCCTCTCACGCAACTTCTCCGCGAGGGTGTTTCCGTTCATGCCGGGCAGCACGATGTCGGTGACCAGGAGGTCAATCGTGCTGTCAGGCGAAGTGGCGATGGCCAGCGCGTGGTCAGGGCTGGCGGCGTCCAGGACGTCGTATCCGCACTTGACGAGCGCTCGTACAGCGAGTCGGCGCACCTGCTCGTTGTCCTCGACCAGCAGGATGGTGCCGTGGCCGGCGAGGTCTTCTGGATGCGAGGGACGGGTCGGTCCTTCGACGTGCGCCGGTTGATCGAGTCGTGGAAAGTAGACCTTGAATGTCGTGCCGTGGCCCTCTTCGCTGTAGACCCAGACGTGTCCGCCACTCTGTTTTACGATGCCGTAGACAGTCGCGAGCCCGAGCCCCGTTCCGTGCCCGGCCGCTTTCGTCGTGAAGAACGGCTCGAAGATCCGCGACTGCACCTCCGCGGACATCCCCTGACCGGTATCGCTGACGACGAGGAGCACGTACGGTCCGGGTGCGACGCTCGCGTGGAGGCCCAGGTACTCGCGACCGAGTTCCGCGTTGCTGGTCTCGATCGAGAGGCGACCGCCGTTCGGCATCGCATCACGTGCGTTCACGGCGAGGTTCACGAGAACCTGCTCGATCTGGCCGGCATCGGCCCAGATGTCGCGCACCTGTGGATCCAGCCGCACAGACAGGTCGATGTCCTCGCCGATCAAGCGGCGCAGCATGCGCTCGGCGTGGTTGGTCACCCGGTTCAGATTCAGCGTTCGCGGCTCGATCGCCTGTTTCCGGCTGAAGGCGAGGAGCTGCTTTGTGAGCGCGGTGGCGCTCTGCGCCGCGCAGGTAATCTCGCCGATGTCGCCTAGGCGTGCATCGTCGGGCTCAAGATCGGCTGCAACGAACTCGGCGAACCCAAGAATCGCCGTCAGGAGATTGTTGAAGTCGTGAGCGACGCCGCCAGCGAGGCGCCCGAGCGCGTCGAGTTTCTGCGCCTGATGCAGTTGATGCTCAAGCAGCTTTCGTGCCGAGATATCGAAGCTGACGCCACCCAGATGCGTCGGCTGGCCGCCGCCGCTGTACGTGACCTGCCCTTTGTTCTCGAGCCACTTGGTGGTCCCGTCAGGCAGGTTCATCCTAAATTCAACATCGAATCCCAGCCCCCCTTGCTGGATCGCCGTATCGACGGCCCGCTGAAGTTTCTCACGATCATCAGGATGTACGCGCGCAAAGAAGGTTTCCAACCGCCCATCGAAGTCGGCCAGCGACATGCCCATCTGAGCTGCTGTTTGCTCAGACCACTCGAGATGGCCGGTGGCGAGATCGAGTTCCCAGATGCCGACGCCCGTTGAATCGACAATCCGCGTCACATCATTCTGGAGCCGACGGTGCGATGCCTCTGCGGCACGCTGGTCAGTGACATCTCGGTAATTGACCACGATCGCCCTGACCGCTGGGTCGCGCAACAGGTTGTGGAAAGTGCCCTCCAACCGCCGCCACGATCCATCCTTGTGCCTGATTCGTGCCTCGGCCACGACTGGTGCCGTCGTTCCAGCCAGTGCGGCGAGTGTCGCCGCCGCGTCGAGGCGGTCCTCGGGATGGACAAAGTCGAAGGCTTTCCGACCGGTCAGCTCTTGAACGTCGAATCCGAGCTGCCGTCTCGTCGCCGGACTGGCATAGAGCCATTCGCCATTTCGGTCGAGCAGCGCAACCATCTCATGGCTGTATTCGAGCAGCGCCTCGAACCGACGCTCAGCCTGCCGGAGCGTCTCAGGGATCGCCTCAACGAGCGCAAGAAGATCGTCAGAGTGCATGGTGAGTCTCGGGTTCTCTGATCGTGGCGACGGAGACGCACGTCGTCTGTCATACCGCGTCACTGCCCGACTCTACGGCAAATGCTGTACCGTCCTGCCGTGCGTGATTCCGGCAGCATTAGGTCTGTGCTCCGAAGACTTCTGTGTGCGGGTGTACCCACAGACGCACACTCGGTGTGCGCAGGCGGTCCTGAACACCTGCCGGCATTTCACGAAATCGGTAGATCAGTCGCACGTGACGAGGGATGGCCGTGCGCGTAGTACGCGATCCCGAGGCAGTCGATCAACGATTGAATCAGCAGAAATTCTTCCGTTTGGTCGTTCCGGGAGGTGAGCGCCAGCGCCTCGCCTCTGTCCATCCGGATCCGCTTCCAGCGCGCCGCGTTCCTTGGTGAGAACGACCTGGATCGATTTAGCCTTTGTCGGACTCGTACGAGCGCTTACATTTTTGCCGATTGGAACGGGCTGCACCTTTTGTTCCCCCTCAAAGTCCTAGACAGATCTGCGGAATTCGCGAGTCGCGGCCGTGGCACTTCGTATGCTGCAGCCGGGGAGGTACTACCGGATCCTGGTGTGTTCCGCGATGGGGCGGCCTCCTGATTTCAACGAAGTGAAGTAGTCGACATGTTTCTTGCGCGACACTTTTTCGCTGTACCGTTCTTCCGCGATCTGATGCGCTCGGGTCGCCACCGAGTGATACAGCGCGGGATCGTCCCAGAGCGTACAGACAGCCTCGTACCAGGGCTCGACCTCCTGTTCGCTCGGAAGCCTCGTCGTCTTGAACGTCATCCAATCGGGGATTGGCAAGACGCGTCCGCCCCCGCCCTCGCTGAAATCCCCGCCGACGACTTGCGGCAAGGATCCACGGTTGCTGACGAGCGGTGGAATCGCGTTGATCATGGCTTCCGCCGCGACCCTGCCAAACGGTTCTTCCCAGACCGATGGCACCACGAGTATGCGCGTCAAGGCGAAGTAGTCCGCCGGAGTGGGGACGGGCGGCGCGGCCATGATCTGCGGGTACCTGCTGAAATCGACTCCAGGAATGGCATTCAGCGAGCCGCCGCTGTGGCCGGATTGCACGACCAGGATCGGGATGTCGGGTCGCCTGGATCCGAGCATGTCGGCGAGGCGTGCAAACAGCAGCAAGCCTTTGTGAGGCGACGGGTTGACGAACGTCACAAACGCGCGCGACTCCGAGGGCGCCAGCACGGACGACCACGCGATGGGCGGTTCGATCGGCGTGCTGACGAGCCCCACTCTGTCGCGGTAGAGGTCGGTCAGAAACTGGCTGCACGTAAATGCGTGATCGACATCCTCAAAGTACTGCGTCTCGTAGTAGCCAAACCCCCGAACAGCAAACGCGGTGGTGATACCTCGCTTCCGCGCGCGCGCCATAGCCTCCAGGATCATCGGATGCCCATTGCATGCGATCAGCTGATCGGGAGCGAAATCCTCCAGGAGCTTGTCAAGCAGCGTCAGGTATTGCGTGGCCTCTGCACGATCGGGCCGCGACTCGTCGTTGTGGCGCGTCAGCAGCAACGTGACAGGCACGTCCTCCACTGTGTAATGCACGACAGGCCGTTCTGCCACGTGCCGTTTCTTTCCCGACCGTTTGGACAGTCCGTGCGGCGACGCGAGGCGCGACACATCAACGCCCTGCCGTGCTAGGTGATCCTCGATGGTGAAGGTCACAGAACTCTCGAAGCGGGCCGTCGTGAGGATGTGGCACGCATGACCGGCGTCCGCGAGCCACTCCATGATCGTGCGCAGGCTCTGCGTCACGCCGGCGGTTGGGTCACTGATGCAGTGGTTATTGACGAGGAGAAACCGCACAGCTGAGCGTACAAACCGAGAACCGGCGCGTCAACTACACGGAGTTCAAGTCCCCCTTAAGGAGTGTCGAAAATGTCTCAGGAAGTTGGTCAAACCGAGCTACAGGAAAAAACGCAGCAGTTACTAGCGGGACCGCTGAAGCACATCAGGGCGGCGGCACTCGCCGCGGCGCTCCTGCCGCTGGCCTCAGTGGCTGCCGCTCCCGCGGCGGCGCAGAACCTGTGCCCGTCGGGCGGCGTGTGCGGCTTCGTCTGGAACGACACGAACAACAACGGCATCCAGGATGCGGGCGAGACTGGGATTGAAGGCGCCAAGGTGTTCGTGTGCCAAGTGTGCGACGGCACGGACACCATAGCGATCGAGACCGGTCCCAACGGGTCATATTCGCTCTTTGTTCCCGGGGGCGCGTATACGATAGCCGTCCTGATACCAACAGGAACGCAGGCTTCGCCTTCCAACGTCGGGGATGACACCTTGGATAGCGATGGCATCCCGAACGGCACGGGGTACAGTGTCGCGCTGGTGGGAGCGACAGGCTTTGCCACCGATTTCGGGTTCTTTACGCCTCCAAAGCAGCAACCGGGGACCGGCACGCCGGGATACTGGAAGAACCACCCGGAGGCGTGGCCGGTCAGTAGCATCACGGTCGGTGGGGTCACCTACACGAAAGCCCAAGCGATCGCCTGGCTCGGGAAGGTCGGCAAGGACAAGACCACAACGATGTTCAGCTCGCTCGTTCCCGCCATGCTGAACGTGCTGATTGGCAACGATGGCAGCTGCGTCAATAGCACGATCGTCGCTGCCAACACCTGGATGGCCACCTACGGACCCGTGGGTAGCAATGTGGCGGCGTCGAGCTACGCGTGGACGATCGGCGAGCCGCTGCACATCCAGATGGACAGCTACAACAACGGCCTGCTCTGCGCTCCGCATCGGCAGTAGACCATGGTGCCCGATGGCCCTTTCCAAGGGTCATCGGGCCTTCCCACGTTTCGCACTGTTGCCCTTTGTCTGGCCACGGTTGCAAGCGTGCCGAGTTGGTCGGGCGTCACCGTTGGGTCTTTCGAGAATCCCCAGTTGAACGAACTCAGCACGAACATCTGACCCTCTCGACCTTGCTCGCGGCCTCGATCGCTCCGTAAACGGAAGACGGCCCTAAGAGCGCATAACAAAACCGTCCCAGCGCGCTCCCGACAAGAGCACCAACCTGTTGCTGCGCGGTAACGTGGACGGGTATGGCCGCCGCGCTGCTCCCGGATGCGTTGTGGGATCTCGTCGAAGTGTTCCTGCCACATTCACTGCCACGACCGAAGGGTGGACGGCCGCGCGTCTCGGATCGCGCGTGTCTGACCGGTATTGTCTTCGTCCTTCGCAGTGGCATTCCGTGGCAGATGCTGCCTCAGGAACTCGGCTGCGGGTCGGGGATGACCTGCTGGCGGCGCTTGCACGCGTGGCAACAGGCGGGCGTGTGG
>JADGOC010000204.1 GCA_017883165.1 Acidobacteriota bacterium
CGAACTCGGCGATCGTCCGTCGAAGATGACGTTCGCCGAACGGGATCACCCGGTTGAGGCACTCGTGCTTGATCGAGCGCACAAAGCGCTCCGCGTAGGCATTTGCGTTGGGGGCCTGAAACGGCGTCTGCACCACGCGGATCCCGGCTTCGCCCAGCCGCTCACGAACAGGCGCGCTCCACTTCGCATCCCGGTCACAGATCAGCACGCGATGGCCGATCAGGACACCCTCGTCCGCCGCGGTGAGCGTGCGGCTCACTTGGCGCATGAACAGGTCATTGGGAGAGGGCGTCGAACCCACGATGTGCACCCGCCGGGAGGCCAGGTCGATCACAAACACGGTGTAGTACGTCACCAAGCCGCGCCAGGTCCACACCTCTGTCGTGAAGAAATCCGCGCCGGCGATCGCGCCCCAATGCGCGCGCAGGAATGTCTGCCAGGATGTCGGTCACTCCGGCACCGGCGGGATCCCCTGTGCCTTCAGGATTCGGGCAATCGTCGACCGTCCCACCCGATGTCCCACGTTCTTCAGCGCGCCGCGGATCCGCGTATAGCCCAACGTCGGATTCTCCTCCGCCATCCGCACCACGAGCCGCCGAATCTCCGCGATCACGCCAGGACGACACGACCGGCCCGTGGCGTACGTCCATTTACGGGCGATCAGCTGTCGATGCCACCGCAAAATCGTGTCCGGGATCACGATCGTGGCGACCTGGCTCAGGCGATCCAGCCAGCCGACCAGCGCGGTGAGAAGCACCCGCAGCACCAACCCGGAGCAGTCTACCCTCGGCTGTCAATCGATCGGGGAAGCTTACGCATCGACCACGGCGGGAACGTCTATCTCACCGACCGAGATTCGGCCTCCCGGAGCCGTTGGGCCGAGCTATGGGACATTACGCGGTTCGGCCGAGTTGTGGAACACTTCGAGCGGGCTTCGCGAGAGATCGACGCCGCCTTCCTGCATCGCCTCGATGACGACGGGATGAATGCGATCAGCCGGTTGCGTGCCCGCCGAGATCGGGCGGGCGCGCGTCGGATCGGCGAGCTGGTTGAAGAAGCCGGCCGCCATCTGCGACCGGCGACGGTGTGGATGCAGGCGAAAACGACCGTTACTACGTCGTTGGTCTGCAGCTATTTCGTGATCGTGCCGCAGGCGATCCGATCCCCCGCGTTCCCCGCCGGATCCGACTTCATGTCGTCGGCTTTCGCGTGGATCACGAGCGCGGTACCGCCGTTGCTGAACACCGAGTTGTTCCCCGCGCCCAGCGTGACGCGCGGGTTGGTGATCGTCGTCTTCGCGGTCCCGTCGCTGCCGACCGTGATGTTGTTCATGTCGCCGGCGTGCGGCCCTTCGGCGTTCTCGAGGCCGTGCTTTTTCATGTCCGGGTTGAAATGCGGGCCGGCCGTCGTGAACGGCGGCTCGCACGTCGCGTTCTGGTGGATGTGCAGCGCGTGCTCGCCGGGCGGCAGGCCCTTCAGGTCCAGCGCGATCGACACGCCGTCGCCTGACGCGGGCGAGAACGTCGCTGTGCCGACCGACTTGCTCTGCGCATCCTTCAGATCGACTTTCGTCGCGTTCTGCTGCGCCACGGCGAAGACGCCGAGCCCGCACGCGAACGCACACACCAGCATCAGTCGTTTCATCGTCGCTCCTCGGTGAAGTGCACCTTCTGCTCGGGTGCTAACGACGCTCGCGCTCAAGCCGCTCGTGACGCCATTGCCAGTACGCCGACTGCTGGACGCGCCGCTGCCGAGCGTACCTCACATACCGCAGATGTCGTTCGGCGAGATACTGCCGGTAGGCGCGGTCCTCGCCGCTGTTCCACGCGTGGTAATCGCGATGGTCGCGGTCGTAGACACGGTGGCGTCCGACCGTCACCCCGATGCGCACCTGCGCGGCGGGCAACACGGCGGGGGCGGTGAAGGTTGCGGCGAGTATCAATGCTGAGATTCGGAGAAGCATGACCCTAGGATGCGCGCATCTGGTCAGCGGCGCTGTTCAATTCTGGACACTACATCATGTATGGGTTGACCCATTGACAGTCGAGGTCCCATCGCGTCGATTGAGGGAATCGCAACGAATCGGCCGGTCATGACGCTCCCGGGCGGCCCGCCGCAGCCAGCGTACCGCCGAATGGGACTGCCGGAACTGCTCGTCATCCTCGCGATCATCTTGATCGTCTTCGGATTCAATCGCCTGCGCGGAGGTAACCGCCGCGGCGGAGGGTTACCGATAGCCGGACCGGTGGCCGGTGGCCAGGACTTTCACGTGGGTCCCGCCGACATCGATCACGAGCACTTTCATGATGCCGTCACCGTAGCACAAGAACGTCCTACGCAGATGACGCTCGACCTACTCAGCAGTTAATCACGTGGCAGAAACTGCGGCATTCGCGCGGATGGGCGTTGGCAAGACCGTTGCGATTGTCTCGATGGCAGCCCTATTGACCGGTCGAGTATGATCGGAGTTGCCGCGCCCAAGTCGAACGCCCGGGGACCTTTATGAACTTCAACAGAATCCTCACGCCGGCGGCCGTGCTCGCGACGCTGTCCCTCGCCGTGACTCCAACTTTCGCCGGGCAACACAGCGGCGGACACAGTCACAGTTCGAGCGCTTCCCGTGGAAGCTCAAGAGGCAGCGCTGCGCGATCGGCCGCGCCGTCGCGCACCTACAGCGGACAGTCGCGCAGCTACAGCGCACAGTCGCGTTCCTACGGCTCGGCGCCGCGAGCCGCGATCCAGTCCCGCGGCGTCTATGCCGCGCAGTCGCGCGGAGGCGGTTTCGCCCGCGTCGCGCCCCGCGGCTTCGTATCGCGTGGCGTGTTCGTCGCGCCGTCTCGCTTCTATCGTCCGTATTACACCTTCCGGCCTCGCCTCAGTCTCGGCTTCGGCCTCTGGGCAGGATATCCGATCGCGTATTCGTATCCGTACTACTACGGCTACCCGTATCCGTACGATCCATACGACGACCCGGCGTACTACCCGCCGCCGGCATACAGCTACCCGGTTCCGAACCCCTCGTCGGCGTATCCGCCCGCAAATTATCCGCAGTCCGGCCAGTCTGGTTACTACGAGTCTGACCCGCCGCGCGGAACATCGGTGACTGCGCAGCCGGGAACGGCATCAGGCGGCATCAGCTTCGAGATCTCGCCGGCGACGGCGGAGGTCTACATCGACGGGACGTACGTGGGACGGGTCTCCGAACTCGGGCCGACCACCCAACCGCTGGCGCTCACGCCCGGACGCCACCACGTCGAAATCCGTGCAGCTGGCTATCAGACGATGGTCATGGACTCGGACGTCACCGCTGGCCAAGTGATCCCCTACCAGGGAACGATGCAACCGGCGCGGTAACGCTGCTCACCTCTCATGGGGCGGACCCGAGTGTCCGCCCCACATTCCACCTCACCGCCCGCCATCCTTCTTCGCCGGATCATCCGATAACTCAGGGGAAGATCGAACGGGGCTCCTCCGCTACTATCACCGAGCGGCCTGATGACTCGGCCGAATTATCGGATAGTACGGGCACGGTCATTTGGGATCGGGCGAGGCGCTATCTCGCCCTCCGCGAAAGTCTTGGCTATTGCGCAAGTGAGCTATATGTGCGTTTGTGAACAGACTGCGGCCCAGAGCACGAGCGAAGCTGATAGAGCACGGTGGAAAATGAATACATGTTGTCAGTGACTGTAGCTGTCCTACTGACGGCGTTTTCCGTTCGTTCGGCCAGTGCGCAATCGTCGGCGCTCACCAACGCCGACATCACCCGCTTGGTAGCAATGCACCTGGCCAAAACGGAAATCCCGGCTTAAATGCCGCGAGCGCAAACCGGCTGTGACCACGAAGGATGTCTTGGATGATCAAGACAGAAATTATCTCAGCCAATGCGTTGAGGATCACAGTGCCGGATAAATTGAAAGCCGACGACTTCCGCCACATTGCGCCACAAATCGATTCTCTCATCAGTCAGTATGGCAAAATTAGATTGTTGATTGATGCGTCCGGATTCAATGGCTGGGAGAGTATTGGGGCCTTTGAAAATCATGCCGGGTTCGTAAAAAACCACCAACAGAAGGTAGAGCGCATCGCAGTCATCGCCGCGCACGACTGGCAGCATTGGCTGATTGGCGCGGTCAGAATATTCGTGCATCCGGAGGCAAGAGCCTACGATAAGAACCATGAAAGCGAAGCGCTGCAATGGATCGTCGGATAACGGTGCGCGTTTAGCCGTGTGCAGCATCAATCGAATGGCTGAAAAGGAGGTTCGTATGCGCCCGTTTTGGAGTCTCGCGCTCGTCGGTATGGTCGCGCTCGGCATCGCGCCGGCATACGCCCAACAAGGGCCGGCCATCCACGGCGTCACCGGCACGATGGCGACCGAAACAACAATTAAGGCCGAACACAAAGCCGCCAACAAGATCGTCGTCGAAACCGAGGACGGCGTCGAGCACGTCTATGACGCCGCCAAAGGCCTCGTGGTCCACGGCGGAAAGGATCCGTTGTCCGACCTCAAGCCAGGCACGACCGTGATCATTCACTACACCGCTGACAACACGGCGCAAGAGATTGATCGTGTCGGCGCCGACGGACTGGTCACCACGGAAGGTATCGCCACCAAGATCGATCGCGGCAAGAAAGAGATCACGATTAGATACGACAACGACAAGATCGAGAAGCTGAAGCTGACGGATCGGGCAGCCGCCGACGTGGGCAAGAACATCGGGGAGGACACGCGGATCGTCGTGTACTACTCAGAGGAAGCCGGCGGGAAGGTCACCCACTATTTCAAGAGCGCGAAAGTCGAAAAACCCGGGCCGCGTTAGTCCATGCCTCTTGAACGAGTTCGGCTTCAAGCACTCGTCGCCGTGGGCTGGCCCCGCCGTCGAGCCAGGCTATAAGCACGTTGGCGGATGGCGTCGTCTATATAGCCGGCCCCTTCCTCATGACGTCGTTGGCGGGACGAGGACCAGCCCTCCTAGGACTAGCGCATTTGCCATGACGCCGTCGATCAGCGAGGATGAGTCCTTATGTCGGGGCTGATCTGGATGGGGATCTGGGGTCTCGTCGCTCTCGCGGTGAGCGTCTGGGCGCTCCTGCGGCGCGGCGGCGACGGACCGGACCTCGGCACTATAGCGGTCAATGGATAGCTGAACACCGGGCGCACGAGCGCGAGTCGGACAAGCGCTAACCCGCCACAGACCTCATGCTTCTCCCGCCTCTTTTCTGGCCTGGGGCAGACCCCGACTTTTTCCTCTCCGGGCCTGGATGCGGCAGCAAGGGGAAGACGGAGCCGGCGGCGGCCTTGTCCCAGCCCGCGGCGATCAGCGTGAGGCTGTTCTCGACGACAATCCAAAAGTCCTGGCCCCGCTTCAGGGGTGGCAGTAAGCCCAGGCCCCGTTTCGGTCGCGCGGACGGTTGTCTATTGAAAAACTCCTTGAACGGCTTGCCACGGTCGAACATGGGGGCCTCCTGGCGCGATCGCGCCGGTCGGCCGGCGGGTGCTGCGATAAGACGAGCAGCCTGCCAGCGTGGCTACAACAGGTTGACGGGTTAGGGGCGCTTGCGGCGTGCAACCCGCTTGCGTTCCGTCTTGACGCCTTTCGACTCCAACCACATCTGGATACCTCGACGAATCTGTTCGGCCTCTGAGATCCCATCGTCGGAGATCGCAAACGTGAATGTCTTCTTCGGTGGTACTGCGGGCAGTCGAAAAAAGGTTTGCTGCGATCGTCGTTGAGATCCCATTCTCGGTT
>JADGOC010000205.1 GCA_017883165.1 Acidobacteriota bacterium
AGCCCCGCGCCGCGGTGGAGGGCTGGCGGCTCCAGTCCCCCTCGGGCGTCGGTCTTCTCGACGTCGTGCGGAACGCAAAGCCAACCGTCCTGATCGGCGTCACGGCGCAGCGAGGCCTTTTCTCGGCCGAGATCCTCGAAGAGGTCGCCCGGAATACCGACCGTCCGGTGGTGATGGCGCTCTCGAACCCCACTTCGCGGACCGAGTGCACGCCCGAGGAGCTGGCCCGCGCCACGAACGGGCGGGGGCTCCTGGCGACGGGGAGTCCCTTTCCGCCGCTCGATTGGAACGGCCGGACGATCAAAACGTCGCAGGGGAACAACCTCTTCATCTTCCCGGGTGTCGGGCTCGGCGCGCTGGTGAGCAAGGCGTCCAAGGTCACGGACGGGATGTTCCTCGCCGCAACGCGCGCCGTGAGCGGGATGGTGACACCCGCGGAGGAAGAGCAGGGCCTGCTCCTCCCGGGCATGGAGGCCATCCGCGAAGTGTCTGCCCGGGTGGCCACGGCCGTCGCGATCGAGGCGCGCGACGCCGGTCTGGGCCGGCTCCTTTCAGACCGCGAGCTCGAGAGCGTCGTCCGAAAGGCGCAGTGGGAGCCACGGTTCAGCCCGTACCGGCCCGGTCCTGCGGCCGTACACGGCTGACTTCAGTACGCGGCCAGATCAATCTTCCAGGTCCTGCCGGAAGACCGGCTGTGAGGGATCCACGCGACCGTCGATGACGGCCGCGAGGAGGCGTTCGTAGGCCTTGATCGCCTCCGGGAGCGACGGGTAGCCGCGTTCCCATTGCAAGCCGCCGCCCGAGTAAATGACCGTGAAATACCGGCCAGACGCGTACTCGAGCTCGAGCATGGCGGCGGGCCTGTCGGGATCGCCCGCCTGACCGAGGACGTCCATCAATGCGACGGACCACTTTCGTCCCTTGGGATCAGCGACGACCTGGCGTTCGAGGTACTGCCAGTCGTCCATGCTCCAGGGCGGCATTGTTGATCAGGACCGGGTGACGGCGTGATCCGGCGACGGGGCGACGGAGAGCAGCTGGTCGAGAGCGCGCGCGACCTGTGCGCCGGTAAACGGCTTCGGGATTAGAAGGACACGCTCGGCCTGGCGCGAACGAAGGCTTGCATCGGCCGCCTCCGGCGTATCGCTGATGATCACGACCGGGAGATCGGCCTGAGCCGGGTCGTCTCGCAATATGTCGAAGAGCGATTCGCTCATGTCGAAGGCGGAGCAATCCAGCACGAGCGCGTCGGCCCGCTCATCGAGGAGGCGCTGGCCAATCGACACGGCGTAACCGGTGGCGACGACTTCGTACCCGTGGTCGCGTAGCGCGAAGGTTAGTAGTTCAGCGATCTCCGGCGTGTCGTCGATGAGCAGAATACGTCGCCGCGCGTTCACTTCTTGCCGGAGCCGGCGCCCGGGAGGCGCTTCTTCTCCCCAGCGGACGGCTCCAGGTCGAACACCCACACCCGTCCGCCGGCCGTGTAGGTGGCGCGCCGATCGCTCTCGACCAGCGCTCCCCACGCCTCCAGCGTGCGCATCGCAAACGTGTAGCCCGCGAATTTGTCGCGTATGTGGTCCAGTACTTCGGTCGTGTGCCAATTGTCCGTGAGGATGGCGTCGCCGGCATGCACGCGCAGGACCGTGTAGAAGCGATCGTGAGCCGCCTCGGCCCGCACCTCGCGCGTCGACCCGCGCTTCTTGCCTTCGCTGACGATGTAGCTTTCCGGGGGCACGTCGGCGGTAAGGGAATGGGTCGTATCGCTCATGAGCTTCTCTTCCTAGACGGTGAGCGCGACGGCAACGGCCTCATCCGCGGCCGCCATATCACTCAGGTTCTTCGCGTCGGCCGCCCACAACAAGGCGTCCGGCAGCTCCACACCCATCATTTTCCACTGCGCGTTGGCGAACTTCTGCAGCGTGGCGATGTGCTCGGCGTGAAGGTGGCCGAAACGTCCCTGCAGCTTCAGGTACTCGGAGACCGGCCGCATGCTCCCCGGGCGGAAGCTGTAGTCGAATTCGCGCTTTGCAGGATCCCATTCCCACATCGGATACAGCCCACATTCGACCACCAGCCGCCCGAGATCGATCGAGCGCGGCGTCTCGTACACGAATCCCTTCTGGCACGGGGTGTAGATCATCATGTACGCGGCGCCCTTGTGATTGAGCCCCTTGCGCACCTTGTTCATCAGGTCGATGGGGTAGCCCACGCTCGCGGTCGCCACGTAGCAGTGCGGGTGCCCGGCCGCCATCATGCGGGCGAGGTCCTTGGGGAAGAGCGTCTTGGCTTCCGGAACCATCTTGCCCGGAGGCGAGAACGTCGTCATGCCGCCGTAAGGCGTCCGCGAGGAAGCCTGGATGCCCGTGTTCGCGTATTGCTCGTTGTCGTAGCAGATGATCAGGCAGTCGTGATTGCGGTAGAGAGCGCCCGAGATCGACGCGAGTCCGATGTCGGACGCGCTGCCGTCGCCCGCCTCGCAGATGATGTTCGGAAACGGCCCCTTCCACTTGCCCTTGCGGATCATCGCTTCGTATGCGGCCGCGACGCCCGCGGTGAAGCTGCCGGCGCTGCCGATTTGCGTGTGCGCCCAGGGCACGTTGTACGGCGTGCACAGGTAGGAGCTGTTGGCGACATACATACAGCCGGTCGGCCCGACCAGAATCGTGTTGTCGCCTGCCGCCTTGCTCGTCATCCGGTACTGGATGGACGGACCGCAGCCGGCGCAGGTCCGGTGTCCGGGGACGAAGGGCTCCGTCTGCGGGAGCTCGGGGTTGTAGAACCTTGCCCCCTGGTTTGGGCTCCCGAACATCGGCAGCATTTGCCGCTGAACTTCAATCGCTGGCATGACGTCCTCCTAAACCTGCAATCCGCAAGATCGATCCTATTCTTCGAACCCAACCCAGTGCGTGCGCTTCTCGATCTTCCCGCGCTTCTTCGCGTCGAGCATCTTCTGGGTCATCCAGTAGAACTCTTTCAGTACGATCGCCTCGCCGCCCATCCCGGCCATGAATGAAAGGACCAGCGGCCGCTTTGCGCTTTCGTAGAGCGCCCCGCAAACTTCCGCATAGAGCACACCGCCGCTGCTCACGCTGCCGAGCGCCAGGTTCGTCTCCACGACGCCGACGACCGCGAACTTGCTGAGCACCTCATTGACGCGATCGGTTGGATAGGGCCGGATCGTCTTGAGCCGCACGAGTCCGACCTTCGCGCCGCGCTGGCGCATGTGCTGAATCGCGTAGCGCGCCGTCACGCCGTGGGCGCCCTGCAGGAAGAAGACGACCTCGGCGTCAGAGGTCATGTATTCCTCGATCCACGGGTCGTACTTGCGCCCGAAGATCTTTGCGAATTCCTCGTGCGCCTGCTCGATGACCGGCACGGCGCCTTCCATGGCGCGAGCCCGTTCCAGCTGCAGCGGCGGACCCTGCTCCGGCATGATCTGCGGGCCGTGCGAGACGGGGCGCCGCGGATCGAGCGGGTACGGATGCTTGTAAGGCGGCAGAAACTCCTTCACCTGGCCCGTGTCCGGCAGCTCGACGTCGGTCGTGATGTGCGAGACGAAGAACCCGTCCTGGCACACCATCTGCGGAAGGAGCACGCGAGGGTCCTCACCGATCCGGAAGCCGAGCAGATGATTGTCGAACGCTTCCTGCGCGTCGCACGACCAGCCCATGAGCCAGCCCATGTCGCGCGTCGAAAGCGCGTCGGTGTGCTCGGACCCGAAATCGCCCGGCGGATCGAGCGTGCGGTCTGCGATCATCATCTGCACGGGCATGCGCGTGCCCGAGATCGGGGAGTAGAGCTCGTACGCGAACTGCACGCCGACGCCGGAGCTGCCGGTGAACACGCGCGCACCGCTCGACGAGGCGCCGTGCGCGATGCTCAACTGCGAGTGCTCGCTGTCGGCCACGATGTAGTCGGCATCCAGCTCGCCGTTCGCCACCATCTGCGCCAGGGCGATCATCGTCGCCGTGTAGGGCCGGATCGGATAGGCCGTGATCACGTCGACGTCGGCATACTTCGCGGCCTGCGCCGACGCGACGCAGCCGTTGATCCGGACCTTCTTCTTCTTCACCGTTTCGGTCGCCATATGAGCCCTCAGTCCTATTTCCAGCTCTCGATGTTCTTATCCGGGCGGTCCGCCAGGTTCTTCAGCTCCAAGGCCTGCCGACCATGGAGCCCCGGCGTGATCGCGAACGCCGTGTCCATGCGCACCACACCCGTATCGAAGTCGATCTCCGGCACGCTTTCGAGGCAGCCCGTCGGACACTCCTCGATGCAGACGCGGCAGCCTTTGCAGTAGTCCGTCAGAATCATGTAGAGGCCGTTCGACCGCACGGAGCGCACGATGCACGGCTCGGGACAAACCAGATAGCAGTTGTCGCATGCGTTGCAGGTGCCGCAACTGAAGCAGCGGTTCGCCTCGTCGATCGCCTGCTCCTTCGAGAACGCCTGAATGACCTCGTCCTGCGTCGTGCGCCGGTGAGTCGGCAGCAGCATCTCTTGCTGCACGCGCGGGAATTTCGGGAAATAGGTCATGTTCATCCGGCCCAGATCCGTGATCACGTCCATCGGGATCACGCGTTCCTGCAGCGGCTCTTTCCGAAGCACCCTGTCGAGGTTGAACGCCACGCGCTTGCCGTCGCCCACGGCGTTTACGACCATGAGGGGCTGGCCGGTGCCGACCTGCGCGATGTCGCCGGCGGCGAAGAACATCGTGTCTCCGAGACGTCCGAACCGGTCCATCTTGATCGTGCCGCGCTCGTTCTTGAACTCGGCCGGCAGCCACGCGAGCGAGGCATGCTGTCCCACGGCGATGATCACGTTGTCGACCGCCACGCGCTCGGCAGGAGCCTCGCGATCGATCGTGATCGGCGAGGCGTTGATGGCGCCGCTGAAGCGTGCCGGGTGGAGCTGCAACGCTTCGAGCCGGCCGTTTCCGAGAGCCGCGGTCATGGCCCGCCCGTGCATCAGCTCGACGCCTTCCTCAACCATGTCGTGCAGATCCTCCGGCACGCACGGCATTTCCTTGGGGTTGTGCTCGACGGTGATCATCGTCACGTCTTCGGCGCCTTGCCGAAGCGCTTCGCGGGCGCAGTCGATCGCCGTGTTGCCGCCGCCGATCACCGCCACGCGAGGGCCCAGCTTCACCTTGGACGTCCCCATGCCGATGTCGCGCAGGAAGGGCAATCCATAGAGGACGCCGTCCTTGTTTTCGCCTTCGGCGCGCACGCTGTTCGCCTCGGTGAGACCGACCGCCAGGACGCAGGCGTCGTATTTCTTCTTCAAGTCGTCCCAGGAGACGTCTTTGCCGACTTCCGTGTTCGTCTTGATCGTGACGCCAAGCTCGACGAGGCGTTCGATCTCGCGATCGAGCACGTTCTGCGGAAGAACCCAGTCGGGAATTCCGCCGCGATTGAGGCCCCCGGCTTTCGGCGATTTCTCCAGGATCGTCACCGCGTAGCCGAGCCGCGCGAGCTGGTAGGCCGCGCTGTGTCCGGCCGGCCCCGATCCGACGACGGCGACTTTCTTGCCGTTGGGCGGGCCGGCTTTCACGACGTCACGCGGCAGGGCCTGTCCGAGGTCGCCGAGAAACCGCTCGACCGCGCGAATGGAAATCGCCTCGTCGTACTTCCCGCGGTTGCAGGCCTGTTCGCACGGGTGGTAGCACACGCGGCCGGTCACGGACGGAAACGGCATGTCTTCCTTGATGAGCGCGTAGGCGTCGAGATACTTGCCGCGCTTCACGAGG
>JADGOC010000206.1 GCA_017883165.1 Acidobacteriota bacterium
TGCGGCACATCGCAGATCCTCTTGCTCGGACACTTCGACACCGTGTGGCCCGTCGGGCAGCTCGAGCGGATGCCGCTCGCCGAAGCGAACGGGCGCCTGCACGGCCCCGGCATCTTCGACATGAAGGCCGGCATCGCCGTCGGCATGCTCGCGACGCGCGCGCTGCTCGAAACCGGCGCGCGGCCGGCGCGCCGCATCGTGATGCTCTGGACGACCGACGAAGAAGTGGGCAGCGCCTCGTCGCGGCAGGCGATCGAAGACGAAGCGCGTCGCAGCGACGCCGTGCTGGTGCTCGAGCCGTCGCTGCCGGGCGGAGCCCTCAAGACGTCGCGCAAGGGGTGCGGCACGTACGAGGTGATCGTGCGCGGCATCGCGGCGCATGCCGGCGTCGATCCGGCCAAGGGCGCAAGCGCAATCCAGGAGCTCGCGCATCAAGTGATTCGCATCCAGGCACTTCAGGATCTCGCGCGCGGCGTCTCGGTCAACGTCACGATGATCCAGGGCGGTGCCAGGAGCAACGTCATCCCAGATGAGGCGCGCGCGGTCGTCGACGTCCGCGTGCCGACCATGGCGGATGCGCACGCGATGGACCACGCGCTGCGCGGACTCGCGCCGGTCGATGCGCGCACGCGCCTGGAAGTCGGCGGTGGCGTCGACCGCCCGCCACTGGAACGAAGCGAGGCCGTCGTGCGTCTGTACGATCAGGCGCGAGAGATCGCGCGAGAGCTCGGCCAGGATCTGGCGGAAGGAGCGACCGGGGGCGGCTCGGACGGGAATTTCACCGCCGCGCTGGGGGTTCCCACTTTAGACGGCCTTGGCGCGATCGGCGACGGCGCGCATGCGCTGCACGAACATGTCGAGCTGGACACGCTGCCCGACCGCGCGGCGTTGATTGCAGGCCTGATTCGGACATGTCAAACACCATAAAGACGGCCCTTCTGCTCGGCGTGATGAGCGCCCTGTTTCTCTTCATCGGCGAAGCGCTCGGCGGAGCGCAGGGCCTCGTCCTCGGCTTCCTCTTCGCCGTGGGGACCAACGTCGCGTCGTACTGGTTCTCGGACAAGATCGTCCTCCGCATGTACAACGCACAGGAAGTCGGGCCCGATCATCGTCTCACCCGCATCGTCTCCGGGCTGGCCGCGCGAGCTGGCCTGCCAATGCCGCGCTGCTACGTGATCCCGCAGCCGTCGCCGAATGCGTTTGCCACCGGCCGCAATCCGGAGCACGCGGCTGTCGCGGCGACCGAAGGGATTCTGAAGATTCTCGACGACCGGGAGCTCGAGGGCGTCCTCTCGCACGAGCTGGCGCACGTCAAACACCGCGACATCCTGATTAGCTCGGTGGCGGCGACGCTCGCGGCGGCGGTGATGATGACGTCGCGCTTCGCGATGTTCTTCGGCGGCGGGCGCGACGATCGCGAGGGGCAGAACCCGATTGCGCTCCTCGCGACGATCATTCTCGCGCCGATTGCGGCGCTGCTGATTCAGACGGCGATTTCGCGATCGCGCGAATACGATGCCGACGCGGGGGGCGCCGAAATCGCGGGCAGTCCGCTCGGGCTGGTGAGCGCGCTCAAGAAGCTCGAAGTGGCGTCGCAGGCCGTGCCGCTCGACGCGAATCCGGCGACGGCGCACATGTTCATCGTCACGCCGCGGTCGATTTCGACCGGCCTGATGTCGCTGTTCAGCACGCATCCGCCGACCGCGCAGCGGATTCAGGCATTGCTCCAACTGGCCCGGCCGTAGGCCGAGGATCGACGTTCTCGTGAGGCAAGAGCTCGCGGCTAGCGCGGCTTGGTCGTCGGCTTCCGTTTCGGCGGCAGCGTCTTCGACGTGGCCCCCGTCCTCGACCTCGCCGTCAGCGTCGGCTTCTTCTTCGGCGTCCTGACGCCCGACGCCACGCGCGTCGAGTGCCTGGGTCTCCGGTGGACGACTCTCTTCGGGCCGGCCGCTTCGGCCATCGCGCCAAACGACAGGATCGCCACCAACACGAGAAGCAGCCTTTGTAGCGTCTTGCGAGTCATCTCTTTGTCCTTCGCGCGGGTTGATAGTCGATAGGCCGTAAACGATAGCGCATCAACGGGCTGTTTGGCCACGATTCTTTCCATCACCGCCGCAGTTCGAAGAGTTGCGCCTCGTTGACGGGATCGCGATAGTGCCCATCGGACTTGAACTCCCGCCGATTCGCCATCCGGTCGAGTAACGACGCGTACGCCGCGACCTCGTAGAACGCCCGGTGGACGACGACGAAACGGACGTTCAGGGCACGGAGCCGTGCAATCGACTCGTCGTCGGGAAACGTCCGCATCAGTTCGAGCGTCCGAATGTAGCCGGGCGGATAGTAGCCGCTGTAGCCGTTCACGAGCGGATGCCAGTGGTTGACCGACCACGATTCGTAGACGGCGTCCCATCCCGGCAGACCGTCGGTGCGCGGCAGTGGTAGCTCCGCGACGACTCCCGGACCGATGGTGCGAATCACTGTGTAGACATCCGGCGGATCGTCCGCGACGTGGACGAGGAACATCTTCGAGGAGCCGTATTCAATCGTCAACAGCGCGAGGACGCCGGCGACGAGCGCGCCACTCCGCGCGCGCGATGCGCGCAGGCGCGGGGCGATCGCGCAGACGCCGAATCCGGAGAGTGCCGCCAGAGCGCACTGCGCGAGAATGGCGAACCGGGCCGGCGCTCTCAGTCCGTCCAGGGAGTGCACGTGCCCATACAGCCATCCGTACAGCCATCCGTTGACGCCGAACGACAGCTCCACGGCGGTTGCGCATAGCGCCGCGTAGATCCAGACGAGACGCCTCGGCCGATGCGCGAAGGCCGCGAGCGCGAGGACGACCGCGCCGAGACCGGGAAAGAGATGCCTCTCGTTCGTACCGTAGCGAGCGGCGGTCCAGCCCCACAGCCAGTTTTGCGGCGGGCTCGCGAGGTAGTCGGCGGGCCGCGCGCTGTACTGCGCGATTTCGACAACGTCGCGCGGTCCGAGTGTCCTCGCGTTCTGGAGGTACGGCCAGATGTAGGGCAGGATCAACACGGCTGCGACGACAGCGCCGAGCAGCAGGCCGGGCGCAGCCGCGCGCGCGCGCCGAGCGTCGGACGCGACGAGCAGCACCACGAGCACGGCCACCAGCATCGCGAGGAAAATGCCGTAGTACACGCACGAGATGACCTGCAGCCAGACGAACAGGCCGGCCAGCAAGCCCCACTTCAACGGCCGTTCGTCGAAGGCCCGATGGACCGCCCAGAATGCGAGCGGGATCCACATCGTCCACTGCAGCTCGAGGTGCATGAAGTGCTCGACCCGGTATGGCGCCATCGTGAAAATTGCCGCCGAGACGAGCGCCGCGGCGGCGCTGCCGGTCAGCCGCCGCGCGAGCACGAACATGGCGACGCCCGACGCGGCGAATCCGCCGAGCAGCATCAGGTTGTAGAGGAGCACGGGCGGCACGTGGGCCCACAGGAACGGCGCCGCGACGAGGCCTTCGAGCAGCGTCGCGTCCGAGTAGGCGAGCGTGCGGAGCTCCGGATAGAAGATGTTCGCGTCGAACAGATGCCCAGGATCGGTGCGCAGCGCGTGCGCGATCCATCCCAGCCGCCACATGCTGAAGTTCGGATCGTTGTGCGCGGCGACCTGCGTCCCCAGATAGAGGGCCTGCGGCCAGGTGATGACGACGGTCATCACCACCAGAATCGCGGAGACAGAGACGAGATTGAGCCGATTCCGGGACACGTCTCTCAGCACCCTACAACAGATACGCGAGCGCGAAGCCGATTTGCGCCACGAACATCATGCGGTACATGTGGGCCCACGACACGTGATTCTCCTCGACGGCAAGTTCGTCCGGCCGGCGCAGCATGAGATAGCAGACGTAGACTCCGTACGCCGTCATCACGGCGCCGAGCATCTGCAGCAGCCAGAAGTTGCCCGTGAGCACGTGAGTCCAGGCGCCGAGAGGGATCATCAGAAACGGGACGACAAACGACGGCGAAATCATCCACGCGGCGCGCCTGACGCCGTACTGAATCGGCAGCGTCCGGCATCCGCCGCGGCGGTCGCCGTCCATGTCGGCGAAATCCTTCGTGGTCGTCGCGCCGAGCAGGAAGAGGCCGAAGATCGCGCCGATGTACCACGGCTCGAGGCCCATCACCGTCTTCACCGACGACCATCCGGCCACCTTCAGCAGCACGCCGCGCGGGATCGCGATGGTCACGTTCGCCCAAATGCCCAGCCGCTTCGTTCTGAACGGGGGTACCGAATAGAGAAGCGTGCAGACGCCGGCGACGGCGACGAGCCAGAAGCATTCATGGCGTCCCTGCGGTGCGACGAGCCACGCGAGGGCGAGCGCGAGCGCATAGGTGATCGCCGTGAACAGCCACACCTGACCGATCGTCAGGCGCCTGCTCGGCAGCGGACGCTTCGGTTTGTTCACCCGGTCGATGTCGAGGTCGTAGATCTGATTGAGCGCGTTGTTGCCGGCGTTGAGGAGCGCCGCCATCGCCGATCCGATGAGCGGCGCGGCGACGAGGGCCGCGTGCCACCCCTCGCGTGGCGCCGCGCCGTAGGCGGTGGCGGCGCCGGACAGGAAGCCGAGCGCCGGCGCGACGAGCGTGAACGGCCTCGCCAGATCGACGTACCGCTTCATGCGATCGCCAGTGCCACGGCCGCGGCCACCGCGGTGTTGATGAAGTTCAGCATGTCGTTGTTCAACACGCCCGGCTCTTCGAGCGTTGCCGCCAGCACGCTTTCGACGACCGCGCCGGAGGTGGCGCCCACGACGACCGCGACGATCGTGCCGCCACCGATGAGTCCGAGCCAAACTGCCAGCGCCGCTAGACCGAACGCGGCGAGTAGCCCCGCCGCGGTGCCTTCGAGCGACATCGCCCCCGGTGTGCCCGGCTTCACGCGGCCGAAGCTGGTGACGAGGACCGTCGATCGTCCCCAGGCTTTGCCGATCTCGCTGGCCACCGTGTCGCTGCCGCCGGCCGTGAGCGCCGCAACCAGCGCGACGAGCGCCGCGGCCGCATTCGGCGTCGTCGACGCCGCGACCGCCGCGATGGCCGCGATGCCGCAGTTGGCGACCGCGTTGCCGCCGCCGCGCCGCCCGCCGCGATCTTCGGCGATGCCGAGCAGCACCTTGCGCTTGAGCCCCATGCGCGACGCCATCGATGCGGCCGCGAAGGTCGCCAGCAGCAGCAGCCAGGCGTTGCGTCCGGCGCCGGCGAAGACGGCGACGCCGATGATCGCGCCGATGATCGCTCCAGACGTGGAGACCGTGCGCGCCCGGTAGCCGATCCACGCGACGGCGGCGTTGACGCCGACGGCCCACGGAAGCGCCGAGACGATCGCCGGCTGCGATGAGGACGCGGCCGCGTGCGTCATCAGGCTGGCCACCCACAACACGCCGGATGCGGCCGCCGGCACCGACACGTTGTCGTCGAGACGCACCGGGACGGTTTCGACGAGCGCCGCCACGAGCGCCGCCGCGACCGGCGCGACGATCGCGAACCACCATGAGGGCGGCGGCGTCACAGCGGGCCGCGTCCAGCACGCCAGCACGGCCGCGCCGATCCCTCCGCACACGGCGAAGCCGATCGTGCCGGCGATCGTCTTCTCGTGGTTCCACGGCCACTGGCGCCCGCTCACACGCCGGCCGACGAGCGTGGCGGCGCCGTCGCCGAAGGCCAGGACGCCCCACGCCGCGGCGGCGATGTCGAGCCGCGTGGAGAACGTCACGACCAG
>JADGOC010000207.1 GCA_017883165.1 Acidobacteriota bacterium
GGCCATCAAGGCGTGGTGGTATCCCGGCGAGCGGATGGGCTATGAATTCATGTATCCGAAGGACCAGGCGCTCCGGCTCGCCCAAGGCGCCAGCCAGCCAGTACTGACGACGCAGGCGCACACGACAGCGACCGCATCGAAATGAACGTGGCCCCGTCGGAAGGGAGGCCTGGAGGCGGGCCTCCCTTCCTCTCTACGTGGGATTGATGAACACGGGCAATCGACAGCGACGCGCCCGCCTCTCGCACATCCTCGATCTTTTTGGGGAGGATGGTTGGCGCAATGTTTATGCGGGTGAATTCGATGTGCGTCCACCAGGTGCGCCCACCATGGGGCCGGACCGGATGGAGAGGTGCCCGGGCTGTCTCACCCGACCCTCACGTTCGCGCCGGGCCGTAGCGTGACGGTGCGCTACGGCGCCTCCGTGCGCGGGACGCGATTCTTCGAAAAATCGTGTTCTGTGCCGCCGCTGAAAGCCCTCCTCGAGGGCGATGGCTTAACGTCGTTGATTCGGCACGGTCGCACTGAGCCGGACATCTACCAGTCGAGCACCTCACGGATTTTTCGCCCGAGGGTTTCGGACGTGAACGGTTTGTGCAGGAACGCGATCCCAGGCTTGAGGACCCCGTGCTGGACGATGGCGTCGTCCGTGTACCCAGACATGTAGATCACCTTCAGGCCTGGCCGTCGCTCGACTAGTCGACTAGTCAACTCCGGCCCGCTGGCGCTCGGCATGACGACATCGGTCAGGACGATGTCGATGGACGGGTTCTGCTCGAATAGCTGAAACGCTTCATCCGCGTTCTGGGCGACCAGTACCGTGTAGCCCTGCCGCTGCAGCAATCTCCTGGTCAGCTCCCGAAGCCCGTCCGCATCCTCCACCACGAGTACCGTCTCCGCCCCGGTATGCGGCCGAGCCACAAGCGACGGTGTTTCGGCGACCATCTCCGCCGCATCTGTCCTTGGGAAATACACCTTGAACGTCGTGCCCTTGCCGACTTCACTGTGGACGCTGACGCTCCCGCCGCTCCCGGTGACGATGCCGTGGACGGTCGCGAGGCCGAGCCCCGTGCCTTTGCCGACCTCCTTGGTGGTGAAGAACGGTTCGAACAGGTGCGCCTGCACCTGCGGCGTCATGCCGGTGCCCGTATCGGTCACGGTGAGCACTACGTACTGACCCGGTTTAACACCGAGGTGCGCCTTGGCGTAGTGCTCGTCGAGTTCGATGTTTATGGTCTCGAGCGTCAAGGTGCCGCCTCTCGGCATGGCATCCTGCGCGTTCACCGCGAGGTTCATGATGATCTGCTCCACCTGCCCGCGATCGGCCGTCACGGACGCCAACTCAGGCCCGAGGCCCAGCATGACCTTCACGTCTTCCCTGAGGAGACGTCCGAGCATTGCCCGCATGTCGATCATAACGACGTTCAGGTCGAGCCGCGTCGGCTCGATGATCTGCTTGCGGCTGAATGCGAGCAACTGGCGCGTGAGCCCCGCGGCACGCAGGCCCGCCTTTTGAATTTCTGCCATGTCCGCCTGGCGCGGATCGTCCGGATCGAGATCCGCGAGCAACAGCTCGCAGAACCCCAGAATCACGGTCAGCAGATTGTTGAAGTCGTGCGCCACGCCGCCGGCCAGCCGGCCGATGGCTTCCATCTTCTGGGCCTGCTGAAACTGCTCCTCCAACGTGTGGCGTTCGGTGACGTCCTGGGTAACCCCGACGGCGCGCACCGGTTCGCCGTGCTCGCCGAGGAGGACACACCCCGCACCGCTCAGCCATCGCACGGTGCCGTCCGGCCAGATCGATCGGTGCTGTGTCGAGAAATCGGCGCCGCTTTTCGTGGCCTTCCCAACCGTCTCGAGCACGGACGCCCGATCGTCGGGATGAATGCGTTCGACGAACGCCTCGAAGGTGCCGCCAAACGTGCCCGGCTGCAGACCATATTGGGATTCGAGGACCGCGGACCATCGGAGCACTCCGGTGGTGTAGTCCATGTCCCAGATCCCCACGCTCGCGGACTCGAGCGCGAACCGCATGCGCTCTTCCGCCGTCCGCAACGCGTCGGCGCTCCGGTGGCGTTCGATGCCGAGCGCGATGTGATCGGCCACAGACGCCAGCGCCGAGATGACGGCGTCCGACAGCGCGTGCCGGGCAAAGAGCGCCATGACGCCGACGACACGGCCCTCCACCATCAGCGGGTGGCCAGCAAACGCCACCATCCCTTCCCGCCGCGCCCATTCCTGATCGTTCACTTCAGGATCGCCGATGACGGTATTGGTCAGGTGCGGCGCACACTTCTGCGCGATGCGCCCAATCTTGAATTGCCCGAGCAGGACCTTTCCGTGCGGGCCGTTCAGGTGCGTGTAGAGGCCAGCACTCGCCCGCAGCTCGAGTACGCCCTCGCGCTCGTTGAGGGTCCAGATTCGGGCAAAGGCGGCCCCCAGATGCATGACGAGCGCTTCGGCGCACTGCTGCAGCGCGTGGGCAAGCGAGTCGGTATTGGTCAGTGCCAGGCCAACGGCGGCGCTCAGAGCCGACAGCTGAGCGCGGTGGCGGATCTCCCCCTCGGCGCGTCTGCGCTCAGTGATGTCGGCACCAGAACTGAACGTGCCAGCGACGTGACCGGTGTCATCGCGGAAGAGCGTGTTGCGCCACTCGATCAGCCGTTCCTCGCCGGCCTTCGTGAGGATGGGGCTCTCGACCATGGACAGATCTCCGTCGAGCAGGCTGTGGAACGTCTTTCTGAGCGCGCCGCGCAGGCGGGCTGGAAGGCACGTTTCGATCCAGTCGCGCCCCAGCAACTCATCTGCGGTCCATCCGAGGACGGAGCATGCGTAACGATTCACAAGCGTGATCCGTCCATTCAGGTCCAGCGCGAGCAGAATAATCTCAGCCGTGTCCAGATATCGCTGGCCCCGGTCCCGCTCATGGCGCTCAAGTTCGACGTTCTTTTCCCGGAGCGCCCGTTCCAACCGTTTGCGCTCAGTGACATCGCGAATCGAGCTGATGACGAACCACTCGTGTTCGGTCTTGAGCGGACTCAGACTGATCTCGGCTGGGAATTCTTCTCCGTGTTTACGGAGACCGCACAAGTCGAGGCCGGCGCCCATCTCGCGCACCCGCGGCTCGGCAAGATGCCCGTCCCGCAGTCCAAGATGGTGCTGACGGAAACGCTCCGGCACAAGGATCTCGATCGGTTTTCCCAGGAGTTCCTCACGCCGATAGCCGAACAGTCTCTCTGCTTGGGAATTCACCAGCACGATAGTTCCCGCCTTGTTGACGATGACCATCGCATCGGGCGCCGATTCCAGGAGCCCGCGGAACAGCGAATCATCCCCGGTAAAGGCAGAATCAAACCTTTTCATCCCAGACCACATCGCGGAACACTGAACCTCGGTCCGATGCCATCGCTGAACTTCAAGCCGGCGTTCCTGCCGAGGAACGGGACGTGAGCTCCACACACCTACGGTGAACGGAGAAGCGCAGAAGGGGAATCAGGCGGCTTAGGATCGAGCTATCAGACGGTGGGATGTCACGGTGTCAGGCGTGCCCTACATCTTGCGAGACTAATCCATCAAGTTGTTCTCGACGACGTAGCGAATGAGCTCAGCAGTAGTGTTCAGATGCATTTTCTCAAGAATGCGCGCCCGGTACGTGCTCACTGTCTTATCGCTCAGAGACAGGATCTCGGCAATTTCACCAACGGTTTTTCCCGACCCCATCAGGCGCATCACTTCAAACTCACGACCGGACAACGTGTGATGCGGCGGGCGATCCGTGTCCCGTTCGAGATCCACCACGAGACGTTCGGCCAATGCTGGACTGATGTACCGTCCTCCGGCGATCACCTTCGCGATCGCGCCGGCCAGCTCCGCGCGCGAGCTGTCCTTCGTGATGTAGCCGGCCGCGCCTGCCTTGAAGGCGCGCCGAGCGTACTGTTCTTCCGAATGCATGCTCAGCATGAGAATCGGCATCCGTGGACGCAGCTGTTTGAGCTCGCGCACCAGCTCCAGGCCGCTTCGACCCACGAGCGAAATGTCGACGACGGCGAGATCCCAGGTGTGATCGGCGGCGAGCTTCAACGCCTCGACGGCCGTCGTCGCTTCGCCGAATTCGTCGCCAATGCCCTGCTCACGGATGATGGTCTTCAACCCGTCGCGTACGACTTGATGGTCGTCGACCAGGAGCACTTTGCTCATGGCCTTGCCTCGTTCGGCGCCGCTCGCAGCGGCAGGCGTACGGTGATCGTCGTCCCCTGTGCGGGCACGCCGATGACGTCGAATGTCGCGCCGACGAGGGTTGCGCGTTCGCCCATGCCGAGAATGCCAAGGGAGCGCACCGCCGAGCGTTCCTCGTCGGAAATGCCCCTTCCGTTGTCTCGCACGCGCAGCGTGAAGACGCCCGACTCGACCCCCACCCACACGTCGACGCGCGTCGCCCCTGAGTGACGCAGGATGTTGGTGAACGCCTCCTGCAGGATCCGAAACACCGCTGTCGACTGCTCGTTCGTCATCGTCACCGGTCCGACGGCACAGTCGCAGCGGGTCGCAATACCGGTACGCGCCTGGAATTGCTGAAGCTGCCATTCGATCGCGTCGGGAAGGCCAAGATCGTCGAGCACGCTCGGCCGAAGGTCGGCGGCGATGCGCCGCACGCGGCCGATCGTCGAGTCCGCGATCGCCGTCATCGCCGCCAGCTGCCCGCGAATTTCGGCGACGCGTGCATCGTCGAGCGAGCGGGAGATCGCATTCGATACGGTTTCCAGATCCCACTTCAGACTCGTCAGCGCCGATCCGAGCTCGTCGTGCAACTCCCTGGCGATCCGGATCCCCTCGTCCTCTCTCGCCGAACTGACACTCGCCGAGAGCGCGCGGAGCTGCTCGTTGGTCACGCGCAGGAGCTCCCGATGTTGATGAAGGCGATCGAACATGCTGGTCACGATGACGACGCTAAGCACCGTGACCAGTATGCTGCCGATCGCGACGATCCCCAGAAACGATACCGCGTAGTCCACGCCGGCGGTGGTGGAGAACGTCGTACCGAGAGTTGCGAACGACGGCCCGATGGCGGCGTTCAGTGATACACGATTGTCTGACGACTGGGCAAAAACCTGAGTCGAAAGAGCGAGCGCTGTCAGAAGCGCCACGCCCACGCGTCGCGTCGTACGCATAAGCCTTGCACCTCCCGAGCGTAAATCGCTCGTGCTTGTCAAATCGCGGCCGGCGCGCGGATGTCCCCGAACCGGCCGCCGGGCGACTCAATTACGCAGCTGGCGAGAGCTGCTTTTGAGCCTCTGTCGAAATCTCGATCCGCCGCGGCTTGACCACATCCTTGAGCGGAAGCGTCAGCTCGAGCAGACCGTGACGGAACGTCGCCGCGATCCTTTCGGCGTCAACCATGCCAGGCACCGTCACCATCTGCTCGTATCGCGTGGTGGTGGCGTCGCCTTCCCGCTCGATGGCGCGAATGTGAACCGTCTGGCCCGTGACGTTGACCTCGACGTTCTCTGGCGCCACGCCAGGAAGCGCAACGCCAATTCGCCACCCGTCTTCGCGGGCTACCACATCGGTCGACGGGACCATGCCTGCCGCGCGGAACGGACGAGACCCCTGACTGAGCTGACGTTCGAGCTGATCGCCGAGCGCCATAAGCTCGTCGAATGGACTCCACCTCATGAGATCCGTCATCATTGGTG
>JADGOC010000208.1 GCA_017883165.1 Acidobacteriota bacterium
GTTCTCGCGCCGATCATCGGTGCGTTTGTCGATCGATGCCTACGCCCCGCAGCCTAACCAGCGCTTGCAGCCGTCGGCAGATCCTCCCTCGATAAAGTAGACACTTCCACCTAACAGGAGGTGTCCGGTGCCACGAGCAGGTCCGAGGAAAGTCCAACGCTACAGCCTGGAGTTCAAGCTCAAGGCCGTGAAACTGAGTCAGTTGAAGGGCGTCGAAGTGCAGGCGGTGGCGGACGCTCTCGAGATTCATCCGTTCATGCTGTCGCGGTGGCGGAAAGAGGCGCGCGACGGTGTGCTCCGCGGTCGCGTGTCCGTGCCGCCGGTCCTGAAGACACCGCCGGCCCGCGACATGAAGACATTCCAGGCGCTCCGGCGCGCGCACGCGCTGCTCCAGGAGGAGCACGCGCTGCTAAAAAAACTCATCCGGTTCAGCTCCGCACGAAAGCCGACGTCTTCGCGTTCATTGCCCAAGAACGCGAGACGTTCGGAGTGACGCGGCTGTGCCGACTGTTTGCGGTCACGCGGCCGGGGTACTACGCGTGGTGCAAGCGGCCGGCGAGCGCGCGCCAGGCGCAGGACCGGGTGCTTCTCGGGGAGATCCGTGCGATCTTCGAGGGCAGCGGCGGCACCTATGGCAGCCCGCGGATCCAGCGGGCGCTCATGGGGCGTGGGCAGAGGGTCAGCCGTCGGCGGGTCGAACGCCTGATGCGTGGCGACGGTCTGCGGGGCCGTGTGGCGCGCGTGTATCGGGGGAAGGTCGGGACACATCGGTGGTTCGGCCAACATCCGAATCACGTGCGTCGGACACAGGCGACTCGGCCCAATCAGATCTGGGTCGCTGACATCACGTACCTGTCCGTGGCGGGCCGCTGGTGGTACCTCGCCGTGGTCCTGGACCAGTACTCCCGTCGCGTCTTGGCCTGGCGACTGGGCAGCATCCGCGACTCGCGGTTGACGCGGGCGGTCGTCGATGCGGCGCTGCGTCGGCGCCGGCCCACAGCCGGGCTGATCTTTCACAGTGATCGTGGCAGTGAGTACTTAGGCGCGCCCTTGCGCGACCGCCTCGTGGCCCTCGACGTCTGTCAGAGCATGACGGGCGGCGGCGCGCCGGGCGAGAACGCGCATATGGAGTCGTTCTTTCACTCCCTCAAGGCCGACGTGATCCACGGGCGGTCTTTTCACGCCGTGACTGCGCTCCGCCAGCAGCTGTGTCGCTATCTCCGGTACTACAATCATCAGCGTCTGCATTCGGCGCTCGGGTATCGATCGCCCGTTGACTATGAGGACGATGCCGCGTAGAACATCATGTGTCTACTGAACCGAGGGAAGATCCCGGCCGATTTGCCAGCGACGGCCGCGGGTTAGGCCTGCCGTTAGGCAAACAGCATGCAGCTATGAAGGAAACAATCATGAGAGCGCCCCTCAGCGGTATCGCGCTGTTGCTCGTCCTGGGCACCCAGGCCCAGCCGTTTGCCCAGGTCACGCAACCCGATACGCCGCCGCGAGCGCAGGTCATCGCCGCGGCGAAGGACATCATGCAGGGAGCCCGATACTGCACTCTCATCACGATCGGGCCGGACGGCCAGCCCCAAGCCAGGATTGTCGATCCGTTCCTGCCAGACTCGGATCTCACGATCTGGATTGCAACAAATCCCCTGACACGGAAGGTGCAAGAGATCCGCCGGGACCCGCGGATCACGTTGCTGTACTTCAGCCCTACCACATTCGAATACGTCACCGTCCTCGGCACGGCGGTGCTCGATACGGATGCACTTCACAAAGCCGCGCATTGGAAGGCCGAGTGGGCGGCGCTTTACAAGGATCAAAATCGAGGCGAGGACTACCTGCTGCTGCGCGTGAAGCCCTCACGCCTGGAGGTGGTCAGTGCTCGGCGTGGCATGGGCAATGACCCGAAGACGTGGCGTCCAGTGATTGTGGATGTGCCCAAGTAGATCGCGCGGTGTTGCCTGACCATCGAATGGAGCCGACACGCGCTGGCCCAACGGCGCGCAACCCGCGCCGCCGCGCCCATGAGTGGCGCGCCAGAGGTACAGGTAGACCAGGAACGCCGACGGGCGTCGGTCCGTGGCCGACGAGGTCGCGCATCAGTGTGTCGAGGATGTAGGCGTCAATGGCGGCCTGATATGAAGCCGCTGCGCTGGTACTGCATCAAGCGCGTCAAATGAACCGGGATGAAATCGGCGGCCGCGCTACACTGCACCACGAGAAGCAAGGAGCTACCATGTTCACCCTTTGACACACCCGTTCATGCTGTCCTTCATCATCCCGGCGCACAACGAAGAGCGCTTCCTCGCCGCGACGCTGGCGAGCGTCCGGGAGGCCGCTACGTCCGCCGGCGAGCCCTTCGAGCTAATCGTCGTGGACGATGCGTCGACGGATCGGACGGCGAGCATCGCCCGGTCGTTTGACGCCGCCGTGATCCCAGTTAAACTGCGCCACATCGCCGCCGTCCGGAATGCGGGCGCGCGCGAGGCCCGAGGCGACGTGCTGATCTTCGTCGACGCGGACACCTTCGTCCCGGCCGCGACGCTGGCCGCGGCCCTCGCGGCGCTCGCGCAGGGCGCGGTCGGCGGCGGGGCGCGCGTGCGGCTTGACGCGAACGCGCCGCCCTGGGCGCGACGGCTGTGGGCCCTGGTGGCCCTGGGAGCCTGGATGCGGCTCGCGGCCGGCTGCTTCATGTTCGCGCGGCGCGACGCGTTCGACGCCGCCGGCGGGTACGACGAGCGCGTCTTCCACTTCGAAGAGATCTTTCTCTCGCGCGCGCTCAAGGCGCGTGGGCCATTCGTGATGGTGCGCGAGGCGGTCACGACCTCGTCGCGCAAGTACGACGAGATTTCGATGTGGCAATTCCTCAGGCAGGCGGGTCCGCTGGTGATCAGCTGGTCGGCCCTGAGGCGCCGGCACGACTGGTGGTACGGGCGGCAACGCGATGCGTCAAAATGGCGACGATGAGGACGGGTATGGGGGCATTAGAAGGAGCATCTCATGAGTGATCCGCGTTTTCGTTCCCTCCACTGGTTTGTCGTCGTCATCGCAGGTGGCGCGCTCGCTCTGACGCTGTACAACAGCGCGCATGAGACCGGCGCGCACGTGCGGGCGTTCCCGTGGCTGACGCCGCTCGGCATCATGGTCCTCGGCGTCGGCGGCCTCGCCGGAGCCAGCCGGCCCGGCCTGCAGCGTGTGCTGATCGCGCTGAGCATGGTCCTCGTCGTGGCCGGCATGTTCTTCCTTCTGCGCGGCTTTTGAGGTATCGCATCATGCCGAAGTGTGTCATTGATTCCACGTTCGCCAAGCGCATTCAGGTTCTCTTGTTCGTCGCCGCCTCGGCCGCGGCGCTCGCCGCGCAGCCCGCGGCGAAGCATCTGCTCACACTCGACGACATGGCGCGCATCCGCAGCGTGCGCGATCCGCAGTGCTCGCCGGACGGAGGCTCGATCGCCTACGTCGTCTCGACGATCGACGTCAAGGAAGACAAGAGCAACGCCCACATCTGGATGGCGAGCCTCGACGGCAAGAGCGACCGGCAGGTGACCGCCAGCCAGGACAGCGAGTCGTCTCCGCGCTGGAGCCGCGACGGAAAGTATCTCGCCTTCACGTCGTCGAGGCCTGGACCGACGAAAGGCAATCAGGTGTGGCTCCTCGACCGGAGCGGCGGGGAAGCGGTGCAGTTGACCGACCTGAAGGGCCGTCTGCAGGATTACGAGTGGTCGCCCGACTCGAAGCGGCTGGCGCTGGTCGTCGGCGATCCGGATCCCGACGCGGAGCCGCCGGCATCTGGAAACGACGCGGCCGGCGCCGGCGCGAAGCCCAAGGCGCCGAAACCGATCGTCATCGATCGCTACAAGTACAAACAGGACGGCCAGGGCTATCTGCTCTCGAATCGGCACAGCTACATTTATCTCTTCGACATCGCCACCAAGAAGCTCGATCGCCTGACGACGGGGAAATGGGACGAGTCGGTGCCCTCGTGGTCGCCCGACGGCGCCCGCATCGCCTTCTTCAGCAACCACGCCGACGACCCGGACCGCGAGCCGTCCGGCCAGATCTTCATCGCGGATGCGAAGCCCGGTTCGGCCATCGCACCGCTGACGCCGGCCGCGACACGGGTTGGACGCTCGCGCATCGCGTGGAGCCCGGACGGCAAGCGCATCGCGTTCCTCGAGACCGACGACAAGAAGTTCGACGCCTACGGCATGGAGCATCTGGCGATCATGTCCGCGGATGGCAGCGGTACGCCGGCTCTCGTCAAAGCGACGGAGGATCTGGACCGCGGCGTGTCGGCGCCCCGTTTCAGCGCCGATGGACGGTCGATCAACGTGCTCGTCACCGACGACCAATCGGTGTATCCGGTGCGGGTGAATCCTGATGGCGGCGCGGCGGTCCGTCTCATGACGTCGCCCGTCGTCGTGTCGAGCTGGACGTCCGAGGCTGGATGCTCCGCCGTCCTCGGTGGCGGCGACGCCCGGCCGACGGAAGTGCAGGCGATGGAAGGCGGCGCGCTGCGCCAGATCACGCATCAGAACGATGCGCTCCTCGCGGAGCTGCACATCGCGCCGAGTGAAGCGGTGAGCTTCAAGAGCAAGGACGGCACCGAGGTGCACGGTCTGCTCACGAAGCCCGTCGGCTACGTGGAAGGGACGAAGGTACCGCTGCTCCTGCGGATCCACGGCGGCCCGAACGGCCAGGACGAGCACGCGTTCAGCGGCGAGCGCCAGTGGTTCGCGGCAAATGGGTATGCGGTGCTGGCAGTGAACTATCGTGGAAGCGCGGGCCGCGGCACGAAGTACTCGCACGCCATCTTCGCCGACTGGGGGCACTACGAGGTCGAGGATCTGCAGGCGGGCGTCGATCACGTCATCAAGATGGGCGTGGCCGATCCCGATCGCCTCGGTGTCGGCGGCTGGAGCTACGGCGGGATTCTCACCGACTACATGATCGCGAGCGATCGCCGCTTCAAGGCCGCGACGAGCGGCGCCGGCACGGCGTTCACGGTCGCCTTCTACGGCACCGATCAGTACATCATTCAGTACGACTACGAGATCGGCCCGCCGTGGAACGCGAAGTCGTGGGAGACGTATCAGAAGATCTCGTATCCGTTCCTGCACGCCGATCGCATCAAGACGCCGACGCTGTTTCTCGGCGGCGAGCGCGATTTCAACGTGCCGGTGCAGGGCGGCCAGCAGATGTATCAGGCGCTCAGGAGCCTCGGCATCGACACGCAGCTCATTATTTATCCCAACGAGAACCACGGCATCAGCCGTCCGAGCTACGTGCGCGATCGCTACGAGCGCTACCTCGCGTGGTACGACAAGTACCTGAAGGCGAAGGGGACGACGACGAGCGCGGCGGGGAAGGATTAAGTGGACCCGACCTGTCCGAAGTGCCATCGTCACATGGAAGAAGGCTTTGTACTCGACCAGACCTATGGGGCGAGCGCGCAAGCGGCGTGGGTCGAAGGGCAGCCGCGCCGCTCAGTCTGGACCGGCCTGAAGGTGGATCGTGGCGCGCTGAATCCAATCACGACCTACCGCTGCACGGGATGCGGCTACCTGGAATCGTACGCGCGAATCGCCGAGCAGAAGTAAGACGACGATCCTAACCCACGGGTTGCGCGCTGTATGCCGTTCCATAATCGGCGCCGGGTGCGCCGCCGTTCG
>JADGOC010000067.1 GCA_017883165.1 Acidobacteriota bacterium
CGCACGGGCTGCTACGATGCTGGTCCCCGTCGGCGACGCAAGACACCCACGGCGCCGGTTCCGGACGGGTCCAGCCGGATCCTCCTACGGGCTGCGAGGCGCGCTTTCGCGAGCCGATTCCGTGAAAGGCCCCGGCGGCATTCCCGCCGGGGCCTTCGACCGTGTGCGTCTAGAAGATGAACTTGGCGCCGAACTGCATCTGCCGCGGGTCCGTGACCGTCCCGGTGATATACCCGGCCGTGGCGCGGCGGGTGGTGGCGTTAGACCACAGGTTCGCGGAGGGCACGCGGAAGTTCTGGTGGTTCGTGACGTTGAACATCTGGGCTTCGAGCTGGACACGCTTCCCGCCGCGGCCGACCGAAAAGCTCTTGGTCATCGACCAGTCGGTCGTGAAGAGACCGGGGCCGCGCCCGACGCGGGCAGGAACCTCACCGGTCGTGTTCAGAGGCTGGAGCGCGAAACAGGCCGTGTTAACCCACAGGATGGGCGCTCCGCTTCCGGGTGCGCCGTAGACCGGGTTCGGGACATTCACTTGGGACGGGCCGCACCCGGGGGCCCAGTCGGGCCGCTCGCTGGAACTGACACCGGCAGCCTGTTCCCCGGCGCGGCCGAATCCGGTCGTCACGTTGTACGGATACCCGCTCTGGACGGTCGTGATCGTGCTCCACCGCCAGTCGCTGAGGATCGCGCCCACCGCGCCCGTCAGGTTCTTCCCGGGAAGCTCCCAGGTTGTCTGGATGGCAGCGGCGTGCATGCTGGTGAAGGCGCAGGGCCCGTAGCCGCTGTTGGGATCGCGGCTGTACTGAAGGACGCTGCTCGCCCCGCCGTTCCCCACGGCGCGGTTGTTCTCACCCGAGATCTGATCCCAGCAGCTCGTGTACGCGTAGTTCAGGCCGAAGCTCAGGCCTGCCCCCGCGCGACGCGACAGTGAGGCCTGCATCGAGTTGTACTTCGACGTGAAGATCCACTGGTCGTACCCGACGTTGCCGTACAGGGGGTTCGGATTCACAGGCTGCGTCGGATCGAAATACCATCGGCTGACCGTTACGCCTGAAGGGTCGGGCGACTGAATCAGCGTCCCGAACCGCCGGTTGCCCCAGTTGTTGGCGACGATGTTTCCGCCCGGCATGTTGCGGCCCTGGGAGCCGACGTAAGAGATCGTCGCGCTGATCTTCCCGGGGAGTTCCCGCTGCAGTGCGGTGTGGTAAGAGTAGAGACGGGCGGTCTTGGGATTGAACTGGACGGCCCCAAAGTCCGCCACCGCATTCCCTGTGTTAGCCGCGAAGTTAAAGGGAAAGGTGACGTTCAGGAGGTTGACCTGGGTGTTGACCGGCGGGTTGTTGCTCGTCTCCTGCAGGCTGAACGTGCTGATCTGGCTGTAGAAGATCCCGCCCCCGGCGCGCAGGCTCGTCTTGCCGTCACCGGTCAGGTCCCAGTTCATCCCCACCCGCGGCGCGAAATTCGTGTGGTCTGGATTGAGCAGGGGGCTGCCCACGTCAGGGGCTGTCGATTGCATCGGCCCTTGCCGCAGGTTGGCCGTGTTGCCGTATTTTTCCGTCAACTTCAGCAGCGTCTCGTAACGGAGGCCGAGGGTCGCGGTGAAGTTCTTCGTCGCGCGGATGGTGTCCTCGACGTAGGCTGCCACGCTCGGAGACTGGTAGACGCGCCGGCCGATACCGCCCGGCACGATGATGCTGACTTGGGCGCACTTGCCCGTTATGAACTCCGTGATCCCCAGGGTCCCGGCGGGGCACCCTGCCGCTCCGTCACTGAACGCCAGGCGGCCGCGCCTGTTGTTGTCTTCGTAGTCGCCGTCATTGTACGAGTAGCTGTAGTCCCCGCCGAACTTCACGGAGTGAGCCTCTTTCGTGTAGGTGAACTCCGTGTCGACGCTGTACGTGATTTGGGTGGCCCACCGAGGACCGTCGCCGTTGCCCCCGGCGTCGTCGATGCCGCTAATCGTCAAGGACGGAGACTGCCCGACCGAGGCGTCGGGCGTGTAGAACGGAGTCGGAGTGAGGTAGATGCTGTTGACAGCGCCTACTGCTGGCACGTCGGAAGACAGGATCCTCGGGAGGTCGAAAACCCGGTTGTGGTTTAGGCCGAGGCGCGTGCTGTTGACCAGGTGAGCGTTGAAGGTGTGCACGTTCTCCAGGCTGAAAATGAACCGCGTGTTCTGCCCGCCGCGGGCGTAGAAGTCGTTCGTCGTAGGCGAGATGTTGTTCGACGAGTCCCAGGTCATGACCCCCCACAACTGGTCGCTGGCGCTGAGCTGGCGGTCGATCCGGGCCGTCAGGTAATTCTCCCTGACCGTCTCGAGCGGATTGCTGGCGTACAAGCCGATGTTGGGGTCTTTCGCGTTGGTGCCCTGATTGGCCTTGGGGATCAAGGCCAGGAACCCGGTCATGGCCGGGTTGATGGGATAACAGGTCTGGACGCCGGCGGTCGTGATGCACCCCGAACGGGCCGCGTCGCTCAGCACGTTCGCGTTGACCGTGAGGGCCTTGTCGTGGGAGTACCTCTCGAAGTTCACGAAGAAGAAGGTCTTCCCCGATTGGATCGGGCCGCCCAGCGACGCTCCGTACTGATCGCGCTTGAGCTTCGGCACCCCGAAGACGTCAAAGTAGCCCTTCGAGTCGGTCGCGGAGTCGCGGTGGTACTCGTAGGCGCTGCCGCGGAAGGTGTTGCTGCCGCCCTTGGTGATCATCGTGATGACGCCGCCCGACTTGTTGCCGTAGGCCGCGCTGTAGTCGCTCGACAGCACCTTGAATTCCTGCATGCCCTCGACGCCCATCATGATGTTGCCGCGGCTCACCGGCGAGGTGCCGAACGCCGTCATGGCATCGACGCCGTTCACCAGGAACCGGTTCTGCTCGGGGCGCGACCCGCGCACGGTGATGTTGTTGCCGTACGACGCGTTATACGCGCCCTGGTTCTGCACGCCCGGCTGGAGCACGGCGAGCTGCTGCAGGTCGCGGGCGTTGAGGGGCAGTTCCTGGATCATCTTCTGATCGATCAGCGCGCCGACTTCGGAAGAGCTGGTCTGGACAATCGCCACCTCGCCGGTGACGACCACCGTCTCTTCGACGCCGCCCACTTCCATCGAGAAGTTTTCCGTGGCTTCCGTGCCGACCGTGAGCTGCAGCTTCTTCAACTGCTTCTTGAACCCCTGCAGCTCGGCGACCACGTCGTAGGCGCCGACGGGCAGCGATCTCAGCGCGTAGCGCCCCTTGTCGTCGCTGACTTCGGACCTGGAGAACCCGGTACCGGTGTTCTTCGCTGTCACGGTCACGCCGGGCATGACGCCGCCCGTGGTGTCGGCCACGGTTCCGAGAATGGTCCCGGTGACGGCCTGCGCGGAGACCGTCGTGCCGCCGCTAAGCACCAAGAGTAGGATGATGGCGGTGAGCGTATATAGCGTCGCGGCCCTCCCTTGAATCGCCGTTGGGATTGTGCGACGTAGGGTCGTGAGAACGGTAACTTTTGCACTCATAGCACCTTCCTTAATCCCTTCCTTATCCCTTCCTTAGGCGTTTAGTCGAGCTACTATACTCCCCGACCGCATGATGTCAATAGCGATCGAACGACCGTTTTGTCCGGGTCGACGGACACAACGGCGACAGCCTAATCCGCGGCGGACGGGGGCCGCCACAACATGCGGCGCCATGCGGGCGCGCTGCGACCACCGTGCCGGGACGGCACGTCCGGGGTGTCACGCGTCACCGTCCGAGGCAGCCAGCGGCAGAGACGCCGGATGCGCCAGGGCTTCCCGCACGGTCTTCTGCTTCAGTTCGCCTTCCCATCGGCTCACGACAATGGTGGCCACGCCGTTTCCGATCACGTTGGTCAGGGCCCGGCACTCGCTCATGAACTTATCGATGCCAAGCAGGAGCGCCAGCGCCTGGATGGGGATGTTCGGGACGACCGACAAGATGCCTGCCAGCGTCACGAACCCCGTGCCCGAAACTCCCGACGCCCCTTTGGACGCGATCATGGCGAAGAGCAGGACGCGCAGCTCTTCAGCCCACGTGAGGTGCGTGTTCGTGGCCTGCGCCAGGAACAACACACAGAGCGTGAGGTAGATGTTGGTGCCGTCGGTGTTGAAACTGTAGCCTGCCGGAAACACGAGACCTACGGTGGTTCGTGGAATGCCGAGGCGCTCCAGCTTCTGCATCATCGCCGGCAGCACCGTCTCGGACGAACTCGTGCCAAGCACGATCAGCAGTTCGTCCTTGATGAAAGCCATGAACCGCAGAATGGAGAAGTTGGCCAGGTAGGCGACCAGGCCCAGGACCAGCAGCACGAACAGGAGGGAGGTCAGATAGAAGGAGCCGATCAGGTAGGCCAGGTTCGACAGGGAGGCGATGCTGTACCTGCCCACCGTGAACCCGATGGCGCCGAACGCGCCCACCGGCGCGGCCTTGGAGATGATGCGGATGATGCCGAAGAACACCTTGCCGGCGGCACCCACGGCACGTGTAATCCCCTCGCCCAACACGCCGAGCTGGGAGATGGCGAAGCCGGTCAGGATCGCGAGCAGCAGAACCTGCAGCACGTCCCCGTGCACGAAGCCTCCGACGAAGGTGTCGGGAATGATCGTGAGCAACCGGGTGACGAACCCGTTTTCCCCGGTCCGGGACACGTAGGTCGAGATGATCTTCGGGTCGAGCGCTGCAGGATTGATGTTGAGTCCGACGCCGGGCCTGACCACATGCGCCACCAGCATGCCTACGATCAGCGCCAGCGTGGACATGATCTCAAAGTAGATCAGCGTCTTCAGTCCGACGCGGCCGACCTTCTTCATGTCCTTCACGGAGGCAACGCCCTGGACGACGATGCAGAAGATCACTGGCGCGATCATCATCTTGATGAGCGCGACAAAGCCGTCGCCAAGGGGCTTGAGCGCGACGCCGGTGTCCGGGAAGAAGTGCCCCACGAGGCTTCCCAGGGCGATCGCCACGAGCACCTGGATGTAGAGGACGGAGTACCAAGGTCGACGCCGTGCCATTAATCTCCGTTCCCGTCGGTCAATACGCCCGATTCAACGGCGCCGCGCCGTCGATCAGAACCCGCTCGACGTTGCGCCACGCGGACCGGCACAGGAATGCAGCTGATTGGCGCGTCACGCCGGCAATGTGCGGCGTGAACAACACGCGCCGCGCCGCCTCGCCGTCGAGCGCCAACAGGGCGTGGTCGGCCCCTGGCGGCTCCGACGAATAGACGTCGATGGCCGCGCCACCGAGATGCCCCGCGCGCAGGTGCATCGCCAGCGCGAGTTCGTCGACGATGCCGCCGCGAGACGCCTGGATCAGGATCGCACCGGGCTTCATCAGGGCCATCTCCCGATCCCCGATCAGGTTCTTTGTCGCCGGCAGCAGCGGCACGTGCAGCGTGACGACGTCGGACGCCGTCAGCAGGCCGTCAAGCGACATCGACTCCGCACCCAGCGCGTGGGCGGCGGCGGAATTGGGGGGCGCGGGATCGTAGAAACAGATCCGGCAGCCCATGTGCTGGAAGGCCTCGGCGACGGCCAGGCCGATGGTGCCGAGTCCCACGACGCCAACCAGCAGCCCGTCCAGACCGCCGAGATTGTCGCTGACCATTCGCGCGCGGAACGCGCTGTAGTTCCCGCGCCGGATCTCCGCGTCAGCCCAGGCGAACCGTCGCAGAAGGGTCGACGCCATCGTCACAGCGTACTCCGCGACGGCGCGATTGCTGCCGCCGGGCACATTCGCCACCGGAAGGCCGAGCCGCTGTATGGTCGGGCGATCGAGGCGATCGAGGCCCGCGCCGGTAACCTGGATCAGCTTGAGCGCTGTCCCCTCGAAGAGCGCCGGGGAAAGGGCCGGGCCGACAGCCGGTATCACCAGCGCACCCGTCCCTTTCATGAGGGCGGGGACATCGGCATCGTCCGGACCGCGATAGGTCACGTTCAGCGACGACGGCGGCAGGGCGCCGGCCCGTTCGAAATCCGCTCTGGGACGCAAGCACAGCACCGCGGTGGTCAAGATGTGGTCCGGGAATCCTGGACAGCAGGCTCGACCGTGCCCGGAATGACGTCAGCGACGGGGTAGAAGCAGAGCAGAAGGAGGGGCGTCGTGCCAGTATTGCGGGTGACGTGGTTCTCGCCCGGAGGAATCAGAATGGTGTCTCCCGGGTTCAGCGCGTACTCGCCGCTGTCGGCAAACGTTCTGCCCGTGCCCGACAAGACAAATATGCACTCCTCGCAGTCACGATGATGGTGGGGACCGCGGGGCGCCACGGCGGAGTCCTGTGGAGGTATCTCCGCAAGCCTCAGCGTCACGGCCTGCGCCCCTGTGTTCGCCGAGACGATCTCCAGGGCCGTGCGTCCCGGCAGGCCAAGCCGGATCGCCGCCGCCTGGGTGAAGACGCGTGCCATCATCACACCCGGTCGAGTGTCCGAAGTTCGGCGACGCCCCCTTGAACGCGGGCCAGCTGGCGGAAGATCTCCGTCGCGTCCTTGGCGATCGCGTCCGCCACACCGTTGATCACGCGATGGCCGTTCTCCGCGGTCGCCCGCTGCGGACTGCCGTACCAGCCCGTCGGCGCGATGGATCGCACGTCGGTCAGCACCGGCTGGTACGCGCGCGTGCGGCGGAGCGCATCCATGCTCCGCCCGTGCTGGTGGTCTGACGACCCGTCGATGCGGTCCAGGTGGACCAGACCCGGGCGGTGTGCGAGCACCGCCAGGGTTTCGATCTCGCCGCCGTGGGTCAGACCGTTGCATTCCTTGCCGTACATCTCTTCGGCGACGTAGCACGCCTGGACCGTCACGACCGTCATGCCCCATTCCCGGTGGATGGCGTCCGCGGCGATCGCGAGCGGCGGGATGTTGCCTTCGTGCCAGTTGAGGATGAGCAGCTGTTTCGCGCCGTGCTTGGCGGTCGAGGCGCACGTCTCCGTCACGAGCCGAACATAGGTGTCCGGCGTCAGCGTGATCGTCCCCTCGTACCCCATGTGCAGAGGCGTGACGCCCAGCGGACCACCCGGGAGCACCAGGCCGTCCATCCGTTCGGCCACCGCGTGCGCGATGACGTTGGCGGCGTAGATGTCGGTCCCCGTCGGCAGGTGTGGGCCGTGCTGCTCCACGCTGCCGGCCGGCAGGATCACCAGCGGGTTCGCCTTCAGTTGCGCGGCGATCTCCGGCTGGGTCAATTCGATGAAGTAGCGACTAGGCAACACGGCCGCTCCCCTGCGCCACGCGCGCCCGCGCTTCGTCGAGCACCTCGGACACGCGGACGGACTGTCCCTGCCGCTCGATCGAACGCAGCGCGGCGTAGACGATGGCGAGGGCGACGTTGCCGTTGTGCGCGTTGAGGTCGCCCGCCCTGCCGGTTCGGCAGGCCTCAGCGAACATCTCGAGCTCCGCCTGGAACATGTCGCTCGGGCGGGGGTTCAGCTCCTCGCGGCTGGCGTAGCCTTTCTTGCCTCGCTGGATGTACAGGGTCGAAGACTCGTGCAGCGTGTCGGGTCTATCCCACGCGCCGAAGTCGATCTCGTAGTGCATCAACCCCTTGGACCCGAACACCCGTACGGCGAAGACACCGGGAGAGGTCCAGCACGAGCCCACGTAGCCGACCTTGCCGTCGGCGAACTTCAGGAGCGTCATCGATTGATCGTCGACTTCGGCTCCGACCGGGGAGAGCTTGGACGCTATCGAGCTCGCCTCGAGGATCTCCCCGCCCAGGTAATGCAGGACGTCGAACTGGTGGATCGCCAGCTGGGACAGCGGCCCGCCGGGAGCGCGGTTCTTGTACCACCGCCAGGTCTGGGGCGTGAGTTCGAGCGCGCGCTCGTTGGAGAAGTTCGCTTCAAGGAACGCGACGCGGCCCAGTTCGCCGGCTTCGATGGCCTCGTGGATCTGTTGGATCCCGGCCATGAGGCGGGCGCTGTGCCCGACCGTCACGGTCACGCCGTGCTTCTGTTCGAGCGCGGCGATCTGCAGCCCATCGTCGAGCGTGCTGGCAATCGGTTTCTCGGTATACACGTGCTTGCCGGCCGCGGCGACCTGGGCAGCGACCGGCAGGTGCTGTTCGTTCGGAACCGTGAGGATGACGCCGCGGATCGACGGATCGGCCAGCATCGCGTCCAGGGTGGGCACCGACGGGACACCGGTCTCCCGCTGAAACGCGGTGCGTTTTTCCTCCGAGCGACTGTAGCCGGCGACGATCGCCAGCGCGCCGGACTTGCCGGCGGCCCTGGTCAACACCCTGGCCCAGCGGCCGAGCCCGACGATGCCGACCTTCAGCGGTTGTGCGTCCATGTGCGCCTCGAGTGGTGATCCGGCAGACGATGGTGCGGGAAGCCGGACGTTGCCAAGATCACGATGCGATGATACGGTATTACCGTATGACGGTAATGTCAAGCCACGAGATCGCCGACGCCGACGCCCGGCCCCGCATCCAGCGGTCCGTCGCCCCGCTGAGACGCCAGGTCGCCGACCGGCTCCGCCAGTCGATCATCTCGGGGCGCCTGCAACCCGGCGCGCGCCTGATCGAGCGGGAACTGATCGCGTTGATGGGCGTGTCCCGAACGGTCATCCGCGAGACGCTCCGCGAGCTCGAATCCGAAGGTCTGATCGCGATGATCCCCAACAAGGGACCGGTCGTGCGCGAGCTGACGCTGGCGGAGGCGACGGACCTGTATGCGATTCGAGCGCTGCTCGAAGGACTGGCCGCACGCCTGTTCGCCGCCCGCGCGGACCCGTCCCACGTGGCCCGGCTGGCGCGAGCGCTCGATCTGACGGCAAAGGCGTACAAGACGGGAGATCCCGCGCGGATCTTCGAGGCCAAGGACGTGTTCTACGGCGTGTTCTTCGAAGGCGCCGGCAGCGAGACGCTGTCCCTGATGATCAGCACGCTGCACGGCCGGATCTCGCGCTGGCGGTCGCTCGGCCTCGGGCACCCGCAGCGCTCACCGTCCCGCTCGCAGGAGACCATCAGGAACCTGCGCGCCCTGGTCGCGGCGCTCAGGAAGCGAGACCCGGACCTCGCCGAGCGGATCATCCGGCACGAGGTGACCCGGGCAGCGACGGAGGTGACGCGCCTGCTGGCTGGGGCGGCCGCCCCCCGCGTAGACGACACGGGGGCGCACGTCGCCCCTGCCGTCAGGAAACGATGAGGACCCGGTCTCTGCGTTGATCGTCGCGATCGCTGACTCAGTGCGGGACGAAGCGATCGAGGGCGCGCGCGCGGTCGAGCGTGCCGAACGCGCGGCGGCGCTCGACGAGCTCGGCGTCGTAGGTGGGCGACGGGTTCGGATCGCGGTAGAACACGCCAGTGTAGAGCGCCTCTCCGTACTCCGCGGCAAGGCGCATCGCCGCGAGCCGATCGGTCACGTCGTGACCCATCGGCTCGAGGCGCTTCATCGCCGCCTTATGCGCCTTGAGCTGCGCCTCCGGCTGGCCGTAGGTGATGCACGGCGACTGCACGTTGATGAACGCAAAACCTGGATAGCGGAGCCCCGCTTCGATGAGCGACGCAAGCCCGCTCAAATCCGCCGGCGTGCCCTGCGCGACGAATCGCGCGCCGTAGCCCAGCACGTACATGAGTGGGTTCACCGGATCTTCGACGCTCCCATAGGCTGACGAGACCGTCTTCAGGCCGCGCGGCGACGTGGGAGAAAGCTGTCCTTTGGTGAGCCCGTAGATCTGGTTGTCCATCACGACGTAGGTCAGGTCGATGTTGCGGCGCACCGCGTGCGGGACGTGCCCGCCGCCAATCGAGAAGCCGTCGCCGTCGCCGCCCGCCACCAGCACGAGCAGCTCAGGCCGTGCCAGCTTGATTCCCTGCGCGATCGGCAGCGCCCGCCCGTGCACGGTGTTGAAACCGTACGTCGTCGTGTAGCCGGGAATGCGGCTCGAGCAGCCGATGCCCGACACGAACGCCACTTCGTGCGGCGGCCGCCCGACCGCCGCCAGCGCGCGGTAGATGGCCTGCACGACGCCGTAGTCGCCGCATCCGGGACACCAGATCGGCTTCAGGTCGCTCTTGTAATCGTTCGGCGTCGCGACAGTCGTGGTCGTCATTGTTTACCCTGCCATCGGCTCCGGTTCAGGCGCGCGTCCCCGCTGCATCGTCGTCACCATCCGCCGGACGCGATCGAGCACTTCGGCCGGCGCGATCGGATTCGCGCCGCTGCGCGCGAGCGACTCGAGGCCGCGCGGCGTGTCGACGAACATGCGAATCAGCCGGTACAACTGGCCCTGATGCGATTGCTCGATCACCAGCCCGGCGCGCACCGAGGCGAAGAAGTCCTCGTAGACCTCCTCCGACACCGGATACATCAGCCGCGGCACCAGCACCTTCAGCTTGATCCCTTCGCGCCGCGCCAGGTCCGCCGCCTCGAGCGCCACACCGGCGACACTCCCCCAGCTCACGAGCCCGATCGGCGCCTCGCGATCGCCGTCGACCGTGAACAGGTCGCGCCGCGCCTTGAGCGGCGCCAGCTTGCGGATGCGCTTGTCGTTCATGCGCGCGTGCAGCTCGCCGCTCGCAGTCGGCGCGCCGTGCTCGGAGTGCTCGATGCCGGACGCCAGATAATTCCCGCGCTCCATGCCGGGGTGGCTGATCGGGCTCACGCCAGACTCGGTGATCTGGAACCTGGCGTAATCCTCCAGCTCGCGGTCGTTCGGAATCCGGCGGTTGACGATCGTGACCGCGCTCGTGTCGATCGGATCGATGATCTCCTTGCGCTGCGCGATGTCGGCATCGGACAAGAGGATGACCGGCGTCTGGTACTGCTCGGCGATGTTGAACGCCTCGACCGTCATGCGAAACGTGTCGGCGACGCTGATGGGCGCAATCACGGGCCGGACAACGTCGCCGTGCGCCGAGAACACCGCCTGCAGCAGGTCGGATTGCTCGCTCTTGGTCGGCATGCCGGTCGACGGTCCGCCACGCTGGACATTGACGCAGACAAGCGGGAGTTCCGCGATCGTCGCCAGGCCGAGCATCTCGGTCTTGAGCGACATGCCCGGACCCGACGTCGCCGTCATCGCCTTGCGTCCGGCGAACGACGCGCCGACCACCGCCCCCATGCCGGCGATCTCGTCTTCCGCCTGCAGGACGGTCCCGCCATAGCGCCAGATTTCGCGGGAAAGCCAGTGCATGATCTCGCTGGACGGCGTAATCGGATAGCCGCTGAAGAACTCGCAGCCGGCCACGATGGCCGCGGCGGCGCACATCTCATTGCCGTCGACGAGCATCCGCTCGGCGCCCGTCGTCTGCGGCGACTCGAGCCGGCGATCGGCGCGGAGCGGATGGGCCGCCGCAAACGCCACGCCCGCGTCGAACGCGCGCTCGTTGCCTTCGAGTACGTCGGTGCTCTTTCCCGCGAGACGTTTGCGCAGGCCGGCGAGCAGAGCGTCGCGCGAAAGGCCCAACCACTCCGCCAGTAGACCAAGGACGACAGTGTTCTTGGCCTTGTTGGTGCCGGCGGTTTCGCGCGCGATGCGCTCGATCGGCGCCGCAATCGCTTCGGCGGGCGTCACGCCGGCAAGGGGCAGCGCATTCGGCGCGACGCCGCTGTCCTCTTCATAGACAACGATGGTGCGACCGTCGACCGGAAGCTCGGCGCCGAACCGCAGAAAGTCGTTCCAGTTGAGCGCAACGGCGAAGTCGAGCGTGCCGCCGGCGGTGAAGAGCGCGCGGGTCGCCAGGCGCAGCCTGAACGACGACTCGCCGCCACGGATCTGGGGTCCGTAGCTCTTGGTCATGATGGCGCGGTAGCCCTCCCGCGCGGCAGCGCTCATGAGGGCCTCGCCGGCCGAAATGACGCCGTCGCCGCCGGCGCCGGCCATACCAATAACGAGGTCTGACGTCATGAGGCGATGACCTTTGCAAACGTGCGGCCGGTGTCGAATAGGCCGAAACATGGCGTAAAACGCCGCAATGTACGAGGATGTGCCGGATTTCCGGCAGGGATTAACCGACCACGGCGCCGTCTTGTATCCGCAGCACCCGCGTGGCGTAGCGCGCAAACTCGGCGTCATGAGTGGCGACGAGGATCGTGCGATGCTCGCCGGTCAGGCGGCGGAGCAGCTCGCCGAGCTCGGCGCGACGCCCGGGATCGAGAGACGCCGTCGGCTCGTCCATCAGGAGCAGCGGCGGATCGACCGCGAGCGCCCGTGCAATCGCGACGCGCTGCGCTTCTCCGCCCGACAGCTCGCGCGGCAGGGCCTGTTCGCGATGCTCGACGCCGAGCGTCTTCAGCAGCTCGCGGCCGCGCGCTTCGGCCGCCGCGGGCGCCACCCCGTGCGCGTGGACCGGCGCCAGCCACACGTTCTTGAGCGCCGACAGATGCTCGAAGAGGTGGTGAAACTGAAAGACGAAGCCGACCTTGCGGCGCAGCTGCCGCAGCGTCGGCGCGGAGGCGGTCGCGCCGCCGCCGAGCGTCACCTCTTCGATCGCGATCGTGCCGCTGTCGAACAGCTCCAGCCCCGCAATCGCCCGGAGCACCGTCGTCTTTCCCGAGCCGGACGGTCCCATGAGCGCGACAAGCGCGCCGCGCGTCACGTCGAAGCTGACGCCGCCGAGGATCTGTCGCGCGCCTCGCTTCAGGCGCACGTCGCGCACGCGCAGCACGACGTCGGTCATTCGGTCGGCGCCTTCCAGCGCCGCTCGAGCCGGCGCGCAACGGCCGCAAGCGGCAGCGACATGGCCAGATAGAGCGCCGCGCACAAGGTTCCGGGAATCACCCAGCTTCCGAGATTGGTGGCAAAGATCTGCGTCTGCTTGGTGAGCTCCATCACGGTGAGGACCGAGACGAGCGACGAATCCTTGAGCAGCGCCACGAAGTCGTTGGTCATCGGCGCGAGCGCCAGCCGGAACGCCTGAGGGCCGCGCACGAGCGTCAGCACCTGCACCTCGCTCAAGCCGAGCGTTCGCGCCGCCTCGAGCTGGCCGATCGACACCGCCTCGAGCGCGCCACGATAGATTTCGCTTTCGTACGCCGCGTAGTTGAGCGCGAGCCCGAGGAGTGCGGCGGCGAACGCCGGCAGGCGGATCGCGGCGGCCAGGCCGTAATAGAGGACGAAGAGCTGCAGGAGAATCGGCGTTCCGCGCATCAGCTCGACGTATCCGAGGAGCGCCGCGCGGACCGGCCGGGTTCCGTACACCCGGCCGCTCGCGATGAGGACGCCGAGAACGACCGCCAACGCCATCGAGACGCACGACAAGACAATCGTCACGACCGATGCGCGCAGGAGCGCGGGGAGATAGCGGCCGGCGGCTTCCCATCGCGACAGGTCCGTCAGGTTCGAGGGGCCCCCGGGATTGGCCACGGGATCGAACGACACGGGCGAGACGGGCTGGCCGGCCAGGAGCTTCACGTATAGCGCCGGCTGGTCGTCGTTCCAGACACCCCACTTGCGAAAGATGCGCTCGAGCGTGCCGTCGCGCATCGCGCCGCGCAGGATCTCGTTCATCGAGTCGCGCAGCGGCGCGTCTCGCGCCGCGAGCACGCCGACGTAGTGGCCGACCGCGACGATCTGCGGCTGGACGGTGAAGCCGTGCATCGCACGATGGCGCCGCTCGGCCAGCACGTTGTCGAGCAGCACGGCATCGACACGGCCCAGCACGAGATCGCTATACGGATGCACGTCATCGTCGTACGAGATCGCCTGCAGGCCGTACTCGCGCTCGGCGCGCACCAGGATGTCGTACGCGATCGTGCCGCCGAGGGTGCCGACGCGGCGGCCGGCGAGGTCCGCGAGGGTGCGAAGCCGGGGCGCATCGGCGTCGCGCACGCTCAGGACTTCGCGGAACTCGTAGTAAGGAATCGTCGGCGCCAGCGTCGTCGACGCGCGACGGGCGGGAGTGTCTTCGATGCCGCTCAGGCCGATCTCGGCATCCCCGCGGGCGACCGACTGGTCGATCGAAGAAAACGAGATGAGCACGAACCGCGGCGTCCGGCCGAGGCCGCGGGCAAGAAGGTCCGCGACCTCGACGTCGAAGCCGACCAACCGATCGGGCCTCGAGGGATCGGCCTCGACAAACGGCGCGCCGCCCTCGGGATCGCCGGCCCAGCGCAACTCCTGCGCGATCGCCTTCGGCGATATGGCGATCGCGAGGACGAAGGCCATCACGAATCGCAAGTCACCGCCCCTTCTTATCCCCCACCTGCTCTTTCTCCCGATTGAGCTCGACGATGTCGACGCTGTCCGCCGCCTGGCCGAGCAGATGCTTGCAGAAGTAATCCGAGCGGATCCAGTTGAAGTACGCCGCGCGATCGGCGTACCCGTGACGGACACCCGGAATCACGATCATGTCGAACCGCTTGTTCGCCTTGATGAGCGCGTCCACCAGCCGCATCGTGTTCGCCGGGTGCACGTTGTTGTCGATCTCCCCGGTCGACAACAGCAGATGGCCCTTCAGATTCTTGGCCAGCTCGGAGTTCTTCTCGATGCTGTACTCGAAGGTGACGTTGCCGTCCTTGTCGGTCACCTCCTTGATGCCGTGGTTCTTCTCGCTCCACGTGTTGTTGTAGATGTTGTTCTCATGGTTACCGGATTCGGACACGGCCACCTTGAAGAAATCGGGATACACGAGCATCGCCGCGGTCGACATGAAGCCGCCGCCCGAATGGCCCCAGATGCCGACCTTGTTGATGTCGATGTACGGAAAGCGCTTCGAGAGCTGCTCGACAGCCGCCTTCTTGTCGGCCAACCCGTAATCGCGCAGATTGCCGTAGCCGTAGTTGTGATACCACTTCGATCGCAGCGGATTCCCGCCGCGGTTCCCGACTTCGACGACGATGAAGCCGAATTGCGCGAGGGCCTGGCTGTTGCTGCGCGGGTTGAACGTCTTGGTGACGCTCTCGGTCTGCGGCCCCGGATACACGTAGAGAATCACCGGATACTTCTTCGCCGGATCGAAGTCGAACGGCTTGTACATCACCCCGTATAAATCAGTCACACCATCGTCGGCCTTCACTTTGAATGGCTCCGGGAACTTGAAGCCCGCTTCGTTCAGCGCGCTGATGTCCGGCGAATCGAGTTTGGTGACGAGCGTGCCCGTCGTGTCGTAGAGCGCCGCCGACGCCGCGGCGTCGATGCGCGACGCGTTGTCCACGAAATATTTGTTCGATTCCGAGATGTTCGGCGTGTGCGAGGCGTCGCCCGGGTCGAGCAGCTTGATGGTCGTGCCGTCGTAGCTCACGCGGTAGAGATGCGGGAAGTACGGATCCTCGCCCGCTTCTCTGCCGACGGCGGTGATGTAGAACACCTTCGCCTTGTCGTCGACCGCGTCGAGATTCGTGGTGACGAACTCGCCTGAGGTGATCGCATTCTTGAGCGCGCCCGTGTTCGCGTCATACAGATAGAAGTGGCCCCACCCGGTGCGCTCGGACCAGAAGATCAGGTCCTGTCCGTTGTTCGCGAGGCGCAGCGGCTTGGTTTCGATGTACGTGTTCAGCCGCTCTTCGACGAGCACCTTCACGTCGCCAGTGTCGGGGTTGGCGACGCAGACGTCGACTTTGTGAAGATCGCGGTTCTGACGCGTGAAGTACAGCTTGTCGGACGATTCGCTCAGCCACTGCGGCTCGGGCGCGTCCGGCGACTGGCCGAAGCCGCCGCCACGGCCGCCGCCGGCACCGGCCGGAAGGCGCGCCGTCGCGATCTGCAGCGTCTGGTCCTTGAACTGATCCGCCTTCACCTTGACCATCGCTTTGCTCGCGACGTCGAAAACGTCGATCTCGGACTGCGTGACGTTGACCTCGCCGGGCATCGCGTAGCGGTAGGTTTCGAGTTTGGGGCGCGGCATCGCCAGCGAATCGATCACCCAGAGATCGGCGACCTTGCGCTGGTCGCGCCGCGTCACGGCGAACTTCTTCGAATCCTTCGACCAGATGATCTGGATCGGCGGCATGCGCACGTTCTTGCCGGTCATGTCCTGCTCGTTGTCCGTCTGCTGCTGCTGATCGTCCTGCTGTTGTTGTTGCTGCTGCTGCTGCTGCTGCTGCTGTTGTTGCTCCTGCTGCAGTTGCACGTCCTGCGCCGACCGCGCGTAGCTGTAGTGATCCTCGCCGTCTTTGGTGAGCTGTATCTCTTTGACAGCGGGATCGTCGGCCTTCTTCTGCGCGAGCGCGTAGCTGTCGGCGTCCATCATGTACAGGTTGTCGTTGCGCCCGAACACGATCGTCTTCTTGTCGGGCGACACCGATGCCCAGCGGGGCTTGGTCGGCGCCTTGTAGTCGTCGTCCAGCAGCTCGACGTTGGCCGTCGCCATGTCGTACTCGAAGTGGAGCGTGCGGTTCTTCGGTGGCTGCACACCACGGCCGCCCGCGGCGGCGCCGCGCCCGCGCTGGCCTTGCTGCTGCGGATGGTCCTCGTCGGTCTCGCCAGTTGTGTCCTCCTGCCGCCCGGGCACACCCGGCCCGCCCACTCGACCGGCGGGGGGAATCGAGTCGGTCGTAACGGGCTTCTTCGGTTTGACGATATCGGCGTCGCGAGGGACTTGAACGTCGAACTGGAACGCGGCGTCCTTCCTCACGAACTTGACGGTCGGGAACGGGAGGTGCTGCGTATCGTACGGCTCGCGCGTGATCGCGGTGAGCGCGGCCGCCATCTTGGCGTGGTCGAACAGCGGCGCCTTGCTCTTCTTCAACGGATCGACCAGATAGAACTTGCGGCCCTCGCGCGTCTGATAGCTGTACCAGAAGCGATCGCTCGTCTCGAGCCATCGCGGCGTCACCGAGGTGTCGAACACGAGCCGGCCCACTTTCTGCGCGGTCCACTCCGACGCCAGATCGTAGTTCGGCTTCGGCGTGGTGCTGATGGTGGCGTTCTGCGCTCGTGGCGCGGCGAGTCCCGCGGCCATGAACAACATCGCCACGATCCACATGATGAGACGGCGTTTCATATGCGCTCCTAATTGATGACGTCGTGCATCCCGCAATCGCCCTGCCGGAAGCCTGCCCATTATCATCGATTCGGATCGGGGGTGCGTACTGCCAGGTTTGTCCTCTGCGGGTTCTGCGGGTTCTGCGTTGATCGTCGTATCAGGTCACTGCCGGAAATGGCGGGCGAGCTCGCTTTCGTAGCGGCGGCCGAGCGCGGACGCGACGCCGTCTCCGGCGAGCCACTCGGCAAAGCCGGCGCCGCGGCGCAACGGCTGCTCGGCATACAGGTACTCGCGCGTCAGCCCTTTCACCTCATCGCTCGTGAGGACGACGTCGCCGAGAAAGAGGCCGGCGACTTTGAGCCCCACGAGGGCGACTACGGCCGGCGCGTGCACGATCAGCGCGCGGCTGCCGACGGCGGCGCGGATGGCGCGGACCATGTCTCGGAATGTCCAATCATCCGGGCCGGCGACAGGCACCGTCTGGCCGTGATGATCGCCGCCGATGGCGTCAACGGCCACGGCGGCGAAAGCGTCCACGTCCATCGGCTGCGCGCGATAGTCGCCGCGCCCGAAGATCGTGAACACCGGAAGGTGCCGCAGGAAGAACGCGATGTTGTTGACGAGGATGTCGCCGCGGCCGACCACGAGGGCGGGGCGAAGAATCGTGTAGTCGACGCCCGAGTCGCGCACCAGCCGTTCGATGCGGCCTTTGTTGCTGTAGTAGGGCAAATCGGAGCGCTCGTCGGCGTTGCTGACGCTGACGTGGACGATCTTGCGGACGCCGGCGGCCTGCGCCTGGGCGATGAGATCGCGGGTACGGTCGACGGCGAGCTCGAAGGTCTCGTCGCCGTAGTTGAATCGCACGTAGTAGGAGTTCACGAACACGTCGACGCCGCGGAAGGCCTCGGCCATGCGGGCCGGCTGGTCGAAATCGTAGGGAAAGCTGCGGACGCGGGCGGCGAAGCGATTCTTGTGTGGATGCGAGGTGAGGCTGCGGATGGTGGCGCGGTCGATCAGCTGGTCGGTGATGGCGCCGCCGATGAATCCGGAGGCGCCGGTGATGAGGATGGTCGGCCCCACGGGAAGAGGTTAGCAAATAAAAAAGCCCGACGTGATGACTCACGTCGGGCGTCGAAATAATGCCGGCAGCGACCTACTCTCCCACACAGTTTCCCATGCAGTACCATCGGCGGTATCAGGCTTAACTTCCGTGTTCGGAATGGGAACGGGTGGAACCCTGATCCTATGACCACCGGCAAACTTGCTGCCTGGGGTCCC
>JADGOC010000008.1 GCA_017883165.1 Acidobacteriota bacterium
TACCGCTTTGCACACTGACCGGCTATGAATCTGACGTCGGGTCCGACGGGCCAGGAGACTGAAGGGAGCGGCGGCCTTCCGCAGGTGATGAGTTGCCGAAATTCGAGAATTGTCCGCAACGGTCGCATTCGAACGCGGCAAGCCCGTTGCCAGCCGTCGATTTGAGCGGCTGGGCGCAAATTGGACAGGCGACGGGTTCTGACCGGGCGGGCCTGTCATGCTGCATCGAACAAACTTCCCATCTCCCACACTTTAGAACGGTTGGACTGCCGCCGACTGTCTCATTTGGAACATCCCCCGGAGAGGGCCCCAAGCGGTGCTTCCACCGTGCGATCGGCACCGTGCGATCGGCATAGAGTTGTTTCGATTTTGGTCGTAGGCAAGTAGTTCGCGCGAGAGGGCTACGGGGCCGCGGCCGTTCAGCGGCCGCGGCATCCCGGTACGCGGAACGCCCCGATGCGGCTCGAATAGCTCGCCGCATCCTTCTTCACGTAGTCGCCGGCGTACCAGAACGTGCAGTCATCGCTCGGGTCCATCGCCGTCGTCGCGTAGTCCTCCCAGCGGAGCGTGTTGGTCTGCGCCGCCTCGCCCTGGACGAGCACCGTCTCGTGGAGGGTGAGCCGGCCCGGCGGATCGCCGGCGAGCCGCGCCGCGAATCGCTGACCCGCGAAGTTCGGCGTTCCGCCGAACGAATAGCCGATGCCGATGTTGCCCCGGCGATCGATGCCGATGCTGCCCATCCACCGGTAGAAGCCGTCGGGCGCGTACGTGCCCTGCTGATACAGCACCGGATTCCGCTGCGTGTCGAGCCGGAACTCGTACCAGCGGACCCCGCCGCCTCCTGCCGTCGTCGCGATCGAGTGCAACGCCACGATCGACTCATGACCGCCGACCTTGCGGTACACAAGCCGCTGCATCAGTTTGTCGCCCTGCGCGTCGAGCCGCCGGTCCGTTCCCGGCTGCGGCACGCAGTTGGTCAACTGTCCGCCGCAAAGATAGTGATAGGGCGCGACCGCGATCTTCACGGGGCCGCTCACTTTGGTATTCGCCGGCGTGCGCCAGTCCACGTGAAACGTCCACGCGTAGACGCCATCGTCTTCGAGCACGTTCTTCAACTGCGTGCCACCGGCGGCCATCATGATGTTCGGCGCGCCCGCCGGCGGCAGCTCACGGCCGTCGATATCCGCGTTGTTCAGAAAGTTGACGCCATCGATGACGAGGCACTGCTCGGTCGCCGGACGGCCGACGAGCATGCTCGTCCGATCGGCGACGCAGGCATGTTTCTGCACCACGTTGTCGCCGGTGCTCGTCGGCACGTAGTAGCCGTCGGGCCAGATCGCGGGCCGTGGATAGTCGGGGAAGAGCGGCCGATCGAAGGCGTAGCGGTAATAGGGTCCGAGCGGATCGGCGGTGGTGCTCACCGCGTAGCACATCGCGTAGGTTCCCGGCGGCGGCGGCGTCGGAGACTGGCTCGGCGCCGGCGGCTGACCGCGGCCTCGTCCCTGCGGCGGGTTGGCGGGCGGCGCGGCGGCCGGACCCGGATCCGACGCTTGACCGGCGACCGCGAGCTGACCCGGCGCGGCGGGCTGACCGGGCAATGCGCGGCGCGGCCCCTCGCTCGGCGGGATCCGGCCGAAGATCGGGATCACGATGAGCCAGCGGTTCGCGAGTTGATCGTAGCGGACGACCGCGTCGCCGTTGTTCCTGGTCTCGCAGACGCCGCCCAGGCCGGCGAAGATCACATTGGTCGCGACGGCGCCGTACAGGACTTTGCCGGTGGCGCTGAAGCGCGCGCCCTTCTTGGTGTAGACGGCCAGCCGCGAGTTGACGGTCTGCACGATGTGATCGGGTCCGATCGCGAGGCTGCTGTCGGACGGGCTCCGCACGGCGGAGGGACCTTGCGGCCCGTCGAATCCGACGCCAAGCCCATCAAAGCTCTCGACGAGCGATGCGGCCGGCCGCGTGCCCTGTGAAGTCTGTTCGACGTCGTTCGGCGCGAGTGGCCGCCAGACCGTGGTGCCGATGACGGCGATCGCCAGGAGCATGAGGTGTCGCACGCCGCGATCATAGCGGCGAACGGTGATACGATTCATCTTGAACGCTCAGCCATGCCTTTTCGAGATGTCGTCGGCCACCGCCGTCTGGTCGGATTGCTCTCGCGGTCGGTACGCCGCGAGTCGCTTCCGCCGAGCCTGATTTTCGCGGGCCCGGACGGCGTCGGCAAGCGCCTCGCTGCTCTTGCCACTGCGCAGGCGCTCAATTGCATCGCGCCGCTCGTCTCGGACGTGCCCGAGCAGATGGAGATCGACGCATGCGGTGTGTGCGCTGCGTGCACGCGCATCGCGCGCAACGTTCACCCCGACATTCTCATCGTCGAGCCGGGCGACAACGGATCAATAAAGATTGACCAGGTGCGCGAGATCGTCGAGCGCGCCGCGTATCGGCCGTTCGAGGGGCGCAGGCGCGTCGTCATCGTCGACCAGGCGGATGCGCTCGTGCCCGCCGCGCAAAACGCCCTGCTCAAGACGCTCGAGGAGCCGCCGTCCGCGTCTGTGTTCATTCTGATCACGTCGCGACCCGACGTGCTGCTGCCGACGGTGCGATCGCGGTGTCCGCGTCTCAGTTTCCGGCCGCTCGGTCCGGCCGACATCGCGGCGGCGCTCGAGGCGCGGGGACACAGCGAAGCGGAAGCGCGCGCGGTCGCGGCGACCGCCGACGGCAGCCTGGGTCGCGCGCTCGAAGCGCATGCGGGCGAGCTCGTCGAGGCGCGAGAAGTGGCGCAGCAAGCGCTCGCCGACGCGGCGGCGTCCGACGACCCGCGGCGGCGGATCGAAGGCGCAAAAAACCTGCTGGCAAAAACTGGCGCCGGGGGCGCCAGCGACCGCGAGCAGCTCGCGTCACATTTGAGAGCGATGGAGTCGCTGCTGCGTGACGTCGAACTCCTGTCAACCCGCGCGGATGTCCGCGCGCTCGCCAATCCCGATGTGCAGCCGGCGCTCGAGCGCCTGGTGCGCACCTATGAAGGCGAGCGCGGCATGCGCGCGTTTACGGCGGTCGATCGGGCTCTGATGGCGCTGGACCGGAACGCCGGCGTCAAGATTGTGGCCGACTGGCTGGTCTTGCAGCTCTGAGCGCTCGGAAAGCACCCGGCACCGAGCACTCGGCACCGCACCCAGCACCCGGCACGATGCACCCAGCACGAGTCGATTCGCCTTTATATAGAAGGTGCAGCCGTGAGCGCTTCGCAACCTGGCCGGCTCGTGTCGGTCAAGCTGACGCCCGTCGGTCGCGCGCAGACGTTTCTCGCCGCCGATCCGCCCATCGACCCGCCGCCGATTCCCGGACACCAGGTCGTCGTGCACGCCGAGAACGGCCAAGCCGTCGGCACGGTCGTGCGCGCCAATTCGGCGCTCGCCGACAAGCGTCGGCCGCCCGCCGACTCGCCGCAGCGGGTGGTGCGCCTGGCGACGCGCGACGACCTCGTCGCGCGGCTGAAGCATCAGCACCGCGAGAGCGAGGCGCAGCGCGTCGCGATGCTCAAGATCCGCGAGCGCGGGCTCGGCATGAAACTGACGCGTGTTGAGCAGGTGTTCGACGGCTCGAAGCTAATCTTCTATTTCACCGCCGAAGGGCGCGTCGACTTCCGGGATCTGGTGCGCGAGCTCGCCTCCGAATTCCGCGCCCGCATCGAGATGCGCCAGATCGGCGTCCGCGACGAAGCGAAGATGATCGGCGGCTACGGCTCGTGCGGACGGCCGCTCTGCTGCACGACGTTCCTCACCTCGTTCGAGCCGATCTCGATCAAGATGGCGAAGCAGCAGGATCTCAGCCTGAATCCCTCCAAGCTCTCGGGGCTGTGCGGCCGGCTGAAATGCTGCCTGCGCTACGAACTGCCGAACGCGAAGGGCGCGGTGCACGGCGGCTGCGGCAGCGAAGGCTGCGACAATCCAAGCGGCTGCGGGTCATGTTCGACAGGCGGATCGGGCGGCTGCGGCACGTGCGGCACGAGATGAGCAAGCCGCGCGTCGCGATCACGGTCGGCGATCCAGCGGGGATCGGTCCAGAAATCGCCGCGCGCGCGGCGGCGGACCCGCGCGTCCTCGAGGTGTGCGAGCCGCGGCTGTATGGCCCCCCGGCCGGCGCCCGCTTTGCGCCGGGGGTGCTGAGCGGCGATGCGGGACGCGCCGCGTACGATACGATCGTCCGCGCGGTCGAAGACGCGCGCCACGGCGTCGTCGATGCGATGGCCACGGCGCCGGTCAACAAGGAAGCGTTCCGTCTGGCCGGGCTGCCGTGGAGCGGGCACACCGATCTGCTCGCGCACCTCACCAACGCGCCGCACGTCGCGATGATGTTCTACTCCGAAGCGCTGACGGTCGTGCTCGCGACGGTGCACATCGCGCTCGCGGAGGTGCCGCGCGCGCTGACGCGCGAGTCGCTCGAAGCGACGATCGCGCTGACGGCGCGGGAGCTGCCGCGGTTCGGCGTCGCGGCGCCGCGCATCGCAGTGGCGGGACTGAATCCGCACGCCGGCGAGCACGGTCTCTTCGGCCGCGAGGAGGAAACCGTCATCGCCCCGGCGATCGCCGCCCTCCGGCGGCACGGGGTCGACGTCGCGGGGCCGTTTCCGGGCGACACGGTGTTTGTCCGCGCCCGCCGCGGCGAGTTCGACGCGGTCGTCGCCTGCTATCACGATCAGGGACTGATTCCGGTGAAGCTCGTCGCGTTCGGCGAGGCGGTGAACGTCACGCTGGGGCTGCCCATCGTCCGCACGTCGGTCGATCACGGGACGGCATTCGACATCGCGGGCACGGGCGTCGCGAATCCGGACAGCATGATTGCGGCGGTGCGGCTCGCCGCGCGGTTGGCGCGATGAAAGAGAAAACCGAGCGCGAGCTCGCGCAATCCTATATCGCCGAGAACCGGAAGGCGTACCACGACTTCCATCTGCTCGAGACGTTCGAGGCGGGCGTGGCGCTGCTGGGCACCGAGGTGAAGGCGATCCGCGAGGGACGCGTCAACCTGCGCGACAGCTACGCGCGCGTCGAGAACGGCGAGGTGTTTCTGTTCAACGTGAACATCAGCCCGTACAGCCACCGCGGGTACGCCGACCACGAGCCGCTGCGCCGGCGCAAGCTGCTGCTGCACCGAGACGAAATCCGCAAGCTGATCGGCAAGACCGTCGAAAAGGGCATGACGCTCGTGCCGGTGCGCATGTACTTCAAGAAAGGCCGCGTGAAAGTGGCGATCAGCCTCGCGAAGGGCAAGAAGGAGTTCGACAAGCGCGAGACGATCAAGCGCCGCGAGACCGACCGCGAAACCCGCGCGGCGATCAAAGCGCACCGGTAGCTGTAGAATAACCGCCGAATGTCGAGTGAGGATGATGTCCATTAAAGTGCCGCTGCTCGACCTGCAGGCGCAGTATGCGCCGCTGCGCGACGCGCTCATCGCCGCGGTCACGCGCGTCTGCGACAGCCAGCGCTTCATCATGGGCCCCGAGATCACGGCTCTCGAGGAGGAGCTCGCCGCCTTCCTCGGCATTCGACACGCGGTGGCCGTGTCGTCGGGCACCGACGCGCTGCTCCTGGCCTTGATGGCGCTCGACATCCGCGCCGGCGACGAGGTGGTGACGACGACCTATTCGTTTTTCGCGACGGCGGGCGCGATCGTCCGCGTCGGCGCGCGTCCCGTTCTGGTGGACATCGATCCGGCGACGTTCAACATCGATCCGGCCGCGGCGGCGGCCGCGATCACTCCGCGCACGAAGGCGATTCTTCCGGTGCACCTGTTCGGCCTGAGCGCCGACCTCGATCCACTGGTCGCCGCGGCCTCGCGCGCGGGCGTCCCGATCATCGAAGACGCGGCGCAGGCCATCGGCGCGACCTACAAGTCGCGACCGCTCGGCGGCATCGGCGCCTTCGGCTGCTTCTCGTTCTTTCCCAGCAAGAACCTCGGCGCCTTCGGCGACGCGGGGCTGATCACCACGAACGACGACGCCCTGGCCAAGCGCGCGCGCCTGCTGCGCACGCACGGCATGGAGCCGAAGTATTATCATCATCTGGTCGGCGGGAATTTCCGGATGGATGCGCTGCAGGCGGCGGTCCTGCGCGTGAAGGCGCCGCACCTGGCCGCGTGGACCGACGCCCGGCGGGCCAACGCGCACCGCTACCTCACGCGGTTCCGCGACGAAGGGCTCGGCGATCGCCTGACGCTGCCGGTCGAGCCGCCCGGGCGGCGTCACATCTACAATCAGTTCGTCATCCGCACGGCCGAGCGCGACGCGCTCAAGCGCCATCTCGATGACCGCGGCATCGGCAATGAGATCTACTACCCGGTGCCGTTCCATCTCCAGCCGTGCTTCAGCGATCTCGGATATCGCCGCGGCGCGTTCCCGCACGCCGAACGCGCGGCCGAGACGAGCCTCGCGCTGCCGATTTACGGCGAGATGACCGCCGAGCAGCAGGACGCCGTCGTCGACGCCGTCGCGCAGTTCGTGAGCCGGCGCGCGGGAGTGCCCGCGTCGTGACGAAGACCCCCGTGGCGGACGTCCACGCGCACCGCCCGCCGGCGCGCCGCAGCCGGCTGCCCGGGCTCACCACGCAGATCTTCATCGGCCTCATCCTCGGCATCATCGTCGGCTACGTGTGGCCGGCGTTCGGCGTCGCGATCAAGCCGGTGGCTGACGCCTTCCTGCGCATGATCAAAATGATCATCGCGCCGCTGCTCTTCTCGACGCTCGTCGTCGGCATCGCCGGCACGGGCGATCTGAAATCGATGGGCCGAATCGGGCTGAAGGCGATCTTCTACTTCGAAGCGGCGACGACGGTCGCGCTCTTTCTCGGGCTGGGCCTGGTGAATTTCTTCAAGCCGGGCGCCGGCCTCGCGCTGCCGATCGGCGCCGACACGCGGGCGGCTGCCGCGATGGTGCAGAACCAGCAGCACGGCTGGGATATTTTCCTCCATCTCTTCCCGACCTCGGTGGTGGACGCGATGGCCCGCGGCGACATCCTGCAGCTCGTCGTCTTCTCGACGTTCTTCGGGATTGCGCTCGCCGCGATCGGCGCCAAGGGACAACCGGTCCTCGATGTGCTGGACAGCACGGCGCGGGCGATGTTCAAGTTCACCGGCTACGTGATGGCGTTCGCACCGATCGGCGTCTTCGCCGCGATCGCCGCGACCGTCGGCGGCAAGGGGCTGGGAATCCTCTTCACGCTCGGCAAGCTCGTCGCGCTCATGTATCTCGGCCTGGGCATCTTCGTGCTCATCGTCGTCGGCGGCGTGTCCTACCTGATCCGCGTCCCGTTCCTGACCTTCGTGAAGGCGATTCGCGAACCGTTCCTGATCGCATTCACCACGGCGAGCTCCGAGGCCGCGCTGCCGAAAGCGCTCGTGGTGATGGAGCAGTTCGGCGTGCCGAAGAACATCGTCGGCTTCGTGCTGCCGACCGGCTACAGCTTCAACCTGGACGGGACGACGCTGTATCTGTCGCTCGCGAGCGTGTTCGTCGCGCAGCTGGCCGGCGTGCGGATGACCTTCGGGCAGCAGCTCGTGATGATGCTCACGCTGATGCTGACGAGCAAGGGCGTCGCCGGCGTGCCGCGCGCCGCGCTCGTCGTCCTCACCGCGACGCTGACGCAGTTCGGCCTGCCGCTCGAAGGCGCGGCCATCCTCCTCGGCATCGATCAGGTGATGGACATGGGACGCACCGCCGTGAACGTGATGGGCAACTGCATCGCCACCGCCGTCGTCGCGCGCTGGGAAGGCGTGTTCGACGATGCGCAGATGAGGGCGTTCGCGGCGGACCGGCCGTACAAGGCAGCCTGAATGCGGATTGCGGTGGTGGGTGCGCGCGGTCAGCTCGGCGCCGCGATCGTACAGGAGTTTCGGGTGGCGCACGAGGTGACGCCGTTCGGCCGGACCGAGCTCGACATCACTGACGCGGCGGCCGTTCGCGACACGATCGCGCGCGCGCGGCCGGACGCGATCGTCAATTGCGCGGCATACAACGACGTCGACGGCGCGGAAGATCATCCGGTGGACGCGCTGAACGTGAATGCGTGTGGCGTCCGCGCGCTGGCGCATGCCGCGGAGGCCGTGGGTGCGACGCTCGTTCACTACAGTACCGACTTCGTGTTCGACGGCACGGCGTCGGCTCCCTACACCGAAGGAGACCGGCCGAATCCCCGCAGTGTGTACGCGGTATCGAAGCTCCTCGGCGAATGGTTTGCGATGGACGCGCCGCGTGCCTTCGTTCTGCGCGTGGAGAGCCTCTTCGGCCGTGCGGCGGGCGCCGCTCCCGCGAAGGGCAGCGTGGAAGCGATCAGAAAAGCGCTCACGTCTGGGGGGCAGGCCCGCGTCTTCGAGGATCGGACCGTCTCGCCGACCTCCGTCGTCGATGCGGCACGGGCGACGCGGCAGGTCATTGAAAGCGCCCGCGGCGGTGGTCGCGATGTCGGGGTGGCGCCGGGCCTGTATCACTGCGTCAATTCGGGCCGGTGCACGTGGCTGGAGTTCGCGCGCGAGCTCGCGCGACAGCTCGGCGTGCGCGAGGTTGATTCGCGGCTCGTGCCGGTGCGCACGGCGGATGTGCCGCTGCGCGCGGCGCGGCCGCTCTACTGCGCGCTGTCGAATGAGAAGCTGCGGGCTGCAGGTGTGGCGATGCCCGCGTGGCAGGACGCGCTAGCGCAGTATCTCGCCAGCGATGTCGCTGACGAGCTCTCCAATCGCTAGACACGCCGTCAATCCAGGAGAATCGATGCCGGCCGCCTGAATCACCGCCGGATTCTCGCGATCGCGCCGGACCAGAAAATCGGCGAACGATTCAGTGGGCGGATGCAGCTTCGCGCGGATGCCGCTGCCCGAGAGCCGCAGATCGGCGAGCGTCACGTCCGGCAGCAGCTCGCGCGTCGGCTCGACAAACGCCTCGAGTGGCTCGCGCCCGTCTTCGTAGTCGTCCTTCCGATCCTGATAATGAATCGTCGGGCCGATCCACACGTCCCCGCCCGTCGACCGCGTCAGATGCACGCCCAGGCCATGGCCCGATGCGTGCGGCAATGGATAGACCAGCGCGTTGACGAGGCTGCGCCTGGCCGGCGCCAGCTCGGCGTACTCGCCCCGGCACGGATAGATGCGAAAGCGCTCTCCGCCCAGCATCTCCGACACCGCGTCGGCATACAGGCCGGCCGCGTTCACGACCACTCGTGCCCCGATCGCTTCGCGCGCGGTGTGCAGCACGACGCCCGCCGGATCGCGGTCGGCTCCTGCGAGCGTCGTTCCCGCCAGAAAGACGACGTCGGCCGACTCGCCCGCTCGAAGGAGCGCCCTGACGAGCGCCTCGGCCTCGACGATGCCGGTGTGGGGGGAGAAAAGGGCGGCGGCGGCGCCGATGGCCGGCTCGCGGCGGGCGATGAAGGCGCGATCGACGAGCGCCAGTCCCTCGACGCCGTTGGCCTCGCCACGCTGACGCAGTGCATCGAGGGCCGCGATCTCCGCCTCCTCGCGCGCGACGATCAGCTTGCCGCAGCGCGCGTGTGGCACGCTGTGGGCCGCGCAGAAGTCGTAGAGCAGGCGGCCGCCTTCGACCGACAGCCGGGCTTTGAGCGTGCCGGCCGGATAGTAGATGCCGGCGTGAATGACGCCGCTGTTGTGCGTGCTCGTATCGAGACCCGCGCGCGGGTGGCGCTCGAGCACGCAGACCGATCGCCCGCGCCGGGCGATCGCGAGCGCTGCGGCGAGACCGATGAGTCCGCCGCCGATGACGGCAACGTCGATGCGTTCCATGCGACCCCGGTAGTGTACAATGGGCGAAATTCCGCGTGGGGAACTCCGAGAGAACTCCGACATTAGCATGGCCAAACGAGCGCTCATCACCGGAATTACCGGGCAGGACGGGTCGTATCTCGCCGAGCTGCTGCTCGAGAAGGGCTACGAGGTCGTCGGCATGATGCGGCGCTCGAGCGCCCCCAATCTCTGGCGAATCCAGCACATCGTCGATCGCATCACGCTGAAGCCGGCGGATCTGCTCGATCAGCTCTCGCTGTTGCGGCTCATCGACGAGGTGCGCCCGCACGAGTTGTACAATCTCGCGGCGATGTCGTTCGTGCCGGCGTCGTGGGATCAGCCGATGCTGACCGGCGAGTTCAACGCGCAGGGGGTCACGCGGGTGCTCGACGCGGTCCGCCGCGTCGATCCCAGCATCAAGTTCTATCAGGCCTCGTCGAGTGAGATGTTCGGGAAGGTGCGCGAGGTGCCGCAGACCGAGCTCACGCCGTTCTACCCGCGCAGCCCGTATGGCGTGTCGAAGGTGTTCGCGCACTACATCACGGTGAACTACCGCGAGAGCTACAATCTCTTCGCCGTGTCCGGAATGCTGTTCAACCACGAGTCGCCGCGGCGCGGGCTCGAGTTCGTGACGCGCAAGGTCACCGACGGCGTGGCGCGCATCAAGTATGGTCTCGCCGACACGCTGTCGGTCGGCAACCTCGATGCGCACCGCGACTGGGGATTCGCCGGCGACTACGTGCGCGCGATGTGGTTGATGCTTCAGCAGGACCGTCCGGACGACTACGTGATCGCCACCGGCGTCAGCCATTCGGTCCGCGAGCTGATCGAGATCGCGTTCGGGCACGCGGGCCTCGACTGGGAGAAATACGTCCGGGTCGATTCCGCGCTCCTGCGTCCGGCGGAAGTCGAGCATCTGCTCGGCGACGCGTCGAAGGCGAAGGCGGAGCTCGGGTGGACGCCGGACGTGGACTTCGAACGGCTCGTGCAGATGATGGTCGATGCCGACTTGGAGCGGCTGGCCCCCATGAAGAGGACGGCGGCGACCGCGCGCGCCGGCGCTCAATAACCCGTGTCTGCACAGGCCCTCCTCCTCGATCGCATTCGCAGCGGCAAGGCGCGCGTCGGCGTCATCGGGCTGGGCTACGTCGGATTGCCGCTCGCCGTCGAGTTCGCCAATCACGGCTTCGACGTTACCGGCTTCGACGTCGACGCGGGCAAGATCGCGCAGATCAATGCCGGCAAGAGCTACATCCCGGACGTGCCGCAGGCGGAGCTCGCGGCCGGCGTCAAGGCCGACACGCTGCGCGCGACCGCCGACATGAGTGCGCTCGGCGCGATGGACGTCATCGACATCTGCGTGCCGACGCCGCTCCGCAAGACCAAGGATCCCGATCTCTCGTATGTCGTGCGCGCGGTCGAAGCGGTAGCGGCGACGCTCAAGCGCGGGCAGCTCATCATCCTCGAGTCAACGACCTATCCGGGCACGACCGACGAAGTGGTCCAGCCGATGCTCGAGGCCAAGGGGCTGAAGGCGGACGTCGATTTCTTCCTCGCGTTTTCGCCGGAGCGGGTCGATCCGGGCAATCAGACCTACACGACGAAGAACATTCCGAAGATCGTTGGCGGCGTCGGGCCGGCGAGCACCGAGGCCGCGGCCGCGCTGTACGGGACGATCGTCGGCACCGTGGTGCCCGTCAGCTCCACGCGCGTCGCGGAGATGGTGAAGCTGCTCGAGAATACGTTCCGCGCCGTGAACATCGGCCTGGTGAACGAGATCGCGCTGATGTGCCACAAGATGGACATCGGCGTCTGGGAAGTGATCGACGCGGCGAAGACCAAGCCGTTCGGCTTCATGCCGTTTTATCCGGGGCCCGGGCTCGGCGGGCACTGCATTCCGATCGATCCGTTCTATCTGTCGTGGAAAGCGCGGCAGAACGGGTTCGAGTGCCGGTTCATCGAGCTGGCCGGGCAGGTGAACGGCGCGATGCCCGAGTATGTCGTGCAGCGGATTGCCGATGCCCTGAACTCGGTGAAGAAGTCGATCAACGGATCGCGGGTGCACCTGTTCGGCGTGGCGTACAAGCGCGATGTCAGCGACATGCGCGAGTCGCCGGCGCTCGACATCATGGAGTTGCTGACCAAGCGCGGCGCCTCGGTCACCTACACGGATCCGTACGTGCCGACGCTGTCGCATGCCGGCCAGCGGCTCGCGTCAGTGCCGTTCGACGCGGCGCTGGCTTCGCAGTTCGACTGCGCCGTGGTGGCGACCGACCACACCGGCTTCGACTACCGCCGCATCGCCAAGCTGCCGCTCGTGGTCGACACGCGGAACGCGCTGAAGTCGTTCGCGGGTCCGGCGATCTTCACGTTGTAAGCGCGGGCCCCGCCCCAACCCCTCCACGTCACACGAGTCGAGAACGGCCGCGAAGAGGCCGGAGGCGCGCGCGCTTCGGCTGCTGAAGGCCTGATACACTCGCGCATCGACCATGCACGCACTGACGACATTCCTCAAGGAGAACTGCCGCCTGTCGTCGCCGCTGCCGATGCTCGCCGTCTTCGGCGTCGGCGTCGCGCTGCTGTTCTGGCGCCGTTCGTCCCGCATCGGACGGTCGTGGCTGACGGTCGCGCTCCTCGGGTTCTGGTTCGTGTCGACGCCGGCCGGCGCGTGGCTGCTGTCGGCACCGCTCGTCCCGGCGGCGCAGCGCCTCGAGTCGCCGGACCAGGCGGCGGGGGCGCAAGCGGTGGTCGTGCTGGGGGGCGGGATCGTCAGCCATGTCGCCGACGGATTCGCGCTCGACGACTTGGGCGACAGCGCCGCGCGCGTCATGGAAGGCGCGCGCGTGTACCGGCTCCTCGGCGATCCGCTCGTCATCGTCTCCGGCGGGAACACCGAGCACCTCGATCCGCCGCGACCCGAAGCGGCGGCGTTCCGAGACGCGATCGTCAGGCTTGGCGTCCCGGTGAGCCGTGTCGTGGTCGAAGATCAGGGGCTGACGACGCGGGAGGAAGCGGTGATCCTCAGGTCGATGCTCGCCGCCCGCCACATCGACCGGATCGTGCTCGTAACGGCGCCGACACACATGACACGCTCGCTGGCCACGTTTCGCGCGCTCGGCGTGAACGCCGTGCCGTCCGCGTCACGCGCGCGCACGGACCCCGGCGCGCAATGGTCGCTCTGGCCCGAACGGCAATCGCTCGTGGCCTCCGACCTGGCGGTCTACGAGTATGTGAGCCGGTTCTACTATCGGCTGCACGGCTGGAACTAGCGCCGCCGATGCTCGAGCTCGATCCGAAGGAGTGCGGCGAGCGGCTCGCGCCTATCCTGGGCGGCCGGACCGAGGTGGTGTGCCGGCTGATGAGGTGAACGCGGCCAGCCCCAGCACGATCCAGAACGGAGATGCCGAGTCGTGAACGAGCAGAGGTTGTCCGGCTGCGCCAGCGATGAGACACGCCAGCACACCCGCGAGTAGACCCGCGTTCACATAATCGCGCGGCCGATCGCGCTGGGCCGCGACGGCGACGGCGCCTCCGAGGGCGAGTCCGACGAACGCCGTGCGTGAGCCGGTGAACGTCAGTCCCACGACGATCAGGACGATCGCGGCCAGCCACCCCCACCGATGCCGTCCGCGCGCGCTCACGGCCATGCCGCACGACACGCCGAGGACAAGCGCAAGATACGATCCCACGGCCGCGGGGTCGGCCATCGGCGCCACCCTGGCGCTCAGCATCGCCATCGCCGCTCCTGATATCGCCAGGACGCGCATCAGCGAAAACGCGAATGCTGATTTGACGCTGGTGAGCTCGAGCACGGCAGCCAGCAGCGCGGCGCCTTCGATCAGATGGCGGGCCTGCACGACGCCGGCTGCGAGGCCGGCTCGCTGCCCCTCCAGCGCGGCCATCGCGATCAAGAAGAAGACGATTCCGAACCACCACCAGATGGCGCGCGTCACGCGGCCGATGCCGGACGTCTGCGGCGGTGTGCTCACCAGCCATCCCGCCAGGAATGCGACGACGAGCGTTTCACCGTCGCGAATGGACGTCGAGGCCGGTGTCGTGAGCCACAGGCTGAAGAACGGACCGACCGCCGCGACGAGCAGCAGCGCATCGCGTGGCCTGGCCGCGGCGAGGAGTGCGACGGCGGCGACTGCCGCGCGGAAGACGAGGGGCACGTGGCCGTCGCGGACGAAGCCGACGATCGCGAGCAGCGGCGCAACCGCCAGCACGAAGCGGATCGTTCGCCGCACGACCGCAGTGTAGCGCAAAGGGCTGATAGACTTCCGGCGATGAAACACCGCGCGCTTCTGCTTGCCGGCCTGACGCTCATCCTCTGGGCGGCGCTCGTGTATGTGACCGGCGGCGTCAGCGGCACGCTCGCCGGCGTCAGGATGTCCTCGCGCGGCGTCGTTCGGCCGCTCGTCCTCGCCGCGCTCCTGTTTGGCAGCGGCGTGCTCGCATGTGGATGGCGGGCCCTCGACGCCGACGTCGAATGGATCTTCGGTGTGCTTCGTCGGGCGGCGCCGCCGATTGCGGCGGCGGTGGCGGTCGCGGTGTTGTGTCTCGGCCTGGCACGCGGCACGGTGACCGCGGGCGGCTCCGATCCGTACGGCTACGTGAGCCAGGCCGATTTGTGGCTGCGCCACCAATTGCGCATCGCGCAGCCGTTCGTGGAGCAGCTGCCGATTCCGTACGCGGATCGCGCCTTCGCGCCGCTTGGGTACCGTCCGGCCGGCCGCGATCACGTCATCGTCCCCACGTATCCACCGGGCCTGCCGCTGTTGATGGCGCTCGGAACCCTGATTGCAGGTCCGCTCGCGCCGTACTACGTGGTGCCGATTTTCGGCGCACTCACCATTTGGCTGTGTTACCTGCTGGGGGCGCGCGCGACATCGCCCACCGTGGGCGCCGGGGCCGCGATCGCGCTCGCGGTGAGTCCGGTGTTCCTGTACCAGTTGATGTGGCCGATGAGCGACATCCCGGCAGCCGCCTTCTGGACGGCGGCGATCTTCTTCGCGCTCGGCGCGAAAGAATATTCTTCGGTGGTTGCCGGCGCATGCTGCGGCATGGCCATTGCGGTTCGTCCGAATCTGGCGCCGCTCACCGCGCTACCGTGCGCCTATCTGATGTGGACGCGCGGCGGCTGGCGCGCATTCGTGCTCGGCGCGCTGCCGGGCATCGTACTGATCGCGGTCGTCAATACGTATCTGTATGGGTCGCCGCTTGCGTCCGGCTACGGCGATCTCGGCGTCCTGTATGCGTGGCGCAATGCACCGATCAATCTGCGGCGCTACAGCGGCTGGCTGCTCGACACGCAGACGCCGCTCGTGCTCTTTGCGATTGTGGCCTTCGCGAGGCGACCGCGCGGCGTCAATGGACTGCTCGCGCTGTTTGCGGCGGGCGTGTGTGCCGCGTATCTCCTGTACTCGCCGTTCGACGCCTGGTGGTTTCTCCGCTTTCTGCTGCCTGCATGGCCCATGCTGCTGATTTTGATGATGAGCGGTGTCGCCTGGGTCCTCGCGAAAACACCACGGCTGCTCCAGGCGGTCGTGGTGGCGTGTGCGTCGGTGCTATTGGTCGGTCACGAGGTCGGATATGCCGTCTCGCACCGTACCTTCTCGCTGCGCGAGGGCGAGCGCCGGTACGCGGTGGTCGGCGACTATGTCGCGGCATTCACGCCGGCGAACGCCGTCGTGATCTGCATGCAGCACAGCGGCAGCCTGCGCTACTACGGGCATCGCGTGACGTTGCGGTACGACTGGATGCCGTCCGAATCGCTCGATCGGACGATCGCGCTGCTTCGCGAACGGGGATACCGGCCGTTCATCGTGCTCGAAGAATGGGAAGAGCCGTTATTCAAGAAACAATTCGCGGCCAGCGCGATTGGACGGCTCGAGTGGAGACCGCTGGCCGAATTCGCCGGCGGCGTGGTGAGTCTCTACGAGCCGCCGGCGGTGCGCTGATCTATCGTCCGACGAGACCCTCGACGGGGCTGCTGGCGTTCGCGTACATCTTGCGGGGAATCCGCCCGGCCAGATACGCGAGGCGCCCCGCCTGGACGGCGAGCTTCATCGCCTCGGCCATGGCGATCGGATCCTGCGCGCCGGCGATCGCCGTATTCATCAGCACGGCGTCGGCGCCGAGCTCCATCGCCAGCGCCGCGTCCGACGCCGTGCCGACGCCGGCGTCGACGATGACCGGCACGCGCGAGAACTCGCGGATGATCCGGATGTTGTTCGCATTTTGGATGCCGAGCCCCGAGCCGATCGGCGCGCCGAGCGGCATCACGGCGGCCGCGCCGGCTTCCTCGAGCTTCCGGCAGACGACCGGGTCGTCGGTCGTGTACGGCAGCACGACGAAGCCCTCGCGCACGAGCACGCGCGTCGCCTCGAGCAGCGCTTCGTTGTCGGGGAAGAGCGTCCGCTCGTCGCCGATCACTTCGAGCTTGACCCAGTTGGACAGCCCCGCCTCGCGCCCGAGCCGCGCCGTGCGAATCGCCTCGTCGGCGGTGTAGCAGCCGGCGGTGTTTGGCAGCAGCGTGTATTTCGACGTGTCGATGTAGTCGAGGAGCGATTCTTTCGAGCGGTCGGAGATGTTCACGCGCCTGACGGCGACCGTGATCATCTCGGCGCCCGACGCCTCGTGCGCCTTCACCATCACGGCGGGCGAACTGTATTTTCCGGTGCCGACCAGCAGCCGGGACGTGAACGTCTTGCCGGCGATCGTGAAAGAATCTGGTGTCATACGTTATCCGCCGCCCACGAAGTTCACGATTTCCACTTGATCCCCGTCGCGGACGAGCGTGTCGCCGAACGTGGCACGTTTGAGCACGACCAGGTTATGCTCGACCGCCACCCGGCGGGCATCGATCTCGAGCCGGTCGAGCAATTCGCTCACCGTGAGGGGGCCGGCGACCTCCAATCGATCGCCGTTCAGCGTAATCTGCAATCCGCGATTCATTTTATCGCACATCCCGCGCGGATTGTTTTCTTCACGCGTTTCGTATCAACATGGGCCCATGCCGTCCGCGGTGTCCGTCCTCGACCGTGAGCGCGCGCTCGCCTGGTATCGTCTCAACCGCGAGCGGTCGCGCGGGCTCTTCGATCTCCTGGCCGATGAGGCGTATTACAGCCGCCCGATCGCGCTGCGCCATCCGATCGTGTTCTACGAAGGGCACCTCCCGGCCTTCAGCTTCAACACGCTCATCAAGAAGGGGCTGGGACGTCCGAGCATCGATCCGGCGCTCGAAGCGCTGTTTGCACGCGGGATCGATCCCAACGAGACGCGTGACACGCTCGGCGACCAGCCGCAGCAGGCAAGCGACCGCGCGCGCTGGCCCTCGCGCGACATCGTTCACCAGTTCGCCGCCGAAGCCGATCGGCAGATCCTCGACGCGCTCGCGCGTGGGGAGGTCGAGCAGGCCGGACATCCGCTGCTCGATCGCGCCGAAGCCGTCTTCGCCATTCTCGAACACGAGGCGATGCACCAGGAAACGCTGCTCTACATGTGGCATCGGCTTCCCGTCGAGCAGAAGCGGCGGCCCGCGGCGTACGCGCCGCGCGTCGAGGGACGCGTGCCTGCGCCTGAATGGATCGAAGTTCCCTCTGGCGTGGCGACGCTCGGCGTCGATCGCGCGTCGATTCCCTTCGGGTGGGACAACGAGTTTCCCGCGTACCACGCCGACGTTGGGCGGTTCCACATCGAGCGGGATGATGTGACGAACGCGCGGTTTCTGGAGTTTGTCGACGCCGGCGGATACGACAACCCGCGATGGTGGCGGCCGGCAGATTGGTCGTGGATCCGGAGCGAAGGCGTCACGCACCCACTGTTCTGGGAACGGCGGGACGATCGCTGGCACTGGCGCGGCATGTTCGAACTGATTCCGCTTCCGCCTGCGTGGCCGGTGTACGTGAGCCAAGCGGAGGCGGCCGCGTTCGCCAGATGGCGCGACGCGCGACTGCCGACTGAAGCCGAGTTCCAGCGTGCGGCGTACGGCGACGGCGGCGCGGTCCTTTCAGAGCCGCGACCGGGCGTGTTCGATTTCACGAGTTGGGATCCGGAGCCGGCGGGCAGCCACCCCGAGGGAGCGAGCGCGTGGGGCATTCAGGACCTGGTCGGCAACGGCTGGGAATGGACGAGCACGCCGTTCGCGCCGTTCCCCGGCTTCGAAGCGTCGGCGTCGTACCCGGAGTATTCAGCCGATTTTTTCGACGGCGAGCACTTCGTAATGAAGGGTGCGTCGCCGGCCACCGCTCGCCAGCTCCTGCGGCCGACTTTTCGCAACTGGTTCCGCGCGCGCTATCCGTACGTCTACGCCACGTTCCGCTGTGCGAGGGATCTGGCGTGAGCGAGCCGAAACCCATCTTGAGTCGAACGCCTACGGACTCGTCGGCCGATCAGTTTGCCGCCGACGTGCAGTACTACCTGGCACTGCAGCCGCGGCAGTTACCCTCGCGGTATTTCTACGACGCGCTCGGGTCGGCGCTCTTCGACGCCATCTGCCGCTTGCCGTGGTATCGCATCACGCGCGCCGAGACGCGGCTGCTCGCCAAACACGGCCGGGAGATCTTCGACGCCTTTGGACGCGGGGTCGACACCGTCGTCGAGCTCGGCTGCGGCAGCGGGCAGAAGCTGATGACGCTCGTGCAGGCGGGACGCCGCGCCCCCGCCCGGCGGCTGGAGCTGCGCCTGATCGACGTGTCGGCGAGCGCGCTCGCCTCGTCCGCCGGCGCGCTGAGCGCGCTCGACGACGTCCATATCGTCACCTACGAAGCGTCGTATGAAGCGGGCCTCGCCGAAGCGCGGGCCGCCCGCCCCGGATCCGGCCGGACGCTCGCGCTCTTTCTGGGATCGAACATCGGCAATTTCGATCCACCTGGCGCCGACGCGTTTCTTCGCGGGATCCGCGCGGCGCTCGCGCGCGGCGACGGATTCCTGATCGGCGCCGACCTCGTGAAGCCGGAGCGGGCGCTCCTTCTCGCGTACGACGATCCCCTCGGCGTCACCGCGGCGTTCAACCTCAATCTGCTGGTACGGATCAATCGTGAGCTCAGCGGCGACTTCGATGTCAGCGCGTTCACGCATCGCGCGGTATGGAACGCGCGCGCCTCCCGCGTCGAGATGCACCTCGTCAGCCGGGGCCGCCAGCACGTGCGCGTGCCGGCGGCGCAGCTCGAGTTCGACATCGAGGATGGCGAGTCGATTTGGACGGAAAGCTCCTACAAATATGACCCGGACGGTCTCCGCCTCATGCTGGAGCGCGCCGGCTTCCGCACCATCCACCAGTGGATCGACGGCGACGATACCTTTGCGCTGACGCTCGTCGCCGCCGCGTGAGACGGACTGCACGAGCTCGGCCGGTTTGACTCCCTCAGGAAATCCTCGTACCTTTCATGTAACCCGCTGAACTTTCACGTCATGCGATCCAGCATTCATCTATATGGACCTCAGCTCGACTCTGCACACGGCCACGCCAGACACATCGCTTGGTGTGTCCGGCTACAGTTTTAGCGACCTTCACAATCCGGAGCGGCTTGCGTCGTTGTACGAGCGCTTCTGCGAGGAAGTGCAAGCGCAGGACGCGGCGCTCTGGCGTCAGTGGGACGGCTACCGGCAGGCGCCGGACGCGCCGCGGCCGCCGATCGAGCTGTCGAACCTGCTCGTGGCGATGGCGCCGCACGTCAGCCGATTCATCGCGCGTCTGTTTCAGACCGACCCGCAAACCTCCGCGATTGGCGTCTCGACGCGCGCGCAGGACGATCTGTTCCGGTTCAAGATCGATTTCGTGAGGCGCCGCGCGCTGCCGCTCATTAAAGGCGGCGCCCACGTCGACCGAACCACCGAGGACGACGCGGTTGTCGAGCGGTTGACCGCGGGCAGTTCGTCAGACGATGCCGAGCTGGCGCTGGCGCGCGCCGGTTGCGCGCTGATGGATCGCGAGAAGGGCGACAAGGCGGGCGTCGCGGCCGACATGGACGCGCTCAAGCGCTGGTGCGCCGCGCGCCTGCACGATCCGGCGTATCGCGGTTGGGTGATCTTTCGCTTCCCCGAAAACCTCGACTACTTTCACCTCGTCTCCGTGCAGCATGCGGCGCCGTCGCTGCCGGAAGCGATGATTGGACCGGACGGCCGCTTGCGCCGCCGCGACGGATTCAAGCTGACCGACACGCGGATGCACCAGCGCGAGGTGCTGAGCGAGATTCACTACTGCGTGCTCTGCCACGAGCGCGACAAGGACTCGTGCTCGAAGGGGCTGTACGAGGCCAAGACCGGCGATGCCGCGGCCGACAAGCTCGCCAGGGTCGCCAAGGTCGCCGTGAATCCGCTCGGCATCGAGCTGAACGGGTGCCCGCTCGACGAGAAGATTTCCGAGATGCACATGCTGCGCAAGGCCGGCGATGCCGTCGGTGCGCTGGCGCTCGTCGCGATCGACAACCCGATGTGCCCGGGCACCGGCCACCGGATCTGCAACGACTGCATGAAGTCGTGCATCTACCAGAAACAGGAGCCGGTCAACATCCCGCAGATTGAAACCGGCGTGCTGACCGACGTGCTGGGGCTCCCGTGGGGCGTCGAGATTTTCGGGCTCCTCACGCGGTGGAATCCGCTCAACGTCCGCCGGCCGTACGCGCTCCCATACAACGGCAAGAACATTCTCGTCGTCGGCCTCGGTCCCGCCGGATACACGCTCGCGCACTACCTGGTGAACGAGGGGTTCGGCGTCGTCGGCATCGACGGGCTGAAGATCGAGCCGCTGCCGGAGGATCTCGTCGGCACCGATCGACAGCCGCCGCGTCCCATTCGCGACTGGAGTGAGATCTACCGGCCGCTTGACGATCGCGTGCTCGAAGGTTTCGGCGGCGTGTCCGAGTACGGGATCACCGTGCGCTGGGACAAGAACTTTCTGACGCTCGTCCACCTGACGCTGGCGCGCCGCCGCCTCCTGCGGATGTACGGCGGCGTCCGATTCGGCGGCACGATGCCGATCGAGGACGCGTGGACGTCAGGCTTCGACCACGTGGCGATCGCGGCGGGCGCGGGACGTCCGACGATCATCGACATGAAGAACAACCTGATGCGCGGCATCAGGAAGGCCAGCGATTTTCTGATGGCGCTGCAGCTGACGGGCGCCTTCAAGCGCGAGGCGCTGCCGAACCTCCAGGCGCGCGTGCCGGCGATTGTGATCGGCGGCGGGCTGACGGCCATCGACACGGCGACCGAGCTGATGGCGTATTACCCGCTGCGGGTCGAGAAGACGCTGCGCCAGTACGAAGCGCTGGCGACCGAGATGGGCGAGGATCGCGTGCGTGCGGCGTACGACGCGGAGGAGCTCGCGCTGCTCGACGAGTACCTCGTGCACGGGCGCGCGGTGGCCGCCGAGCGCGACCGCGCCGAGGAGGCAGGCGAGCGGCCAGATTTCGTTCCGCTCGTGCGGGCCTGGGGAGGCGTCACCATCGCGTATCGCAAGCGCATGGTCGACGCGCCGGCGTACCGGTTGAACCACGAGGAGATCATCAAGGCGCTCGAGGAGGGCATCGTCTTCGCCGAGCTGCTCAATCCCATCGAGGCGGTGGCCGATGAGTTCGGCCATGTGAAAGAAATGATCTTCAGGCGGGAAGGGCTACCGGAATTGCAGGACGGCAGGAAGGCAGAACCGCACGAAGTGACACTTCCCGCGAGGACCGTGCTGGTGGCGGCGGGGACGTCCCCGAACGTGACATGCGAGAAGGAAGCGCGTGGCACGTTTCAGATGGACGCGAAGAAGAAGTTCTTTCAGCCTTACGCCACGTCGCGGAGCAGCGACGGGCGGTTTCACCTCACGCCCGATGCCGGCGGCTTCTTCACGTCCTACGACGCCGGCGGCCGGTTCGTCTCCTACTATGGCGACAATCATCCGCGCTACGCCGGGAACGTGGTGAAGGCGATGGCGTCGGCGAAGGACGGTTTTCCGCACGTCGTGAAGCTGTTTGCGCAGGAGATCGCGGCGCTGGATCCGGCGGCGCAGCCGAACCGCGACGCCGCGTGGACCGCACTTGCGAGCCGGCTCGACGCGGATCTCAACGCGTACGTCGAAGACGTCATTCGCCTCACGCCGACCATCGTCGAGGTCGTCGTGAAGGCGCCGGCCGCCGCGAGACACTTCCGTCCCGGGCAGTTCTACCGCCTCCAGAACTACGAGTCGGTCGCCCGCCGCGTGGGGACGACGCCGCTCCTGATGGAAGGGATTGCGCTGACCGGCGCGTGGGTGGACAAGGAGAAGGGACTCCTGTCGCTGATCGCGCTCGAGCTCGGCGTGTCCAGCCGTCTGGTCGCGTACCTGAAGAAGGGCGAGCCCGTCGTCGTGATGGGCCCCACCGGTGCGCCGACCGAGATTCCCGAGCATCAGAACGTCCTGCTGCTCGGCGGCGGACTCGGGAACGCCGTGCTGTTCTCCATCGCGAAGGCGATGCGCGACGCCGGCAACAAGGTGATCTACTTCGCCGGCTACAAGAAAGGCGAGGACCTCTTCAAGCGCGAGGACATCGAGGCGGCGACCGACCAGGTGATCTGGAGCACCGACACCGGTGCGGGGGTCGAGCCCGGACGGCCGCAGGATCGGCACTTCCGCGGGAACATCGTCCAGGCGATGCTGGCGTATCAGGCGGGCGAGCTCGGCCCGCGGCTCGTGCCACTCGACACGGTCGATCGGATCATCGCCATCGGATCCGACCGCATGATGGCCGCGGTCAAGGCGGCGCGGCACGGCGTCCTCGCGCCGCATCTGAAAGCGGGCCACGTGGGCATTGCGAGCATCAACTCGCCGATGCAATGCATGATGAAAGAAGTCTGCGCGCAGTGCCTGCAGAAACACGTCGATCCGGCGACGGGCAAGGAGACGATCATCTTCTCCTGCTTCAACCAAGATCAGGACATGGACCGCGTCGACTTTCCGAACCTCGCAGCGCGGCTACGGCAGACCACCGTGCAGGAAAAGCTGTCGAGCCTCTGGCTCAATCACCTGCTCTCCGTGCACCCGTTCGCACACGTGTAAATCAGGCGACGCGCCATCCGTCGCCGCGCAGCGAGTTCATCAGCCGTACCGAGCGCTCGATGAGCTCGGTTGGTTCGTCGACTTCTTCGACAGATTCGGAGCCGTCCGGGCGGGTGATCACCACGCGGTAGCGTCCGACGGAGCGGTCGCGGCTGATTTCGTACCGCAGCTTCTCGCCGTCGCGATCGAAGAACCAAATCATCGGGAAATGAGAATACCTCGAAGCGGGCCAGGCTGAGAACGGTCAAATTCTCACTCGCGTCGTTGTTGTTCGTTCGCTGTCGTTCGTGTCAGGTAATGAAACAGAAATTCATAGATATCGGCCTGCTCTTCGATCTGCTTTGAGATCGGCTTGCCAGCGCCGTGCCCGGCGCGCGTCTCGACGCGGAGCAGGATCGGGCCGCCGGTGTCGGCGACGGCCTCCTGCAGGCGCGCGGCGAATTTCTTCGCCATGCCGGGCGCGACGCGGTCGTCGGTGTCCGCCGTCATCACGAGCGTCGGCGGATACGCTACACCGTCGCGGACGTTGTGATACGGCGAATACCGCAGCAGGTACGCGCACTGGTCGGCAGCGTCTGCGCAGCCGTACTCTGGAATCCAGAAGCGACCGACGGTGAACAAGTGATACCGCAGCATGTCGGCGACCGGCACGCGGCAGACGACGGCGCCGAACAGTTCGGGCCGCTGGGTCATGGACGCGCCGACGAGCAGGCCGCCGTTGCTGCCGCCTTCGATCGCGATCGCGCCAGGCGCCGCGTGTCCGTTCGCGAGCAGCCACTCGGCGGCCGCGATGAAATCGTCGAAAACGTTTTGTTTGCGGTCGAGCATGCCCGCGCGGTGCCAGGCTTCACCGTACTCGCCGCCGCCGCGCAGGTTGGCCACCGCGATTAACCCGCCCGCATCGAGCCAGAGAAAGTCGGACGGATCGAACGCCGGCGTCATGCTGATGTTGAAGCCGCCGTAGCCGGTGAGCAGCACCGGCACTGGACGCGTCGTGTCGACGTGTCGAACGAGAAACATCGACACCTGCGTGCCATCCTTCGAGGGATACCAGACCTGCTCGACCACGTAGCGCGTCGGATCGACGGAGCGGGCGCCCCCGTCGGCGTCCGGGGTGTCGAATGGCCGCACGCGGCGGCTCTCGAGATCGCACGCCAGTATCCGCGGCGGCGTCGTGAACGAAGTGAACGCGATGTACGAGCGCTCGTCACGCCAGCGGGCGGCGATGCCGAGGATGGATCCGAGCCCCGGCAGGGCCATGTCTCCAGGGTCACCGGCGTGGCGTCCGTCGAGCTCGAAGATCCGCAGCCGATCGCTCGCGCGCTCCAGATACGACACGATGAGCCGGCCGCCGCCGATCGCCGCGAGCGAGAGCTTGTCGCCCGACTCGCCGATCACTTCACGCGGTGCCGGATCCGCGTCGCGCAGGTCGAAGACGACGATACGGCCGCGGGGCGCGTCCAGGTCGGTCCAGAAATAGAGCCTGTCGTCGGCGCCATCGATGAAGTGCCATCCGCTCGAAAAACCGCTGACGACGGTCCGCCTGAAGGCGGACACGACTTCAGAAGTCGCGTCCGGCTTCAACCGGACGACGTTTACTTCCGCGTTGTCGTTCGCGCCACGCCGGCTTGTGATCACGAGCTGTCCGCCGTCGCTCGTCACGTCGACCTCGAAAACGACCTCTGGCGCGTCGGGTCGTTCGTGGATCAGGTGATCCTGATCCTGCGAGTCGCCGAGCCGGTGGAACCACACCTGGCAGAAGTATTGTTCGTGTTCGGGCGGAACCGTGCCAGGCTTCGGAAATCGCGTGTAGAAGAAGCCGTCGTCGGCCCATGCGATCGAGGCGAACTTCACCCACCGGACGGAGTCGCCCAGATCCGCGCCCGCCACGACATCGTGCACGCGCAACTCCTGCACGTCGCTCCCGTGGCGCGACAGCGCGTACACCACGCGAGCGCCCTCATCGTCTGGCTCGAATGCCGTGACGGCGGTGGTACCGTCCGCGTCCATGCCGTTCGGATCGACCAGCACCCGCCGAGCCCCCAGCCCCGAGCCCCTAGCCGCGAGTCCCATTTCTTGCAGGTACAGCACCGCCTGATTCTTCGTCCCGTCGTTTTCCGTGAAGAACAGCCGCGCACCGCGGACCGCGGGCACCGACGTGCGCGGATACCGGTGCAGTGCGCGGAGCCGCTCGACCAGGCGCGCGCGATTGGGTGTGTCGAGCAGCCGACGCGTCAACGCGTTCTCGGCGGCGACCCAGGCGGTGGTTTCCGAAGCGTCGGTGGTCTCGAGCGTGCGAAACGGATCGGCGACCGGCGTGCCGTGGAGGATCTCCACGACGTCGATGCGAGGGGCGGGAGGATAGGTGCGTGGCACAACCGGGCGCGGCTTTATGGAGCGCTCGCGGCGAAGACCGCAGCGCCGAGGAGTCCGGAGTCTGGATTGAGGATCACCTTGACCGGCATCGCCGTGAGCATCGCGTCGAGCGGCGGCTTGGCGCGGAACGCGCGGATAAACGACCCGTTGGCGAGCGCCGGCAGAATCTTCGGCGCGATGCCGCCGCCGACGAACACGCCGCCCGTCGCGACGGTCCGCAGCGCGAGGTTGCCCGCCTCGGCCCCGTAGGCCTCGACAAACATGTCGAGGGTCGCCACGCAGCCGTCGCAGCGGCGCTCGAGCGCCGCCGTCGAGATGGCCGCCGGCGCGTCGGCATGCGAGACGTCGATGTGCGCCGCGCACGCGCCGGCGTGAGTGATGCTGAACAGGTTCACCAGGCCAGGCCCGGAGAGCACGCGCTCGACGTCGGCGCGGCCGTGGCGCCTGGTCACGTCGCGCAGGAGTGCCATCTCGCGTTCGGTGCGCGCCGAAAAATCGGCGTGCCCGCCTTCGGACGCGACAGGGATGAACCGCCCGTTCACGTTGAGCAGCATCGCTTCGCCCAGGCCGGTCCCTGCGGCGATGAGCGCGATGTTGCCGATATTGTTGCCCGGGAGCGGCTCGCCGTCCTGCAGGACGTGGACTTCGGACGCCTCGAGCACCGGCACGGCGCACGCCAGCGCCTGGAGATCGTTCAGCAACATCACGCGCGCGAACGTGAAGCGCGCCGCCACGTGCCGTGCGTCGACTTTCCAGGGCACGTTGGTCAGCTCGGCCGCTTCGTCTATCACTGGACCGGCGACGCCGAAGCACGCCGTCGCGATCGCCACGCCCTTCACGGCGTCGTCTTGGAGGAACTCGGCGATCATCGACGGCAGATCGCTGTAGTCGAGCGTCCCGAAGACGCGCACCGCGACGGGGCGCGGACGCGGCGCGGCTGGTTCAAACAATCCGAGGAGCGTCTTGGTGCCGCCGATGTCGCCGGCGAGCAGCATGCGCGTCATCCTTGACATCAGATGCATTCTCCTTCATCTTGAACGCCGTTGAGCTCAGCCTCGCCTGATCTGCCGGGTCGTCCGCCCCTCGAGGGTCAGGTCGTCGTATTCACCGGAAAACTCAGCTCGCTCGGCCGCAAGGACGCGCGCGCGCTCGTCGCGCGCCTGGGCGGCGCCACCGCCGACGACGTCAACGCGAAGACGACGATGCTGGTGATCGGCGCCGAAGGCTTTGGCCCGTCTCCTCAATCCGACTCGCCCGACGTCGATCCCGCGGCCGCGTCCGGCGTCAGCCGGATGAGCAACAAACTCAAGCGCGCCGAGGAGATCAACGCGCAGCAGCAACCCTCCCAAATCCGCATCCTCACCGAAGAGGAATTCTGCGGGATCGCCGGCGTGCCGACGCCCGAGGCGCTGAAGCGGCAGTATCACGCGATGCGCGATCTGCTGGCGCGGTACCGGGCGCTTCGCGAAGATCATCTGCGCTATCTGGTGAAGTGCGGCGTCATCCGGCCCGTGCTCCGCACCAACGCCGACACATTTTTCGCGTTTCCGGAGCTGGCGGCCATCAGGCAGGCGAACGAAGGGTTGAGCGACGGGGCGTCGTTCCGAAGCGTCGTCAGGGCGCTGATCGCGTCGCGTCAGGGGCAGCTCGCGTTCGATTTTCGACTGGATGCGGCGCCCGCCAAGATCTTCACGCTGCGACCTCGGACGGAGACCCGCGCCGTACCGGCGGCGAACGACGTCGCGCCGCGCGCGCCGCGCGATACGGCGCTCGCCGAAAACTACTTCCGCGCCGGCTCCGCGCTCGACGATGGAGACGAATCGAAGCGGGAGGAGGCCGCGGCGGCGTACCGCAAAGCTTTGGAGTGCGATCCGTACCTGGTCGCCGCGCTGATCAATCTCGCGAACGTGCACTACAGCCGCGACGAGCTCGCTGAAGCGCAGGCGCTCTACGAGCGGGCGATCGGCCTCGAATCGGATTTCTTCGAGGCGCACTTCAACCTCGGCAACATCTATCACGATCTCGGCCGCTTCGCCGAGGCGCTGGGCTGCTACAGCGAAGCGCTGAAGCTCAATCCGTTCTACGCCGACGCGCATTTCTATCTGGCGGTGACGTTCGAGAAGATGGGGCAGCCGCAGGAGGCGCGTCCGCACTGGCGCGCGTATCAGGAGCTCGCGCCGCAAGGCGAGTGGGTCGAGCTGGCGAAAGAATTTTCAGAGTAGCTAATAGCGGTAGTCTTCGGGGCTGCGCTTCTTCGGCGTGCGGCGGAGCTTGTAGAACGTGCAGTCCGGGCACCACGCCTGCGGATCGAAACCGGTGGCGCCGGCCATCGGCAGGACGTCGCGGTGGCCGCAACACTCCGGGCCGTCTTCTGGCGGACGCCGCCAGCGGCACGACTTGAACTTCATCACGGCCGCCGAGGCCGCGGGAGCGTCGGGCTGCGCGGCCGGCGCGTCGGGAACGATCGAGCGCGCGATCAACGGATCAGTCATGCCGCTCGTCCCATTCTAAGCGAACGCCAACCGACTTCTCCAAAAGAGCCAGCGCCGAGCGCTCCTCGGGCGCGACGAGCGTGAGCGCCTGACCCACTTCATCGGCGCGGCCCGTTCGGCCGACCCGGTGCACGTAGGCGTCAGGTGAATCGGGCATCTCGTAATTGATCACAGTGTGGATGCCGTCGATGTCGAGTCCGCGCGCGGCGATGTCGGTCGCGACGAGCACAGTGTATTTGCCGCCACGAAATCCCTCGACGGCCTGACGCCGCTGATCCATCGTCCGGTCGGCGTGCAGCGCGATGCAGCGGACGCCGGCCGCGGACAGCCTGCGCGCCAGGCGATCGGCGCCGATCTTGGTGCGGGAGAAAATCAGCACGGGCCCTTCGGGCTTGCGCAGGTGATCAATCAGCCAGTCGATCTTCTTCCCCGCGGGCATGACCGCCGCCCGGTGCGTGATCGCCTTGGCCGGCGCGCTGCGCTGGCCGACCTGCACGTATTTCGCGTCGCGCACGATCTCGAGCGCAAACCGCACGACATCGTCTGGCATCGTCGCCGAGAAGAGCAGCGTCTGGCGGACAGCCGCCATCGCCGAGATGATGCGGCGGACGTCGGGCCAGAAGCCCATGTCCATCATGCGATCGGCTTCGTCGAGCACCAGCAGCTGGATCGCGCTGAGGTCGGCGTTCTGCTGCCGCATGTGATCGATCAATCGGCCGGGCGTGGCGACGATGATGTCGACGCCGGCGCGCAGCGCGCGCTCCTGCATGCCCATCTCGACGCCGCCGTACACCGCGGCGCTCGTGATCGGGGTGTGGTACGAGAGGCCGTGGATTTCGTCTTCGATCTGCACGGCGAGCTCCCGCGTCGGTGCGAGCACGAGCACGCGGCTCTGCACGGCCGCGGCCTCGCCGTCGACGAGCGCGCGCGGCGTCGTCAGCAGCCACTGCACCATCGGCACGACGAACGCGACCGTCTTGCCGGTGCCCGTTTGGGCGCACGCGATGAGATCGTGGCCGGCGAGCGCGAGCGGAATCACCGCCGACTGAACCGGACGGGTGTCGCTGAATCCCAGGTCGCGGATGCCCTCGAGCAGCCGCGGATCGAGATTGAGCGAGGCGAAGGAGACCGGCTCCGTGTCGCACGGGGTCGGCTCGAGCGCCGGCGATTGGGATGCCGCCGGACGGGACGCGTGTGTCTTGGGGCCGCCGTGCGAGCGCCCGCGGGGCGGACGGCGGCTGTGGCGCTGGGGATGTCGGCTGTTCGTGGTATTGGAATTCAAACCGTCTCTGGCTAGCGTGCGCGGAAGGTGATGATGCCCCGGACCGGATCATACGGCGAGACGCCGACGGTCACGCGATCTCCTGGAACCACCTTGATGCGGAAGCGGCGCATGCGGCCGCTGAGCTGGGCGAGCACTTCGTGGCCGGCGTCGCACTGCACGCGGTAAAGACCGCCGCTGTGAACGGCGACCACGGTGCCTTGCATGTCAATCAGATCGTCCTTGCTCAAACTGCTAGCGGTCCTTTCATTACAAACAAGTATTGTGCCACATCTGACACATTACCGCCAGTCAGCTCACCGCTTACCGCCAGTGGCCTTCGACGAGGTACCAGCCGCGGCGCTCTCGCACCCAGCGGGCGGGCACCCAGACTGCGCGTGCCCGAGGCGGGAGCATCCAGCGGCCGGGGGCCCACACGTATGCGCCGCCGTTCCACATGTGATAGCCGGGCACCCAGATGTAGCCCGGTCCTGGCGCGCCGATGCGCATTTCGACGATGGGCGCCGGCGGGCCGACGCGAACGTACAGCCGGCCGCGAGGCGCCGCGCATGCGGGCGTCACCAGAATGGAGCCGGCAAGCAGGAGTATTCCCAGGGCGGTGTGACAGAACTGTCGTGGTGTCATGTTCGAACCTCCATATTGCGCTGGCGGTCATCTTCGACATCCGCCACATATGCATAGACCGTCCCATCGGCCGCCAGGTTGAATGTCCTTGTTCCCTTTTACAATTTCCGTACGGCGGCTTCAACCTGCTTCGCCAGCGCGTCGTAATCGTCGCCGCTCAGCCGAAGCGGCGCACCGAAGATCACGCGGACGCGGCCGGCCCGGGCCATGTGCCACCCGACGCCGAGCACGTTGTTCAACCCGGTGAGCCGCACCGGTACGACCGTCGCCCCGAGCCGTGACGCGATCATCCCGATGCCCGGCCGAAAGGTGCCGATGTCACCGGTTTCCGATCGCTGTCCTTCCGGAAAGATCAGCACCGACGTGCCGTCGCCGAGCACCTCGCCGATGTAGCGCAGCGTCTGTCGCGCGCCGGCTTCGCGCTGCGGCAGCGGGAACGCATTGAAGAAGAGCACCGCGAGGTAGTACTCGAGGCTGCTCCTGAACCATGCGCCGCGCGAGTGCTCGGCCGGAAAGAAATGCGCGGCGAACATCTCCTTGCCCATCGCCGGCGCCAGCCGGTAGCGCCAGCGCGCCGGCAGCGCCGCCATGATGACGGGGCCGTCCATGAAGCTCTGATGGTTGGCGGCGAAGATCACCGGCCCTTCGAGATCGCGGAGGTGTTCGCGCCCTTCGACGCGCAGCCATGCGAACAGGCGCGCGATCGGTAGAATCCACGTCGGCAGGCTGACGCGGCGGATCGCGCGCGCCGGCCAGGCGCGCGTCCACGAGGGAAAGTCCACCGGTTCGGCTGGCGCCAGGTCGCTCGTCGTCGCGCGCGTCACGAGCGCGCGCAGCTGGCCGATGTCGCGCGCGCCGGCGAACGCGCTCTCGTCGATCCGCGTCTGGAACGTGTCTTCGAGCGCCACCATCAGCTCTACGCGTTCGAGCGAGCTCAAGCCGAGCTCGTCGATCGTCGTCGCCGCCGAGAGATCGCCGCGGCCCGCGTATTTGGCGACGAGCGCCGCCAGCGCATCGCCGGAAGGCCCCGCCGGCCGCGGCGCCGCGCCGGTCCGTACCCATTCGCCGATCGCCGCGCGCTTCAGCTTGCGTGTGCCGTCGGTGCGCGGAAGCTCGCCGTCGGGCCAGACGAGCGCGCGCCGAATCTTCTGATGATTCTCGAGCTCCGCGTTCGCCTGCCGTGCGACATCGTCCGGATCGACGCCCGGATCGACGACGAGCACGGCGTGGACACGCTCTTCACCGCCCGTGGAGACGCCCACCACCGCCGAATCGCGGACGCCCGGAATGTGATTGATGATGCGCTCGACGTCCTCGGGGAACACGTTCAGCCCCTCGGGCGTCACGATCATTTCTTTCTTGCGCCCGCGGATGAAGAGCTGCCCGTCGGGCGCGATCTCACCGATGTCGCCCGTGTGGAACCAGCCGCCTTCGAACGCGCTCGCGGTCTCGGCGGGGGCGTTGAAATAGCCGGTCGTCACGTTCTCGCCGCGCACCAGAATCTCGCCGTCCTCCGCGATCTTGACCTCGACGCCCGCAATCGCCTTGCCGACCGAGCCCCTCTTCGTCCCGAATGGATTATTGAGCGTGACAATCGGCGCCGTTTCCGTGAGCCCATACCCTTGCACGACGACAAAGCCGAGCTCGCCCCAGAACGATTCCAGCTCGCCTTCGAGCGGCGCGGCGCCGACGACGAAGCTCCAGAATTTCCAGCCGAAGAGGCGATGGATGTGCCGGTAATGCCACCATCGCCGCACCCAGTGTCTTTTCGGCGGCTTCGCGCCAGGCAGCGCCTCGGCGGCGTCCTGAGGGGTGGCACGCTCCACGTACTCCTTCAGCACGTCGAGAATCTTCGGCACCGACACCAGCACCGACACGCGCCGGCTCTTGATCTGCGTCACGATGTCGACCGGGTTGAACCCGCGCATGAAGACCACCGTCCCCGCCAGCATCGGGGGAACGAAGGTAGCCATCGCCTGCCCGAACATGTGGCTGAGCGGCAGGAGGTTCAGAAAGCGGAGGGGCAGAAAGGGCTTCGCCCACTTGCGATATTTGATCACCTCGCGTTCGACCGGAACGATGTTCGCGAGGATGTTGCGGTGCGTGATGAGGACGCCCTTGGGCTCGGCGGTGGCGCCCGAGGTGAAGATGATTTCCGCGACGTCGTCGCGGCTGATCGCGACCTCCGGCGGCGTCGCGCCGCGCCCGTCGAGCTGCCAGTCGAGCTGATCGAGCGGCCACACCGGCGTCGACACGCCGGGTGCCATCCGCGGCACGTCCTGCCCGATGAGCATCAGCTTGGCGGCGACGATGCGGCTGACGCGCGCGAGAAAATCGGGCGACGCGCGGTAGTCGATCGGCACGACGACGATGCCGCCGAGGAGACATCCCCAGAAGGCGCCGATCCATTCCGGGCGGTTCTCGCTCCAGAAGATGACCTTGTCGCCCTTCCGCAGCCCTGCCTCGTGGAGGCGTGCCGCGAATCCGGCGGCGGCGCGCCCGACCTGATCGTAGGAATAGCTGCGGCTGCGGAACCCATCGTCGTACACGAGGAACTGGCCCCGCGTGCGGGCGAGGTCGCGGAAGAAGTCGATGAGCGTGTCGCGGGCCACGAGTGAATTATGATGTAAGCTGTTACGCTTCGCATGCGCATCTTTCTCACCGGCGCGACCGGTTACATCGGCGGCCCCGTGCTCGACGCGCTCGTCCGCGGCGGGCACGATGTGACGGCGCTCGTCCGCGACAACGAAAAGGCGCGGCGCGTCAAGGCGCGCGGCGGGCATCCGGTGATCGGCAACCTGGCCGACCCGGAATCGTTTCGCGGCAGCGCCGACGCGCAGGACGGGTACGTGCACGCCGCGTTCGATTTCGCCTCGGGCAAGGGCCCCGCGATCGAGCGCGCGGCGCTCGAGACGATCATCGCGGCGGCGAAGCGGCCGCGGACGGCCGGGTCGACGGCGCCCGCCAAGCGGTTCGTGATCTATACCTCCGGGGTCTGGATTCTCGGCAGGACGCCGGAACCGGCCGGCGAGGACGCGCCGATCAACCCCATCGCGATGGCGTCGTTCCGCCCGGCACACGAGCAGCTCGTGCTCGAAGCCGCGGACGATCACCTGCGGACGATCGTCGTGCGCCCCGGCGTCGTGTACGGCGGCGGCGGTGGGATGGTCGGCGACATGTTCAAGTCGGCGACCAACGGCTTGGTCCGCGTCGTGGGAGACGGCAACAATCACTGGCCGCTCGTCTACGATCGCGACCTGGCGGACCTCTACGCGAAGCTGGCCGTAAACATCGACGCATCAGGCATTTACCACGCCAACGACGAGGGCGACGAGCGGGTCAACGACCTCGTGTCGGCGATTGCGCCCTACGTGCCGGTGCGGCCCGATGTCCGAAACGTGCCGATCGACGAAGCACGGACGAAGATGGGGCCGTTCGCCGACGCGCTCGCGCTCGATCAGCTCGTGCGAAGCCCGCGCGCGCATGCGCTCGGGTGGGCGCCGACGCTGCATTCGGTGGCCGGCAACGCCGCGCGGCTGCTCGAAGAGTGGCGCGCCGCAAGGAATTAGGAAGTCAGAATTAGGAATTAGGAATTAGGAATTCAATTATGCGTCTCAACGTTACCGTGATCGCGCTCGTTGCTCTCTCGGCGCTGTCCGCGCCGCGCGTGTTCGCGCAGGCAGATCCCCACGCCGGCCACATGATGGAGAAGCCGCAAGCGGCGGTGCCGTCGCCGAACAACATGAAGCTGCCCGCGGATGAAGAAGGCGCGAAAGCGCGCCTGAGTGCATCCCCGCGGCACAGCGAGTGGGTGAAGGTCGAGGTCAGCGGTGGCACGCCGGTGAACACGTTCGTCGTGTATCCGGAGCGCCGCGACAAGGCGCCGGTCGTCGTCGTGATTCAGGAGATCTTCGGCCTCAGCGACTGGATTCGCGGCGTGGCCGATCAGCTTGCGGCCGAAGGGTTCATCGCGGTCGCGCCCGACCTGCTGTCGGGGCACGGGGCGAATGGCGGGGGGACAGAAGCGTACCCGACGCGCGACGACGTCACGAAGGCGGTGATGAGCCTGCCGCAGCCGGAGATGACGGCGCGGCTGAACGCGGTGCGCGAGTACGGTCTGAGGCTGCCCGCCGCGAACGGCAAGAGCGCGACCGTCGGCTTCTGTTTCGGCGGATCACAGAGCTTTGCGTACGCCGTGTCGCAGCCGGGTTTGAACGCCGCCGTCGTCTATTACGGCACGGCGCCGAGCGAGCCGGGCGGCGCGCAAGGGTCGTTTACACCTGCGGCGTCGCTCTCGCAGATCAAAGCGCCGGTGCTCGGGCTCTACGGCGGCGCCGACGCGCGCATCGGCGCGACGATTCCGGCGACGGAAGCGAAGATGAAGGAGCTCGGAAAACCATACGCGCCGCACACGTTCGAGAACGCCGGGCACGGATTCCTCCGCGCGCAGACGGGGCAGAACGGCGCGAACATGAAGGCCAGCGAGCAGGCGTGGCCGATGACGATCGGCTTCCTGCGTCAGCACACCGACGGAAAGTAATTCACGCCCCCCGAACGCTCAGCCGGACGCGGGGACCAGATAAAACGCGATCGCCAGGATGAGATAGACCGCCACCAGCTGCAGCCCTTCCACCCAGTTGCTCTCGCCGTCGATCACGACCATGAAGGTCGCGAGCACCGAAAGAGCAATCGCCACGATCTCGAACGGGTTGAAGAGCAGCGACATCGGATGGCCGATCGCGAACGAATACAGGACGATGAGCGGCGCCACGAAGAGCGCAATCTGCGCGCTGCTCCCGATCGAGATCTCGACCGCCAGCGTCATCTGATCGCGGCGCGCCGCGGCGACCGCCGACCAGTGCTCCGCCGCGTTTCCAATGATCGCGATCACGATGACGCCGACGAAGAGCTCGGTGAAGCCGAAGCGGCCGAGCGCCGGCTGCAGCGCGCCGACGAGCAGCTCCGCCTGGATCGTGGTCAGCACCGTGCCGATGCCGAGCAGCACGATGGCGGCCGAGGTGGACAAGGCCAGCTCGCCGTCGTCTTCATCGCCTGTGTCCGGGCGCGTCGACCGGAACAGATCGCGTCGCGCCGTGAACGCGTAGATGAGGCTCCCGACGTAGGCGACAATCATGATGAGCGCGCTCGAGAAGCTCAGATGATCGATCGCCCGCGGCCGCGCCGCCAGGCTGCCGTAGACCGAGAGATCGAACACCGCCGGCATCACGAGCGCGACGACGGCGAGGAAGAGCAGCGCCGTGGCGTTGGTCGCGCCGGTGCGGTTGAACTTCTGCGATCGGCGGCCGAGTCCTCCCGCGAAGAACGACAGGCCGAGCACGAGCAGCAGGTTGCCGATGATGCTGCCGGTGATGGAGGCCTTCACGAGTTCGATGTGATGCTGCCTGAGCGCGACGACCGCGATGATGAACTCGGCGGCGTTGCCGAAGGTGGCGTTCAGCAGTCCGCCGAGCGCGGGGCCCGCGCGGTGTGCGAGTTGTTCGGTGGCAAGGCCGATCATGCCGGCCAGCGGCACGAGCGACACGGCGGCCGTGATGAATATCCACGGCGAATCGGGATGCGTCTCGCGCAGGATCCAGCTCGCCGGCGCGGCGAGGAGCAGCAGGTTCAGTTTGTGGGCGACGAGTGTGCGACCGAGGCGGTCATTCACCGAATCATTCACCGAACGTTTCGACGTCGTCTTTGTCGGCGCCGGGCAGCAGATCGAAGAACGCGTCGAGGCTCCGATCGAGCGAGCGGCGCAGTTGCGGGATGGTGCCGTCGAAGGTGTGGAGCGTCAGGCCGGCGGTGGATCCATCGGCGAGATGCAGCGTCGCTTCGTCGACGCGTTTGAGTGTGCTCTCGGGAATCAGCCGAACGCCGTAGACGAGGGTGTAACGGGCCATGGGTGCGATTGTACAGGGCAGGAGGGGCGGGAAGGGCGCCCGTTCAGGGGAGCATGAGCCGGGCCGTTTCGATGGCCTCATCCAGGGTCGTCACTTTGCCGTCGAGCTGCTGCTCGTACACGCTTTTCAGGATTTCTCCGACGCGAGGACCTGGCGCGATACCCAGCGCGAGCACGTGCCGCCCGAGGAGAATCGGCGCCGGCGGCCGGTGCTCGACGCCGAGCAGCCGCGCGCGCTCGAGAAACCAGTCCATCGCCGAGCAGTCGAACTCGCCGGGCCGGCGGCCGGTGCAGTCGGCTTTCGCGAGGCGCGCGAGCAATTCGAGATCCACCTTCTGCGCGAGCCGGCGAAACGCGCCGTCGCCCACTTCGTCGCGGACTTTGAACCACATCCCCGGCTTCAGATGCTGCGCCACCATGCCGACGACCTGGCGGCGGACGTCGTAGCCGTCGATCGAATGCACGTTGATCCGATCCAGAAACGCGATCGCCGGCGCGACGCCCTGCTCCTCGTGATCGATCGACCGCATCCGCCCATCGGTAAACGCGGTCGTGGCCGGCTTGCCGAAATCGTGGCAGACGGCGCCGAGCATCACGGCAACTTGTTGAGGCCGCGGCAAGTCGTCGATCCGCAGGCGCGCCTGGTCGATCACCTGGAGGTTGTGTACCCACACATCGCCCTCCGGGTGCCACTCCGGTTCCTGCGGGCAGCCGGTGAGCGCCTGCAGCTCGGGAAACAGCTTCTCGACGACGCCGAGCTCCATCGCGAGCGCGAAGCCGATCGACGGGCGCGGCGCGAAGAGCAGCTTCTCGAGCTCGCCCCAGACGCGCTCGGCCGGCAGATCATCGAGCGGAATCGCCCGGCACAACGCGTGCGCGGCGGCGTCGAGCTCGAACTCCAGGCGCGCGGCGAATTGCACGGCGCGCAGGACGCGCAGGCTGTCGTCGCCGAACGTTGCCGGATCGACCACGCGAAGGAGCCGGCGGGCGATGTCGCCGCGGCCGTCGAACGGATCCAGGTACTCGTCGGTGAGCGGATCCCAGGCGATCGCGTTGATCGTGAAGTCGCGCCGCCGCGCCGCGTCCTCGATCGACATGCCCGGATCGCCGGCGACGTCGAAGCCGCGATGGCCGCGGCCCGACTTCGATTCCCGGCGGGGCAGCGACACGTCGATGTCGCCGAGCTTGTAAACTTGAAAACTCTCGCCGACCGTCTCCACGCGCCCGAACGGTTCCAGCAACTGGCGGAGCCGATCGGCCGGGACGCCATACACCTCGATGTCGATGTCCTTCGACGGCCGCCCCATCACGCGGTCGCGTACCCAGCCGCCGACGACGAGCGCGCGTCCGCCGTGTGCGCGTACGGCGGCGGCGATTGTACGGGCCTGTTCAAGCACGCTTGCGCCCGAACGTCTGGACGACGCGATCGCAGTCGACGTGGATACGCGTGCCGGCCAGCATGGCGACGACGCGGTTTGAGCTCATGTGGGTGGCAGGATAGCATTGCTGTGTCGCATGGATCCCGCCATCCGCCTGCTGCGCGACCTGGTCGCGATCAACTCCGTCAACCCGACGCTCGTCCCGGGCGCGCCGGGCGAAGCCGAGGCCGCCGCCGCGGTCGCCGCGGCGATGCGCGGCTTCGGGCTTGACGTGCAAATCAATGATGCAGCGCCGGGCCGGCCGAACACCATCGGCATCCTCGAAGGGCGGCGGCAGGGCCGGACCCTGATGTTCTGCGGCCACGTCGACACGGTCGGTGTCGCCGGCATGGACGCGCCGTTCACGCCGGTCCACAAAGACGGCCGCCTCTACGGCCGCGGCGCCGAGGATATGAAGAGCGGCGTGGCCGCGATGATCGACGCCGCGCGCGTCGTGGCCGAATCGGGCGGGCTCGACTCGGGCCGCCTGATCATTGCCGCCGTCGTTGACGAAGAGCATTCGAGCATCGGCGCTGATGCGCTGGTCGCCGAATGGAGCGCCGACGCCGCCGTCGTCACCGAACCGACCGGGCTCGAGATCGCGGTGGGCCACAAGGGCTTCGCGTGGGTGGAGGTCGAAGTGCGAGGGAGGGCGGCGCATGGAAGCCGGCCCGCCGAAGGGGAGGACGCGATTCTGCGGATGGGGCGCGTGCTGCGGCATCTCGAGGCGCTCGATCGCGATCTGCAGACGCGGCGGCCGCATCCGCTCCTCGGCAACGGCTCGCTGCACGCGTCGATCATCGAAGGCGGACGCGAGTTGAGCAGCTATCCCGATTGCGCGCGGCTTCAGATGGAGCGGCGAACGCTGCCGCACGAGCCGGTCTCGATCGCGCTCGACGAGGTGCGCGCGATTCTCGAAGGGCTGCGGCTCGAGGATTCGACCTTCCGAGGCACCGCGCGCGGAGTATTCGGCCGTCCTGCCTACGAACTGCCAGCCGACCACGAGCTGCCGCAGATGCTCGCCGATGTCGTGCGCCACGTCGGCGGCAGTCCGCGCATCGGCGGCGCGAGCTTCTGGACCGATGCCGCCGTGCTCGGCCATGCGGGAATTCCGTCGGTGCTCTTCGGGCCCGGCGGCGCAGGACTGCATTCGACTGAGGAGTACGTCAATCTTGACGATGTGACGATGTGCCGGAATGCGCTCGCCGAGCTGGCGCGACGATTTTGTAACTCTTCTTTGTAACTGCGGCTGACGTACGCGGCCCGTGTCTGAATCCGCTACGCGACCCGCCTTTCGCTGACGAGACGCAGCCGATGGAGTGCGGCACGCGGCTCGGCGCGTGCGGTCACAGTCGGCCGAGGCTCAGTCAGTTCCCATCCTGGTGTCTCGTGCCCGCACGACGCACAGAGCAGAAACATCCGATCTTCTTCAAAATGCATCAGGCTGTCGTGCCCGTGCAATCCGCAGTACGCCTGCTGGAGCCATCCCAGCATGCGCGCGCCCATTCCAGCGTCCGCCCGATGCGTGTGTCCGGCCAAGCTGAGGGTCTCGCCCGACGTCATCTGGGGGTAGTGGGTCACCATGGTTCCTATGTCCTCCGGGCTCGTTCTGTGTCCTGTCTAGAAGGACGCTCCGAAACGGGCTCGCGGTCCAGGTGACTTCAAGTTACGTGCCGTGCTGCCCTTGTCCCCTGTAACTGTTGATGAAATGGGTCTTGCGGCTAAGCTCTGCCTTAGAATGGCTAGACGATCGTGTTCGGGTGGCGGGAAATCGCTTACCTATTTTTCACGAGCGAGGCCGCGCAGGACGAACGCGATGTTGGCCGGCCGCTCGCCGAGCCGCCGCATGAAATACGGAAACCACTCACGGCCGAACGGCACGTACACGCGGACGTGGAACCGATCGGCCATGAGGCCGGCCTGCAGATCGCGGCGGATGCCGTACAACATCTGAAATTCGAAGCGGTCCGATCCGACGCCGTGTTCGGCCGCCCACGTTTTGGCGAGATGAATCATCGCCGGGTCGTGTGTCGCGATGGCCGGATAGCGGCCTTCGACGAGCAGCACCTTCATCATGCGTTCGTACGCGGCGTCGACGTCTTCCTTCTTCTGATACGCGACGCTCTTCGGTTCTTTGTACGCGCCCTTCACCAGGCGGATGCTCGCGCCGAGCGCGTTGATCCGCGCGAGGTCCTTTTCGCTGCGGTACAGCGCTGACTGCAGCACGACGCCCATCTCGCGGTAGCCCTGCTGCCACATCGTCTCGAAGATTTCGAGCGTGACCTCGGTGTACGGCGAGTTCTCCATGTCGACGCGGACGAAGAATCCGGCCGGTTCCGCGCGATCGAGAATGCGCCGCAGGTTGTCGATCGCGCTGGCCTTGTCGACGTCGAGTCCCAGCTGCGTCAGCTTCAGCGAAATATTCCTGCCGACGCCCGCCTCGACGATCGCGTCGACGACGCGCAGGTACCCCCGGGTCGCGGCATCGGCGCCGGCCAGGTTCGCGACGCTCTCGCCGAGCAGGTCCAGCGTGTGCGTGAAGCCGCGCGTTTCGAGCGCGCGCGCGACCTCGATCGCCTCGGCGATCTCTTCGCCGGCGATGAACCGGCGCGCGAAGCTCGTCGGCCGACGCATGCCGAAACGCGACGCCACCTTCTTGAGCGCCCCGCTGTGAGCGAGAATGGAGAAGAAAGCCTTGGATGCGCCGTCGAGCATCAGTGCGTCCGGCCCGGCGTGACGAGCAGATGTTCGATCGTGCGGGCGTAGTAGCGGAGGACGCTGCGCTCGCGCACGCGGAAGCGTCCGCGCTCGGCGACGATGATGCCGCGCGTCTCGAGCGGTTCGGCGGCTTCGTCGACCGCCTGCTTGCCGCTCGTGACGCCAAGGTTGGCGTGGCGCGCGCAGAGCTCCTCGATCAGGCGGTCGATCCGCCCTTCGAGATCGCGGCGCGTGATGGACGGCCGCATCGCGGCCGCGAAAATCGCCGTGGGCAGCACTTTGTAGCACGCGCCGATCCGCGCGCGAATGAGCCGCGTCAGCTCGAGCAGATCGCCGCGCGACTGCACATCGCGGTGGCCGGCCGGAATCGGCGCGCCGAAGGTGACGAAGGCGCGCGACCAGTAGCCGACCGCGTAGCGCACCATTTCCGCGAGCTCGCGCGCGAACGGCCGCTGGCGCTTCTTCACTCGCTGCCGCGCCAGGATGTGGTCCTCGAGCACCAGGTCGTAAGCGATCGCCGTGGGAATGATGACGAGGTTCGGGCAGTCCGCTGACAGCGCGGCGCTGATGAGCCCGGTCTTCACCGCCTTGATCTCGCCGCTGTAGCTGCGCCCGCCTTCCGGATAGAACAGCAGATCGTGGCGCTTGAGGACCTCGGCGACGTACGCCTTGAGCGTGATGAGATACGCGGGATCCTTGGCGTTGCGCCGAATCGGAATCGCGCCGGTGACGTGCCGGTGAATCAGGCCGAGCGGCCCGCCGAAGAGATTGATCCCGGCTGCGATGACCGGCGGGCGCACGCCGTTGTCGTCGAGCACGAGCGGCTCGACGAGATAGTCGGTATGGCTCTTGTGGTTCGAGGCGTACATGATCCGGTGCGCCTTGACCGCGCCGGTCACGTGATACAGGTTCTCCTGCTTGCGTTCGATCTTGCGCAGGATCGGATACAGCGGATGCTGCAGCGCGCGGTAAATCTTGTACCGCTGCGTCGTGCGCAGCTCGTCGAGATACCCGTTGACTCGTTCGCGCGCCTCGGCACCGCTGGTGCCGTACCCGCCTTGCAGGTACTTGGCGACCTCTTCGTGCGCGAGGACGGCTTCAGTAATGTCGTCCAGCATCGGAGATTCGGACTATAGCATGGCGCGGCAGAGCGCATCGGTGAACTCGGTAGTCGTCGCCGAGCCCTTGAGATCGCGCGTGCGCGTCGCGCCCGACGAAAGCACAGTCTCCAGCGCCTTCATGATGCGGTCGGCGGCCGCCACTTCGTCAATGTGGCGCAGCATCAGTACCGCCGAGAGCAGCAGCGCCGTCGGGTTCGCGACGTTTTTCCCCGCGATGTCGGGCGCGCTGCCGTGCACCGCTTCGAATACGGCCGTCTCCGCCCCGAGATTCGCCGAGCCGACGACGCCAAGGCCGCCGACCAGCCCCGCGCACAAGTCCGACACGATGTCGCCGTAGAGATTCGGCATCACCAGCACGTCGAACTGCCCGGGGTTCATCACCAGGTGCATGCACGCGGCGTCGACGATGCGTTCGTCGTACACGATTTCGGGATATTGGGGCGCCGTCGCGCGCACGCATGAGAGAAAGAGGCCGTCGCCGAGCTTCATGATGTTCGCCTTGTGAATCGCCGTCACGCGCTTGCGGCCATGGCGGCGCGCGTAGTCGAACGCGAACTGCGCGATTCGCGTCGACGCACGCTCCGTGATGATCTTCAGGCTCTCGACGACGCCCGGCACGACCTCGTGCTCGAGGCCCGCGTACAGATCCTCCGTGTTCTCGCGGACGATCACGAGATCCACGCCCTCGAAGCGGGCCGGCACGCCAGGAAGGTTCCACACGGGCCGCAGGTTCGCGTACAACTCGAGCGCCTTGCGCAGCCCGACGTTCACGCTCGAGAACCCTTCGCCGATCGGCGTCGACACGGGCCCCTTTAGCGCGACCGTGTTCCGGCGGATGGAGTCGATCAACTCGACCGGCAGCGCCTTCCCGGTGCGCTCAAATGCCTGCACGCCGGCGATGTGGCGTTCCCACTCGATGGACACGCCAGCCGCGGCGACGACGCGCAGGACCGCCGCCGTCACTTCGGGGCCGATGCCGTCGCCGGGAATCAGCGTAATCGTGTGGCGCATGTCACTCACGGATGTACCAGGAAAGCAGCACCAAGCCGAGCACGATGTCGACGGTCATGAGCCTCGTCGACATCGCGTGCAGCGTATCGAATCGCATGCGGAGCGGATCGGTCTCCGGCAATGCGTTGATCGGGCCGGACACGCGCGACTGAAGCTGGGCGATCTCGCGGGCGACCGGCACGCCGGCGTACGCCGCCACCGCCAGCATCGTCAACACGATCGCGGCGCGCGGAAGAAAGGCGCGCGGCGAAGGGCCGACGAATTTCATCATCAGCAGGCACAGAAGGATGACCGCGCCCGACCCGTACGCAAGCAGGTAGAAGCGCCGCAGGATGTCGCCGAAGAGCGCGCCGGCGAGCACGCGGCCGGTAGCCGGGTCCTGCGCCTGCAGCACCCGGAACGTCGCTGGAGCAACGACCAGGCCGAGCACAATCATCCCACCGAGCCAGACGACGAGGGCCAGAAGCGCGACGAACCGGATGGCGGACATCCCTTTATTATAATTGCAGGCTTGTTGTATTACGGCGGACCAGGATGGGAGGAGCGCGCCATCGAGTGGCTGATCGCGCGCATTCTCGACGCGCTGGCGCGCGGCGACGCGGTCGGTCCGCTCGCACTGACGCTGCTGCTGCGCCGTTACTGCACGACTGATCGCGCGGAGCTCGCTGACGCTCTCGGGCCGGCGCTTGCTGCCGCCGCCGCGCGCGAGTTTGATAACCCGGTGCCTGCCGACGCCGACTGGCTGACGCTGTTCGTCGAGAGCGCCGCGGTCTCCGACGATGCGCGATTGCGCGGCGCGGGGGAGCGGTTGATCGCGGCGCTGCGGCGGCAGTGGGCCGCAGTGGGAGTGGAGCCAGCCACTTGGTCCATTGGCGCGTGTCTGATGGCCGCGGATCTGGTCGATCCGCGAGAGCTCATCCCCGTCGCCATCGACGAGCTCGAGCGCATCGTCGGCGCCGTGTACCGGCCCGGCGTAGGCCTCGGAAACCTCGTGACTGTGCCGGAGGCCGTACGGGGTCTCCTTGGCGATCACGTCCGCGCCGCGTCGGCGCTGCTGACAGCCCACGAGCGCACGGGCCGGCTGCCGTACGCGATGCTGGCCGAAGAGCTGATGCAGTTCATGCTGCGGACGATGTCGGACACGTACGAAGGCGGTTTCGTCGATCGGTTCGGGGACTCGTGCAACAAGTCGCTCATCCTCAACTGCGAGGCGGCGCGGGTGCTGATGCGGCTAGCCGCGCTGCACGGCACGCCGGCGTATCGCAACGCGGCCGTGCTGGCTCCCGGCGTCGACTACGCGGAGGACGCCGCTCGCGTTCTGGTGTCGTTCGAACCGGAATTTCGCGATCACGGCGTGAATGCCGCCGTGTTCGGTATCGCGCTCACCGAGTGGGCCCGTCGCTCGTGATAAACTTTGCGTCCCATGCCTGTTGATCGATCGTCTCTGATTCCTGCCCTCACCAACGTCGCCACGAGACTCCGCATCGACTCGCTCACGTCGACCTCGGAGGCCGGCAGCGGCCATCCGACGAGTTGCTGTTCCGCCGCCGATCTGGTTGCAGCGCTCTTTTTCGCCGAGATGCGCTTCGACCCGAAAGATCCGCACAACGTGGACAGCGATCGCTTCATCCTCTCCAAGGGGCACGCCGCGCCGCTGTTGTACGCCGCGTGGGCGGAGTCGGGCGCCTTCGATCGCAGCGAGCTCCTGAAGCTTCGCACGCTCGGGTCCGATCTCGAAGGCCATCCGACGCCGCGTCTGCCGTTTGTCGACGTCGCGACCGGCTCGCTCGGGCAGGGTATTTGCGCCGGCATCGGCTGCGCGCTGAATGCGCGCCGCATCAAGTCGGACTACCGGACGTTTGTGTTGCTCGGCGACGGCGAATCCGCCGAAGGGTCCGTCTGGGAAGCGGCTGACGTCGCGGCGATGGACGGCCTCGACAACCTGTGCGGCCTGACCGACGTCAACGCGCTCGGCCAGAGCCGCGCGACGATGTGGCAGCACGACATGGAGCAGTTCGCCCGCCGCTGGCGCGCGTTCGGCTGGCACGCGATCGTCATCGACGGCCACGATCTCAATGCGATCCTCGATGCGTACGCCGAGGCGCGGCAGACCAAAGGGCAGCCGACGATGATCCTGGCGCGCACGATCAAAGGCAAAGGCGTGTCGTGGGTCGAAGGGAAAGACGGCTGGCACGGCAAGGCGTTCAAGAAAGGTGATGAGCTCGATCGCGCGCTCGCCGAGCTCGACAAACAGTTCGTGCCGGCGGCGGGCGGCGTGGATCTCGCTCGGCAGATTCCGAAGCCGGCCGCCGTCGCGCGTCCGGCGGTGACGCCGAAGCCCATCGCGCCGCCCACCTACAAGCTCGGCGAAGAGGTCGCGACGCGCGAAGCGTACGGCGCGGCGATCGCCAAGCTCGCGACTGCCGATCCGCGCGTGGTCGCGCTCGACGCCGACGTGAAGAACTCGACCTTCAGCGACAAGTTCGAGAAAGTCGCGCCGGAGCGATTCTTTGAGAACTTCATCGCCGAGCAGGTGATGATCGGCGCCTCGATGGGGCTCGCCGCGCGCGGCGCGATCCCGTTTCCTTCGACCTTCGCGTGCTTTCTCTCGCGCGCCTACGACTTCATCCGCATGGCGGCGATCAGCGGCGTCGGCATCAAGATGGCCGGCTCGCACGCCGGCGTGTCGATCGGCGAGGACGGACCGTCGCAGATGGCGCTCGAGGATCTCGCGATGTGCCGCGCGGAGCCGAACATCACCGTGCTGTACCCGAGCGACGGCGTCAGCGCCGAGCGGCTCGTGGCGCTCGCCGCGTACCATCCGGGCCCGGCGTACATCCGCACGAGCCGCCCCAAGACGCCCGTCATCTACTCGAATGAGGAGACATTCGCGGTCGGCGGGCTCAAAGTGCTGCGGGAGAGCGCGAACGACGTCGCCACCGTGATCGGCGCCGGCATCACGGTCTTCGAAGCGCTGAAAGCGTACGATCAGCTGAAAACGGCGGGGATGCCGATTCGGGTGATCGATCTGTATTCAGTGTCGCCCGTCGATCGCGAGGGGCTCGTCGCCGCCGGCCGCGCCACCGGCGGACGCCTCATCACCGTCGAGGATCACTATGCCGCGGGCGGCATCGGCGACGCCGTGGCGGAGGCGGTGGCGGACGCGGGGCTGACCGTGCACCGGCTCGCCGTCCGCGAGATTCCGCGGAGCGGCAAGCCGGACGAGCTGCTCGATCGCTTCGGCATTTCAGCGGCCCATATCGCTGACGCCGTGCGCGCGCTGGCGGGACGCCGCTGAGCTACTGCAGGCTCCCGCTCGATCGTTCCTGAAAGCGCTGCCGCATCATCGCGCGCCGATCCTTCATCTTCGATCGCAGGGTGCGGGCCTCGGTCTGCTGCTCCGGCGTCAGCTGTTTGAAGACCTCCGCGCGGGCCTGCGCGCGGGCGACCGCGATGTCGGCCTGGACCGCGGCGACATCCGCGCTACGCTGGCGGATCGTGGCCTCGTTTGGCGTGTCGGCGCTGACGGCGTCGTTGAGCGCGGCGCGCGCCGCGGCGGCGCGCTGGGCGAGTGTCTGCCATTCCTGGCGGTGTGACTGCACGACACCCTTGATCTGCGCCTTTTGCGCGTCGGTCACGCCGAGTCGCGACGCCAGCCTCCGCAGCGGCGCGAAGCGGCCTCCCGGGCCGAGCCGAGCCATCAGCGGCCGCCGGCCGCTAAACGGACCCGCTCTCATCGCCGTATTCTGTGTAGAGGCATAAACGGCCGCGCCCATGCCGAGCGCGATCGCCGCTGCCCCGAGGCCCAGGCCGAAGCGTTGGACGGTCTTTGTCATGACGTTCTCCTTCAGATCCATTGGACGGCATGGTGATGGACACCGGGTGTCGGATCGGTGACAAGACGGTGGCAGTGTAATCGATGACTCCATCCCCCCGCATCCTCGTCGTCGAGGACGAGCCGAATATCCGGGATCTGGTCTGCCTGCACCTGGGGCTCGAGGGCTACGCGTGCGACGGCCTGGCCGACGGCCGTGAGGCGCTGACGCGCGCCGAGGCGGAGCGGTACGATCTGTTGGTGCTCGACGTGATGATTCCGGGACTGGACGGCCTGGCGCTGTGCCGTGCCGTGCGCAACGGCCGCGTCAACCGCGACGTGCCGATTCTGATGCTGACCGCGCGGCGGGAAGAATCCGACAAGGTGATCGGCCTGGAGAGCGGCGCCGACGACTATCTGACCAAGCCGTTCGGCGTGCGCGAGCTCGTGGCGCGGGCGCGCGCGCTCCTGCGGCGTCCGCGGCAGGCGCCGGTCGAAGCGGTCAGCGACGGCGAGCAAACGGTGACGGTGCACGGCGTGGAGATCGATCCGGCGCGCCGCCGGGTCCGCGTCAACGGCCACGAGGTCGAGCTGACCGACCAGGAGTTCCGGCTGCTGCATCTGCTCGCGACGCACGCGGGGATCGTGTTCAGCCGCGAGGCGCTGCTCGGCAAGATCTGGCGCGGCGACACATTCGTCACGGTGCGCAGCGTGGACACGCTCGTCAAGCGGCTGCGCCGCCGCGTCGAACCCGATCCGGCGAACCCGCGGTTTCTGTTGACGGTCTGGGGCGTCGGCTATAAGTTCGCGGACGTGTAACGCTGACGGAGGAGCCGCATGGAATGGCGACACGCGCTTCTGCTTCTGGGCTTCGTCGTCTACCAGGCGCAGCAAACGCCGCCGCCGCGCGGCGCACGTCACATCCCCAGGATTGAGCTGCAGGTTGACGACAAAGGCGCCGACGTCGCCCCATGGGCGAGCGAGTTCATTTTGCTGGTCGATCGCAACTGGTCGCTGCCGCCAGAGGCGGAGACGCTCAATGGGCATGTGGCGGCGAGATTCAACGTCGACCGCGACGGAAAGATCTCGGATCTGGCGATTGTCTCGACTGGCGCTCCCGAGCCGCTGACCATTGCCGTGCGCGACGCGATCGGTCAGACGTCGCTCTTCCAGACCGTGCCGTCGAACTACCCCGGCGATCGGATGCCGGTTGCCGTCACCGCGTACTACAACGAAGCTCCGCCCCGCGCAGCGCTTCGCAAGTTCGATCCACCGGCGGGAGTCTACGACGCACATCGCAGCACCGACGTGACGCTGCCGCGCCTCGTGCACGAAGAGAAGCCTCGCTACACGCCAAACGCCATGCGCGCGCAGATTCAGGGCAGCGTTGTCCTCGGGTGCGTGGTGGACGTCGACGGCTCGGTTCGCGACGTGCAGGTGTTGGGGTCGCTCGACCCGTGGCTGGGCCTCGACGCGGAGGCGATCAAAGCGGCGAAGCTGTGGAAGTTCTCACCCGGGACGCGCTCCGGCGACGCCGTGCCCGTCTGGATCACTCTCCAGATGGCCTTTACGCTGAAATAGCTCTCGCTATCGCGTCAGCAGCCAGCCGGCAATCAGCACGACCACCGGGCCGCCGAGGATCAGCCACATGATCCAGCGTTTGTTCATGGGGTGCAGACCTGCGTGCCTCGTCATTCGGCGGGCGGCGCCGGCGGCATGCGCCGCTTGTGCTCGCTCGCGCGCACCAGACGCTCGATCTTCATCGCGAGCGCCGGCGTCACGCTTTGCGGGCCGTCGTGCAGGTAGCGCTCGAGCTCGTCGTAGGTAAAGCCCATCTCGCTCTCGTCGGTCTGGCCGAGCCACAGCCCGGCGCTCGGCGTGCGGTTGACGATCGCGTCCGGCACGTTCAGCTCGTGCGCCAGCGCGCGGACTTCGCTCTTCACCAGATTCACGATCGGCAGGACGTCGACGCCGCCGTCGCCGTACTTCGTGAAGTACCCGATCGAGGCTTCCGACCGATTGCCCGTTCCGGCGACGAGATAGTTGAGCGAGTTGGCGATGAAGTAGAGCGTCGTCATCCGCAGCCGCGGCTTGATGTTGGCGAGCGGCAGCCGCGCACGTGGATCGTCGTGCGGCTTCTGCCGGTGGATCGACGCGGGGAGCATGGCGAGCGCCGGCTTGACGGTCGCCGTCAGCGCGTCGTACGCGACCGCCAGATCGACGCGCAGCGTGGGCAGCGAGAAATGCTTCGCAACGGCCGCGGCATCGCGCTCGTCCTGCGGATCGCTGTGGCACGGCAGTAGGACGCCGACCACCTCGCCGGGCGTGGCGAGCTGCGCGAGGTGCGCGACGACGGCGGAGTCGATGCCGCCCGACAACCCGACGACAAACCCTGTGGCGCCGGCCTCGGCCGCGCGTTCGCGCATCCACCCGGCGAGTCGTTCAGCTTGACCCATGGCGGGTATTTTAGTCCGAGAATGCGCGAGCCTGTCAGTCAGCCCGTTTATAATCGCCCCTGGAGGATATTCCATGAGGCGTGCCAGCATCGTTCTTCTGTGCGCGGTTGCTCTTCTTGCGATCGCGCGCGCGCAGACGCCCCCGCCGCCCAAAGCGCCGTCCGGTCTCGACGTCGTGGCGATCGATCGGGCGATGGGGAAATCGGGCACGATCCTCGGCGACGTCTACAAGATATCCTTCCCCCGCACCGACCTGAGCGTCACGGTCGGCGGCGTGAAAGTGAAAGCCGGCTTCGCGCTGGGCAGCTGGGCGGCGTTCAAGTCCGCCGGCGACGGCAGCGCGGCGGGAGCCATCGTCCATGGCGATCTCGTCCTGCTCGATTCCGAGCTGAACGCGGTGATCTCCAGCCTCCAGCAGCACGACTTCCAAATCACGGCGATTCACAATCATCTGATCAACGAAACTCCCGCCCTGATGTACATGCACTACTGGGGACAGGGGAATGCGGTGACGCTCGCGCAGAGTCTGAAGGACGCGCTCGGCCATTCGAAGACGCCGATTGCCGCCGCGGTGGCGCCGGCGGCCGCGGCGACGCCGGCCGACGATCTGCCGGCCGACGTGATTCAGGCGGCGATCGGCATCAAGGGCACGGTGTCCAACGGCGTGCTGACGGTGTCGCAGGCGCGGCCGGAGACGATCCAAATGATGGGCGTGACGCTCCCGCCGAGCATGGGAATGGCCACCGCCATCAACTTTCAATCCGCGGGGTCGGGCAAGGTCGCGGCGACCGGCGACTTCGTGATGGTGGCCGACGAGGTCAATACAGTCGCGCGCACGCTGCGCCAGCACGACATCGAGATCGCCGCGCTGCACAACCACATGCTGCACGGATCACCCGAGCTGTATTTCATGCACTTCTGGGCGGTCGGCGATGCGGGAACGATCGCGTCTGGCCTGAAAGCCGCGCTCGCCGAAGTCAAACGTTAGCGAATCGCTTCGGCCGCCGGGGAGTCGGGCCACGTCGCGACCGGCGCGGCGACATATCCCGCGTGCGCGAGGCGTCCCTGGAAGAGCGCCGTTTCCGACGCCCAGAAGGTGAGCTTCACCCAGAGTCGTCCGAGAATGTACAGCTGCCCGACGGCGAGGCCGGCCCACACCGACCATCCACCTGCGCCCGCCCCTGGCGCGATGAGCGCGTAGGTGGCGAGGACCAGCAGGAAGAGCATCAGGTTGATTAGGTACAACGCCCCGGCGGCGGTCGCGTTGCGTTGAATGAACCCGACCGCCGCGCGAATCGCGCCGATCATGCTGCGGCGGTCTTCCACGACGGCGCGCACTTTCGCGTAGTCGAAGATCACGTTGCACGCCGCGACCAGTAGCCCGAACACGACGTAGAGCGCGGCCCGCACGAGAAACGCCGTGCGCTCGACGGTGACGTCGCGTGTCAGGCGGGGGAACAGATCCCCGAACAGCCACGGGTGCAGGTGGAAGAACAGCAGTGCGTACACCCCCCACATCACGACGGCCAGTCGCAGGAACCTGAAGAAGAACACCCCCGACGCCGCGAAGAAGCCGTGCGCGCGCGTCGCGCGATCGCGTGCGTAGCGATCGATGATCCCGCCGGCGAAGAAGATCCACAGCACCACGTACGCGGTCGCGGCGCCGACGATGACGACCGGGCGATGCTCGTTGTCGACGAACGCGCTGAGGTTATCGAGTACGGCGCCGAACCCGATGATCGACGGCTTGAAGGTGACGCCGAGGCCGGTCGCCTGATCGCTGAACTCCTGCCACCAGTCGTAGTTGACGCCGGCCGCCGCGGAATCGGCCGCGAGGCTGCTGCCGAGATGCTGCTCGATCATGCCGCGCAGCCCGAGCGCGAGCGGCAGGCTCACGAGCAGCGTCAGCGCCCACACGCCGATGAGAATCGCCGGCGCGCGGCGCACGCGCCGCAGGCCGTCGCGCCATGCGGAAAATGGAGTCGTCATACCAGGCACCCGTACGTCAGCAGCGCGTCCTGCAGCCACACCATCCACTTCATCGACCATTTCGTCGCCGCTTCGCCGCCTTTCGGCGCGAGCGAGCGCGAGTTGTTCGTCCGGTTGACGTCGAGCAGCAGCACCTGATTCGGATCCACTTCGGCGCTCGCCGCCGCCGCCGCGCGATCGTAGGTATACAGCTTCCAGCGATCGCGTCCGTCCCAGTGTTCGGTCACCGCGTCGCCGCCGGCGAACTTCACGAGGACGTCGACCGGAAACACCGCTTCGCCGTAGCGGCGGACGACGACCGTCGTGCGGTACCGTCCGTTCTCCAGCGCGCTCTTCAACTCCTGGACGCCGTAGTCGAACACGTTCGAGCTGCGGTACACCTGATCGAAGTACCAGCCGAGATCGCGGCCGGTCGTTTCATTCGCGATATCGAAGAAGTCCTGCGGCTTCGGGTGCTTGAACTTCCAGCGCGCGAAATGCGTCGACATCGCCCGCTGCAGCGCCGGCCAGCCGAGCCAGCGTTCCATCGTGTTCAACCACAGCCCCGTCTTGCTGTACGTGATCCCGCCGCCCGTCGACGGATAGTACCGATAGCTCGGCGTCGACTGCGCGTCGCTTTTCGCCACCGCGCGATAGCTGCGAAGGCCGTTGCCGTCGGTTTCGCGCCTGAGCACGATGTCGGGGATCACGTAGGGCACGAAGCCGCCGAAAAAGCGCGGCGAGTAGTAATTCGGATCGTAGGCTTGCGCCACCGCGCGCGCGGTCGAGAACGTGTTGAACCCCTCGTCCATCCACGCGTCCTCGAACTCGTTGTTGCCGACGATGCCGTACCAGAATTGATGGCCGGCCTCATGAACGGTGACGCCTTCTGGCGTCGTCACGCGCGGCGCGATCCACCAGCGCGTGCCGGCGGTGAAGAGCGTCGGATACTCCATGCCGCCGGCGCCGCTCTGATAGGCCGGATCGATGATCGTGATGTGGCCGTACGGATAGGCGCCGTACCACTCGCCGTAGTACTTCAGCGCCGTCCGCGTCGCCTCGAAGTGGCGGTCCGCCTGATCGACGTGCTCCGGCTGCAGCAGCAGGCGCATCTCGACCGGCGGCAGCGTCTTGTGCTCGAAGCGCGCCGTGCGCTCGATGTAGTCGGGACTCGTCGTCCAGACGAAGTCGTGGACGTCTTCCTGATAGTAGCGGTGCGTCGTCGTGTGGTCGGCGCTGTCGCGCCGGTCGCGCTGGACGCCGGTGGCGCCGACCGGCCATCCCTGCGGCACCGTCAGGGAGACGTCGTAGATCCCGTAGTCGGAGAAGAACTCCGTGCCCGAGTGGAACTGATGGCAGTTCCAGCCTTCGTCCTGCAGGACGCCGAGCTTGGGAAACCACTGCGCGATGAAGAAGAAGTTGCCGATGGCGCCCGTCCGCGCGAAAGTGCGCGGGATGTGCGCGGTCCACTTCACTTCGACGGTGACGCCGGCGCCCGGATCGACCGGACGCGGCAGCGGCACGGCCATCACCGTTTGGTCGTCCGCGTTGCCATCGTCGGGCGCGACGAAGCGCTGCAGCTGCGTCAGATCGGCCGGCGCCGAGCCGCCGCTCGCGCGCAGTGCGATCGAGGTGACGTCGATGCGCGACCAGTCCTCGTCGCGCGGGTTGGCGAGGTTCCGCCCCGCGCCGAGGCGCGCCTCGCGCAGCCATGTCGACCGGTTGTTCCGCCACGCGTTCCAATACAGATGAAATTGCAGGTCGGTGGCGGCCTTCGTCGTGATGTTGCGCCAGGTGATCACTTCCGAGCCGGTGATCGTCCGGCTCGCGGGATCGAGCCGTGCGTCGATGGAATAGTTGGCGTTGCGCGGCGAGAGCGGCGGTCTGATCGCGCCGTCCACCGTCTGTTGGGCTGACGCGGCCGACGCGAACAGGATCGCGCCCAGAGCAAGGAACCGCATGGGGGATGGCCTCCGCGCAAATCCTACCTCAGGCGCGTATAATTCGCGGCATGTCTACCATCCGCGTGCTCCACGTCGGTCTCGGCCCCATCGGCGTCGCCATCGCCAAACAGGTCGTCCGCCGGCCTGGATTCAAAGTCGTCGGCGGCGTCGACATCGACGCCGCGAAAACGGGTCGCGACCTGGGCGACGTGGTCGGCTTGAACAAGCGGCTCGGCGTGAAGGTATCGGGCGATCTGGCGAAGACCCTCAAGTCGGCCAAGCCTGACGTCGTGGTGCTCTGCACGAGCTCGTCGATCAAGAAGGTGATGCCGCAGATCGAGACGATTCTGAAGTCGAAGACGCCGATCGTGTCGACGACCGAGGAGCTCGCCTATCCCGGCTACACGCACATCCGACAGGCGCGGCAGATTCACGCGTGGGCGAAGAAAGCCAAGGTCGCCGTGCTCGGCACCGGCGTCAACCCCGGCTTCGCGATGGACGCGCTGCCGATTGCGCTGACCGCCGTCTGCGAGCGCGTGGACCGCGTTGTCGTGAATCGCGTACAGGACGCGCGCATCCGCCGCCTGCCGTTTCAGCAGAAGATCGGCGCCGGGCTAACCACCGAGCAGTTTCAGAAAAAGGTGCACGATGGCAGCGTGCGGCATGTGGGGCTGACTGAATCAATCGCGATGATTGCCGACGCGCTCGGCTGGACGCTCGATCGGATCACGGACGACATCGAGCCGAAGCTCGCCACCGTGACGACCTCGAGCGAGTTCCTCGCGGTCGATCCCGGCTA
>JADGOC010000209.1 GCA_017883165.1 Acidobacteriota bacterium
CGCGGCGGTGATGACGACCGTCGCGTCCGGCACCGGGGCGCCGCCGTTGCCGTCAATCAGCGTGACGCCGACAATGGCCACGACGGACGGCTGCGCGCGGCCCAAGAGCGTGGCCACCACGGCGAACACCACGGCGAACAACGGCGTCGGTCGCTTCAGCATCAGAACTCGTAGTATCCCACTTCTCAGCCGACCGGTCTCGGGTTCGACGGGTCGGTGGTCGGGTAGACTTCCGCCGTGGTGGACATCGCCGCGCTTCGGTTATTGCTGATGGCTCTTGCGGGCTGGTGGAGCGACCAGCGGCAGGACGCTGTGGCGTATCTGATCGAGGAAAACCGGATCCTCCGAGCGCAGCTGCGCGGCCGACGACTCCGCCTCACCGACGAGGACCGGCGCCGGTTGGCGAGGCGCGGGCACCGTCTGGGCCGTCGGCTATTGAGTCAGGTCGCCACGATCGTCACCCCCGACACGATTCTCCGGTGGCATCGGCAGCTCATCGCACGCAAGTGGACGTACGCGAAGGGTCCGTACCGTCGTCCGGGCGTACTCGTGGAGATCCGGCGGCTCGTCGTGCGGATGGCGGGAGAGAATCCCACCTGGGGCTACGCGGATCCGTGGCGCGCTCAAGAATCTCGGGCATCGCGTCGGACGATCCACGATTGCCCGGATCCTGAAGGCGCAAGGCCTCCTGCCTGTACCTGAGCGCCCGACCTCGTGGCAGACGTTTCTACGAGCGCATTGGGGGGCGAAGCGCCCAACTGCAATGCGCACGCGGAGCGATTCGTCCGGCCGATCAAGGAGGAATGCCTGAATCGGGTCGTCGTCCTCGGCGAAGCCCACTTGCGCCGGACGCTCACAGAGTTCTTGGCCCACTACCACCAAGAACGGAATCACCAGGGGATTTACGATCGGCTCATTGCGCCGGAACGCCTCGCGCCACCGGGCGCAGACGGGCCCGTCCGCTGCCGCGGGCGACTCGGTGGGCTCCTGCGCTACTATCATCGAGCCGCGTGACGGTTCGATCGAATTTTCGGATAGTACGGCGTGGTGATCCCAGGCAAACGCCTTCAGGATTGGAGCCGCACGTGCCGGCAAGCGCGGTCGCGTCGCAGTAGCTTCGCGCGGAACTCCAGCTGCCAGATTCAGAACGCCTGCAGCGTATCGCTCTGCACGCCGACATCGCGCATGAGATCTGCGAGAAGAGAGCGCAGCCTGTCCTCCGACAGATGTCGCGTCGCGATGACCAGGTGCTTGCCGTCGAATTCGTCGAGCCGATCGGTCAGGATCCGGATGCCGAACGCGTTCGGATTCTCGTAGTACGCCGTGCCGGGAAAGGGCGTCGTCAAGGCCAGGCTGACCATGGCGCCCATATTCGCCAAGGTGTTCATGAACTCCGTCTGCTGCCGAATGGTGTCTTCGGTGTCGTCGGGATGAGGAAACATGAACGAGCACAACACCTCCATGCCGAGCTCGAGCGACGTCGCGACGGCGTGGAGCACTTGTTTCCGCGTGATCCGCTTTCCGAGAGAGTTCAAGATGCGTGGCGATCCGCTCTCGACGCCAAACGCGATGCGGCGGCACCCAGCCCTGCGCATCGTCTCCAGAAGGACGGGGTCGACCATATCCACTCGCGTGGTGCATCGCCACTCGCAGAGCAGACGCCCTGCGCCCACCTCCAGTAGCCGGTCGCAGAGGTTCGTTGCGTGCCTTCGACTGAGCGTGAACGTATCGTCGGCAAAGCTGATCTCATCGCACCCGTACCGCTCGACGAGGAGCTCGACCTCCTTGACGACGTTGTCCGCGCTTCGGAAACGGCGCCGCCCTTTCCAGATGTTGTTCACCGCGCAGAAGACGCACTCGCATGGGCATCCGCCGCGGGACATCAGCACTGAGGCCGCCTGTTCATACATCGGCAGGGGAAACAGGTCGCGCGCCGGAAGCGGCAACGCGTCCAGGTCGCTGATGGCGGGGCGGTCGCCGGTAGCGGTGACGCTGCCATCGGCGGCGTAGGTGATGCCTTCAATCGCGGCGAGGCTGTCGGCGCCGCTGGCGAGGCAGTCGGCGAGCGCCAGCATCGTGTGCTCGCCTTCGCCGCGGACCACGACGTCGATGTCGGGTTCGGCGGCCGTCTGCCGATGCATCACGCTCGCGTGCGGCCCGCCGACGACGACCGTGGTCGATGGATTCGCCTCCTTGGCAATGGACGCGATCGCCAACGCGTTCGGGTACGTCTCGGTGCTCGCGGAGATGCCAACGATGTGCGGCATCCGATCCTCGATACGGCGGCGCAGGCGCGCTGGATTGAAGTCGGTGAGATTGCAGTCTTCCGCCGTGACGTCGTAGCCCTGTGCGAGCAGAACTGCGGCGATATAGGCGAGGCCGAGCGGCGGGCTCAACCTCGCGTGCCGGCTCCGTGCCTTGACCGACGCGTTGACGAGGAGGACGCGCGCGGCGCCCCTACGCGGCCGTTCGTGGTGGTTCGGCGCCAAGTTTGCCCTGCGCGCCGAGCTCGTCGGCAACGCGCTTCAGACCGAGCTTCTCGAGCGTGCTTCGCCGCGGCCATCCAGTCGCCGAATCCCACTCTTCGACGTTGAAGTAGTGCGTCTTGAAGGCTTCGACTCCCGCGCGATTCAGTACCATCTCCTTCAGTTCGTCGTACCGCCATGCGCCGCGCTCGTACACGGGGTACACGCCGCCGGTCGGCGCCGGGTTGACGACCGCGATGCGCGTCTTTGTCGTGCCGCAGCCGCCGTACGCGGCGCCCGTCTTGTACATGAAGTTGGCGAACTGCTCTTGGTCGCGATGACGGCCCTGTAGCGCCCAGATCGCACGCGTCAGGTTCAGGATGCGCCGGCCGATCGTCATCCCGTCGGCGAAGGAGAGGTTCTTTCCCGTCACCGCGTTGAACAGGCGCGGCTCCACTTCCGGCGTCAGGCCGTCCGTCGTCCTCTGGTTCTCGATCCAGCTTGGGTAGAGCTGACTCCGGTCGCAATACATCGCCGACTGCTTCCAGAACCGGCCGTAGTGACGGTCCCACGCGATGAGCTTCGCTTTGTGCTCCGAGTAGATTCCCGTCGGACCTTCGCCGAAATCCATCATGAACGGATCGCCCTCGAACGTCACGAGCTTCTCCGCCATGAGGTCGGCCAACCTCTCGGCGGGATACCGCTCCCTGACCGCTTTATCCGTGGCGAGCCACCCGAACGTTTTCTGGAGAGTGTGCTCGTTGACGTCGCGATCGGTCACCAGCGACCCGAACGACCACTCCACGCCGGGGATCCCGAGATGGTAGAAATATCCCCACTGCGGGAAGTTGAGGATGCCGCTGTCGAGATCCTCGTCGATGCGTCCCCATTTCGCGGCGGCGCGCACCGCGCCTTCGGCGAGATCCGCGCCGATGCCTTCCAGCGACGCGATTGCCCGCAGGTACTCTTCGGCGAATCCGAGGGAGCCGTAGGACTCCATTGCCAGCGGCGCCGAATCGATCTTCTTGCCGGCGCCGAGCACGCCGTCCTGATAAAGCGCCTTCAGGTACTGGTGCGCGCCCATCGCTTCGACGGCGTTGATCCCGTGGCGCTGAATCAGATCCGTCGCGCGCTTCGCCTGCGGAGCAGGGAATCGATCGATACCCGATCGAGACGCATACCAGTAGGTCTCGATGCACTGGGAGTCGTTGTTGGTGGCGGAGCGCTGCCGGCACGGCGTGGCGCACCCCACGCACCCTGCCGCGCGGAACGTCGGGTTGACGGCTGGTCCGGCGTCGACTGGCTTGATCCTGCTCTTCATCCAGAGCCGCGTTTCCATCAGCGCGTTCGGATCGGCGACCTCCACGCTGCCGGTGCCGAGGACGGCAATGGCTTTCAGGTTCTTCGCGCCCCACACGCCGCCGAAACCGCATTGTCCCGACGCATCACCGGCGTCGTGTACGATGGCGGCCACGCGGCTCATGTTCTCGCCCGCCCGGCTGATGCACAAGACTGCGGGCCGCTGCGTTGTGTAGCCCTTCTCGAGCGGCAGCCATTCGCCGTAGCGCCTGTTGCCGCTGACGCCACTCCAGATATCCATCTGGGTTTCCCAGCAGTCGAGCCCCTTCAGGTTCCTGGCGTCCTCGAACGTCACCTTGTCGTTGACGATCTTGACCCAGCACAACGCATTGGCCCGGCCTTCGATGACCATCCCGTCCCAGCCCGCCGCCTTCAGCATGGCGCCGAAGCGGCCGGCGAGGTTGCTGCGCGTGAACCAGTCGAAGGGGTACGCCTGAATGCCGATCCCCACGATCTCGGTCCGTCCGGTCCACGGCGCCGCGGTTCCGGCGAGGGGCGAGGTCATGAGGCACAGGACGTTGCGCGGGTCGGTGCCGCGGATCGCCTTGTCGCGGCACAGGTCCCAAAAGATCGCGGTGCCGATGCCGTTGCCGCCGCCCCACTCTTCGTATTTCTTCGTCTCGATGGCGCTCGTCGTCTGCGTCGTCAGGTCGAGCCTGAGAATCTGCCCGGTGTATCCATTCGCCATGAGTGAGCCTCGCGCAGGTTGCCGCAAAGCGATCGATTACCGAAGATTCACCTCGTACGCGGCTGTCTCGGTCTGATCCGGTATGTCGTGGACGACTTTCAGCGCGCCCATCGTGCACGCGAGCACGCACGCCTGCGTGCCCTTCGGTCCGCCGACGTGCTTCCAGTACGGCGTATCCACGCACAGGTCGCACTTACCCGAGTGGTCCTGCTCGTGGTTGTAGACGGTCCTGCGTGGAATGCGCGGGCAGGCCTGGAGGCAGTTCTTGCAGCCGATACATTCCGTCGCGTTGATCCGCCTGACATTGCCATTCGCCGCGTCCACGTACATGGCGCCGGCCGGACATTCACGGACGCACAACGGATCGACGCATTGCCGGCACTGGTACACCTCGAGGTCGTACGGGTACGGCAGCATCGCCGTCTGCACGATCTGGATTCTCGACAGGGACAGGCTGGCCCGCCCTTCGTGAACCATCGAACACGCGAGCATGCAGGTCGCGCAGCCGGCGCACTTCTTCGAGTCGACGACGAGATAGCCCTCGCTCGGTGAAAGGTCCGTGCACCCGGCCGGTGTCTGGCTGAGCGGGATCTGCGCGGGGACGTCGGTTCCTGTGGCTGCGAACGGTACGGCGCCTGCCGCCGCCGCGCCGCCGGCGACGACGCCGGCCGTCGTCAAGAACGTGCGTCTCGACACGGGCTCAGTCGGTTCGTTCCGTGCGGACATGTTGTGCCCCCTGCGCAACACAAAGGTCGAATGGCCGCGAGACGTCCGCGGTACGCATGGGCGGCCGTGCCCGGACGCGTGACGCCGACAAACCGGCACACTTCCAACGATCGGGCGTCGAAACCGCCGAGAATTCAGCGCCTTCGAGCGCCTGACGGCAACTCTGAACTGCGATCGCTCGCCTATCGCATTCGCTCGGTCGCGGCACAGTACGGATGCAAATCGTCTGCCGGGCCAACCCCTAACTGCCCGTCGGAGACATCCGACTCTACCCCTTTCAAGCCCGTAGTGTTCCACAACCCGGCCGAACGGCCTCGGGCAGAACCTCAGTCGGTGATGTAGACTCCCGCTGTGATCGATGTGCCCTCCCTGCAGTATTTGCTCGC
>JADGOC010000210.1 GCA_017883165.1 Acidobacteriota bacterium
CGAGGTCAACGTCGGCCGGACCGGCGCGGTCACGCCGTACGCGGTCCTCGAGCCGGTCGTCCTCGCCGGATCCACGATCTCCATGGCGACGCTGCACAACGCCGAGGACGTCGCGCGGAAAGACGTGCGCGAAGGCGACACGGTGGTCCTCGAGAAAGGGGGCGACGTCATCCCCAAAATCGTCGCGCCCGTCCTCAGCCTCCGGCCCGCCGATTCCACGCCGTGGACGATGCCGTCGGCGTGCCCTGAGTGCGGCAGCGCGTTGCACCGCGACGAAGAGGAAGTGGTCTGGCGCTGCGAGAACACGTCGTGCCCCGCGCGGCTGCGCCGCAGCCTCGAACACTTTGCCTCGCGATCCGCGATGAACATCGAAGGGCTCGGTGCGTCATTAGTCGATCAGCTGATCGAGCAAGGCCTCGTTCACGATTTCGCCGATCTCTATCACCTCGAAGCCTCGCAGCTCGAGACGCTCGTCGTCGCGCCGCGCGAGCCGCGGTCCGAGCGCGCCGTCGCGCGCAAGCTGGGAAAGGTCGGACGCAACGTCGTCGAGCAGATCGAGCGAAGCAAGAAGAACGACCTCTCTCGGCTGATCTACGCGCTGGGCATTCGCCACGTCGGCGAGAAAGCGGGCTCGACGCTCGCGCGCCATCTCCGGACGCTCGACGCCGTTCTGGACGCGGACGTCGAGAAGCTTCAAGCGGTGCCGGAGATCGGCCCCGTCGTCGCCGCCTCGATCCGGATGTTCGCCGAGGAGCCGCGCAACCGCGAGCTCGTCGCGCGGTTGAAAGACGCCGGCGTGAACATGGCGAGCCAGGCGCCCGAGCCGACCCCTGGCGCCGCTGATGCCGCTGACGCCGCGGGTCCGCTCGCCGGCAAGGTGTTCGTGCTGACCGGCACGTTGTCGTCGATGTCGCGCGAGGCGGCGGCCGAGGCGCTCGAGCGCCTGGGCGCGCGCGTCGCCAAGTCGGTCAGCAAGAAAACGACATTTCTCGTGGCCGGCGCCGACGCCGGCAGCAAGCTCGAGAAGGCGCAGCAGCTCGGCGTCGAAACGCTGGATGAGCAGGCGTTTCTCACCCTTATAATGAAAGACAGGTAATGTCGCGCCGCTTCACCTTCGTCACGCTCGCCCTCACCGCCATCGTCGCGTTCCTGGTGGGCGCCATCTTCGCCGGCGGCCTGACGCCGTCCCCCGTCGTGAGCGGGACGATGCGCACGGCTGCCGCGCGGACGGGGGAGCGATCGGCTGCGCCGCCCGCATCGGCGTCCACCGTGAACTTCGCGGACGTCGTCGAGCGAATCAATCCCGCGGTCGTGAACATCGACGCGACGACGCCGGGACGCGACACGCGCGGGCGGCGCGGACGATCGGGCACGGTGGACGAGCCCGACCTTTTCGACGGCCCGCCCGACTTCGGCCCGCGGCGCGATCAAAGCGCGCCGAGGCGCGGCGCCGGCAGCGGCTTCATCGTCGACGCGGACGGCAGCATTCTCACGAACAATCACGTCATCGATCGCGCCGAGCGGATCACCGTCAAGCTGTCGGACGGCCGGACGCTGCTGGCGCGCGTCATCGGCGCGGACCCGGACACCGACATCGCGTTGATCAAAGTCGACGGACAGGCGAGTCTCCCCGTGGCGCCGCTCGGCGATTCCTCGGCGTTGCGGATGGGCGAATGGGTCTGCGCGATCGGCAACCCGCTCGGCTACGAGCACACGGTGACGGTCGGGGTCGTCAGCTATCTGGGCCGGAAGCTCTTCGACGCGAGCCTCGACAACTACATCCAGACCGACGCGGCGATCAATTTCGGCAACAGCGGCGGCCCGCTCATCAACGCGCGCGGGGAGGTGATCGGCATCAACGCGGCGATCAGCTCGCGGGCGAGCAGCATCGGGTTCGCCGTGCCGATCAACAGCGCGACGGCGGTCATGCCGCAGCTGCGCGCGCACGGCAAGGTGTCGCGCGGCTACATCGGCGTGGCGCTCAGGGACGTCGATCCCGACCTGCAGCGGTCGCTCAACCTGGGCGTGACGCACGGCGCGCTCGTGCAGGACATCACGGAAGGCTCGCCGGGCGCCCGCGCCGGGCTTCGCACGTACGACGTCATCGTCTCGCTCGACGAGCATCTGGTCGCCAACGACGATCAGCTGATTCGCGAGATTGCGGCGCGCTCGCCGGGGTCGGCGGCGCGGCTGCGATACGTACGGGACGGCCACGAGCAGAATGTCACCGTGAAATTGGCGGAGCGGCCGCCGCGCAATGACGACGGCCGCCAGAGCGACGTCACGGCGCCGCTACCGGTGGCGCCGAGGAAGGCCGATCCGGATGTGCTGCTCGGCCTAACGGTGCGCGACCTCGATCGCACGATTGCGGACCGCCTCGAGTTGCCCAAGGCGATGAAGGGCGTCCTCGTGACGCGGGTCGAGCCGTTGAGTGCGGCGTTCGACGCCGAGGTACAGCGCGGGCACGTGCTCCTCGAAATCAACCGGCAGCCCGTCGCATCGGTGGCCGACTTCCGCCGCATTGCCCGCGCGGCGCATCAGGGCGACCTCCTCACGTTCTACGTCTACGAGCCGGACGCCGATCTGCGCAAGCTGAAGACGATCCGCGTCGAGGATCGTTGAGCGCGAGCCATTTGCACATGCCAAAGTCCCGCATCCTCGTCATAGACGACGAATCCGCGATCCGTGATTCGTTGCGGATGACGCTCGAATACGAGGGGTACGAGTTTGTCGGCGCCGCCACCGGCCAGGAAGGGCTGGCGCTCGCCGAGCGAGAGACGCCCGATCTCGTGCTGCTCGACGTGAAAATGCCCGGCATGGACGGCCTCGAGGTGCTCGATCGCCTGCGCGCGATGAACGACGCGCTGCCGGTCGTCGTCATCTCCGGCCACGGCACGATCAGCACGGCGGTCGAAGCGACGAAGAAAGGGGCGTTCGACTTCATCGAGAAGCCGTTTGCGAGCGAGCGCGTACTGGTGAGCCTGCGCAACGCGCTCGATCACCGGCAGCTGCGCGACGAGAACAAGACGCTGAAGAAGGCCGTCGAGGTCCGCCATCAGCTGATCGGCGAGAGCGCCGCGCTCAAGCAGGTGATGGCGCTCGTCGGCCGCGCGGCGCCGACCAACGCGACGGTCCTGATTCACGGCGAGAGCGGCGTCGGCAAGGAGCTCGTCGCGCGGACGATCCACCGCAACAGCCTGCGCAGCCGCGAGCGGTTCGTGCAGGTGAACTGCGCGGCGATTCCCGAGGAGCTGATCGAATCGGAGCTGTTCGGCCACGAGAAGGGGTCGTTCACCGGCGCGACTGAGAAGCAGGTCGGCAAGTTCGAGCAGGCCGATCGCGGGACGATTTTTCTCGACGAAGTCGGCGACATGAGCGCCAAGACGCAGGCCAAGGTGCTGCGCGTCCTGCAGGAAGGCGAGGTCGAGCGCCTGGGGTCGGCGCGGACCATTAAAGTGGATGTTCGCGTGATTGCGGCAACCAACAAGAACCTCGAAGAAGAGATCGAAAAGGGACGGTTCCGCGAGGACTTGTATTTCCGCCTCGCCGTCATCCCCATTTTCGTGCCGCCGTTGAGGGACCGTCCGGAGGACATCCCGGTGCTCGTCCGCCACTACATGGACTACTTCAGCCGCGAGAACAACGTCCGGCCCAAGCGCATCACCCAGGCCGCGCTCGACGCGCTGATGCGGTACCGCTGGAAGGGCAATGTGCGCGAGCTGAGAAACACCGTCGAGCGGCTCAACATCATGACCGGCGCCGACACGATCGACGTCGCCGATTTGCCGGATCCGGTCCGTTCACCGTCGAGCGCCGGGCGCGGGCCATCCTCGGTGGACGCCGGCGACGGGAAGGCCGGCACGCTGCGGGAGTTCAAGGACAACGCGGAGCGCGCGTTTCTGGTGAACAAGCTGCGCGAGAACGGCTGGAATATCTCCAAGACCGCCGAAGTGATCGATACCCCGCGCAGCAATCTGTATAAAAAGCTGGAGCAGTATCAGATCTCGCAGGAAACCGACGGATAAGGCGTACAATCAGTTCTTCGCAGCAAGCCAGACGATCGCCGTCCCGAGCCAGGTGCGAAAGCGCCGAGCAGGGAGGGAGGAAAGTCCGAACTCCGTAGGGCAGTGCGCCGGGTAACGCCCGGTCAGGGTGACCTGAAGGACAGTGGCACAGAAAATATACCGCCACGCCGAAGCGCCGCAAGGCGCGGCGGCGGGGTAAGGGTGAAAAGGTGCGGTAAGAGCGCACCGCGCCGGCCGTAAGGTCGGTGGCAGGCAAAACCCCGCACGGAGCAAGACCAAATAGGGAAGCCCTCATCCGGCGCCGAAAGGCGTTGGCGTGGGACGGATGGTCCATCCGAAGCTTCCGGGTCGGTCGCTCGATCTCGCCAGCGATGGCGAGGCTAGAGGAATGGTCGTCGCCACGCCGAAGCGCCGCAAGGCGCGGCGGCGGGGACAGAATTCGGCTTACGGCTTCGCTGCGATCTTTTTTGTCCATGCGCACACCGCTCGTCCTCACAGTGGCCGCTCTGGGCCTCGCGCTGCCACTGGCGGCGATCACCGCGCCGCAGCGGCGCGGGCCGGAGTTTCCGCCGCCGAGCATCACCGACTACAAGCCGAAGTCGATGCTCGTCACGCCGGAGCATCCGAAGCCGCGCGCCAAGTTTCCCGTCATCGACATCCACAGCCATCAGCCCGAGCCGATCGGCGCTGCCGCGTTCGACGAGGTGGTCCGCGGCATGGACGCCAACAACCTGAAGCTGCTGGTGAACCTCAGCGGCGGCTCTGGCGACAGGCTCCGGCAGGGGATCGCGGCCATTCACGACAGCCGTCACGGCGATCGGATGGTGCTCTTCGCCAACGTCAACTTCCGCGGCGGCGTGGGGCCGGGCTTTGGCGCGAAGGCGGCCAGGCAACTCGAGGAGGACATCAAGGCCGGCGCCAAGGGACTGAAGGTGTTCAAGGATCTCGGCATGTTCGACCAGAAGGCGGACGGGAGCCGTCTGCCGGTCGATGATCCCGAACTCGATCCGATCTGGGAGACGTGCGCGCGTCTGAACGTGCCGGTGCTGGTTCACATCGCGGAGCCGGCGGCCTTCTTCGACCCGATCGACAACCACAACGAGCGGTGGCTCGAGCTCGCCTTGTTCCCCGATCGCCGGCATCAGACCGGCGTACGCTTCGAGCAGCTGATGACCGAGCGCAACAACATGGTCAAGAAGCACCCGACCACGAGGTTCATCCTCGCGCACTTCGGGTGGCATGCCAACGACCTGGCGCGGGCGGGGAAGCTCCTCGACGAGAACCCGAACGTCTACTACGACGTCGCCGCCGTGCTCTACGACTTCGGTCGACAGCCGCGCGCGGCGCACGACTTCTTCGTCAAGTACCAGGACCGGATCCTCTTCGGCAAGGACACGTACGCGCCCGACGAGTATCCGTACTACTGGCGCGTGTTCGAGACCGCCGACGAGTACTTCGACTATTACCGCGACTACCACGCGTTCTGGAAGCTCTATGGCATGAACCTGCCGGATGCCGTGCTGAAGAAGCTGTACTTCGCGAATGCGTTGAGGGTGACGCCCGGTTTGTCGCGAACCGGTTT
>JADGOC010000009.1 GCA_017883165.1 Acidobacteriota bacterium
TCGTCGAGAAGCTCGCTCAGGCCGGCCTCGTCACGCTGAAACACGCGGGCCGCAGCGTGATGGTGGAGCTCACTCCGAGCGCTGGCGACGAGGCTGACGCGGCGGCGCAGGCCAGCCTGAAGGCCCGGACGGCCGACGAGGCGCCGTAGTTGCGCTCGGAGAAGGTGGAGTCGAGCTGCAGGAGCGTGCTTTTCAGCAGGCCGGTCTGCGGCGTGACCTCGCGGTCGGCGAGGATCTTCAGCGCGCGGCGCACCACCGGGAGCGCCTGCGCGATCGGCGCGCTCGCCGCCGCGGCGGGCATCGGCCGGCCGGTCTTGATCGCGTTCTTCCGCACGCCGGCAAGGTTCTCGTAGGCGATGAACTCGTGGCAGTTGCGCTGCAGGATCACGCTCGTGAACGCGCGGCCGCCGACGACGAAGACTTTCTTGTCGTACTGCTTGAGCTTCTCGACGAGCGAGAGGAAGTCGCTGTCGCCGCCGACGATCACGTAGGCGTTGATGTGCGGGTGCGTGAACGCCATCTCGAGCGCGTCGAGGGCGAGGTTGATGTCGGCGCCGTTCTTGTCGCCGCCCGGCGTCATGTTGCGCTGGACGAGGCGGATGGCGTGCTGGGTGAGCGTGCGGCTGTACTCGCCGGAGCGCGTCCAGTCGGCGTACGCGATTTTGGTGACGACCTCGCCGCGTTCCTTGATGGCGTCGAGCACGGTGCCGACGTCGAAATGCTGGCCGAGGGTGGTCTTCACGCCGATTTCGATGTTGTCGAAATCAATGAAGACCGCAATGTTGAGACGATCCTGATGAGCCAAAACGAATCCTTGAAATGAGGGTCAATCGCGCTCGAGCGTCAGCGGCCGGATGTGTCCAGCCTTGTTGCGCAGCGGTCGAGCTACACGGTCTCAGGGTGAGACCGGCAACACCATTGTACTGCTATTCGGGTTCAACTGCCCGTGAAAGGAGGGGGGACCTCGGGAACAGGCCACAAAATGCGTGTGAATTGCCCTCGTTGCAGCAGTTCGCGCCCTTTGCCGCCTCGCCCGGTCACCTCGTACTTGCCGGTGCTGATGGTCTGTTCGGCGCCGCGCGTCGTCTCCACGGTCAGCAGGTCGCGATCGCCGTCTGACGCGATGAAGCCGATCACGCGATCCTCGTCGCCGAGCTTGATGAGGATGACGCCTTTGCCGGGGCCGGACAGGTAGTTCACGTCGCCCACGCTGCAGAGCAGCCCACGCGCTTCCGCCGTCGCCGCGATGAGGATCTCTTTGCCCGTGACGCGCGCGACGCCGACGACTTCCGCGCCTTCAGCCGGCCGCGCGTAGCGGCGCCCGGTGCGGGTGCTCGGTTCGACGAACGGTTCGAGCCCGAACCGCAGCGCGTACCCGTCGCTCGTGACAGCGACAGCGTGCACCGGCGGTACCACAGGGGGGTCGGGAGCCTTTTGCAGTTTCTGCGACCCCTTGGTGGCAGAAACTGCAAAAGGCTCCCGACCCCCCCCGATGTCGCCGATGGCGCGCGCGTCGAGGCTGAGCGCCGCGACGACCTTCTCGCCGTCCTTCAGCTTGAAAAAGCGCTGAATCGGTTCGCCGTACCCGGTCGACGCCGGCACGTCGATGATGCGCTGCGAGTACGCGACGCCGAAGTTCGTGAAGAACACGCACGTCGCGCGCGTGCTGCCCGCCAGCACCGCCAGCACCGAATCGCCTTCGCGCAGCCGCGTCGTCGACACGTCCTTCACTTCCTTCTGCCGCTTCACCCAGCCGTCGCGCGACACGATCACGACGTTGTCCTCTTCGACGATGAAATCGTCCGGCCGGTACTCCTGCTCGCCGGCGTCGCTTTCGATCATCGTGCGCCGCTTGTCGCCGTACTTCTGGTGCACGTCCTCGAGCTCGCTGCGCACCATCTTCCAGCGGCTGTCTTCGTCCCTGAGCAGCACTCCGATCTGGCGCGCGCGCTTCCGCTTCTCTTCGAGCTCGGTGCGGATGATGAGGATCTCGAGGCGCGCGAGACGGTAGATCTTGAGCTCGAGGATCGCGTCCGTCTGCTCCGCATCGAGCTCGAAGCGTTTCATGATCTTGTCGGCCGCGTCGGCCTTGCCGTCCGACTTGCGGATGATCCGGATGATCTCGTCGAGCGCATCGAAGACCGTCTCGAAGCCGTCGAGGATGTGGATGCGCTTCTTGAGCGAGGCGAGCTCGTGCTCGAGCCGCTTGGTGACCACATCGAGGCGGAAGTGCAGGAAGTGCCAGAGGATCTGCTTGAGGTCGAGCCGCTCGGGCCGGCCGACCTCGGGATTCTCGGTCGGGATGAGGCACGTCAGGTTCACCGCGAAGTTGATCTGCAGCGGCGTGTGCTTGAAGAGGTACGCCATGATCATCTTCTCGTCGGCGTCCTTCTTCATCTCGATCGCGATGCGCACGTCCTCGGTCGATAGATCCTTCACGTCGAGCAACTGCGGCAGCTTGCGGGCGATCACGATTTCCGCAATCCGTTCGACCAGCTGCGCCTTGTTCACCGTGTACGGCACGCTCTCGATGTACATCGTCTTGGTCGAGCGCGTGTCCGGGCCGATGTCCCACGTGCCGCGCAGCCGGATGGATCCCGATCCGGTCTTGTAGATGTCTTTGATCTCCTCGGGCGAGTTGAGGATCTGGCCGCCGGTGGGGAAGTCGGGGCCTTTGATGTACCGGCACAGCTGCGCGCTGCTGAGATCCTCGTTGTCGAGGAGCTTCACGAGCGCCGTGCAGACTTCCGCCAGATTGTGCGGCGGGATGTTGGTCGCCATGCCGACGGCGATGCCGGTTGCGCCGTTGACCAGCAAATTGGGGATCCGCGCCGGCAGCACCACTGGCTCGGTCTTCGTGCCGTCGTAATTGGGCCGGAACGGCACCGTCGTCTGCTCGATCTCGGTGAGCATTTCGTCGCTGAGGCGCGTCAGGCGGCATTCGGTGTAGCGCATGGCCGCGGCGCTGTCGCCGTCGAGCGAGCCGAAGTTGCCCGAGCCGTCGACCAGCGGATAGCGCAGCGAGAAGGACTGCGCCATGCGGACGAGCGTTTCGTAGAGCGCGGCGTCGCCGTGCGGGTGGAAGCTGCCCATGACGTCGCCGACCACCTTCGCGCACTTGCGGTGCTTCACGTCGGCGGTGAGGTTCTGCTCCCACATCGTGTAGAGGATGCGGCGCTGGACCGGTTTCAGGCCGTCGCGGACGTCGGGCAGCGCGCGCGCGGTGATGACCGACAGCGCGTAGTTCAGATAGCGCGACTGCGCCGCTTCGTGGAGCGCGACGTTCGCGGTTGTGCCAGGGCCGCTGCCGCCGCCCTCGGGCGTGTCGATGTGGTCGAAGAGCGATTGGTCGGTGGGTTTACGGCGTTTGGCCACGCGCGGGAATTGTACCGCGTCGGCAGGACCGGCGGGAACGGCGCCATAGGGCTGGAGGGGCAGGAAGGTGACCTTCCTGCCCCTCCAGCCTTACTTAATGAACAGCATCTCTCGATACGTGGCGAGCGGCCACGTCCCATGCGGGACCATCAGCTCGAGCTGATCGCCGGTCTCGCGCAGCGCCCCCATCGCCGGAATCACGACGTCTCGGAAGTGCTTGGCGTGTTTTTCAGCCGAACCGTTGCCGTCGTGATCGAGCGCGTGCGCCAGCTTGTCGGTACGCCGCCGCAACTCGTCCACGTGCCTGGTCAGCACGTCGAGCGTCTTCTTGCCTTCGATCGATTTGCCACCCGCCGCCTTGACTGCCGCGACGCTCTCGGCGACGCGCGTCTGGTAGTCGAGCGCCGCCGGCAGGATGTAGCGGTTGGCCATCAGCACCATCAGCTGACCCTCGACGTTGACCGTCTTGTTGTAGGTCTCGACCATGATCTCGTACCGCGCGTGCAGCTCGCGGTCGTTGAGAATCTTGTACTTCTCGAACATGGCCACGACCGGCGGCGCGACCAGCTGCGGCAGCGCGTCGACCGTGTTCTTCAGGTTCAGCAGGCCGCGCTTGCCGGCCTCCTTCTCCCATTCCTTCGAGTAGCCGTTGCCGTTGAAGATGATCCGCTTGTTCTCTTTGATCACCTTCGGCAGCAGATCCGCCACCGCCTGCTGCAGCGACTTGCCGCCCTTTACCGCCTTCTCGAGCTCGGTCGCCATGTAGTCCAGCGATTCGGTGACCGCGACGTTCAGCGCGACGTTGGGATAGCCGATGCTCTGGTTCGCCGACACGGCGCGGAACTCGAACTTGTTACCGGTGAAAGCGAACGGACTCGTGCGGTTGCGGTCGCCCGCGTCGCGCGGGAGCTTCGGCAGCACGAGGACGCCCGTGTCGAGCTCGCCGCCGTGCTTGGTCGATTTCGCGCCGCCCTTCTCGATTTGCTCGAAGATGTCGGTCAGCATGTCGCCGAGGAAGATCGACAGAATCGCCGGCGGCGCTTCGTTCGCCCCGAGCCGGTGATCGTTGCCGGCGCTCGCGATGCTGGCCCTGAGCAGCCCCTGCCACTTGTTCACGGCGCGGATAACCGCGGCGCAGAACACCAGAAACTGCATGTTGTCGTGCGGGCTCGCGCCCGGCCCGAGCAGATTGTTCCCCTCGCCGTCGCTCATCGACCAGTTGAGGTGCTTGCCCGAGCCGTTTACGCCAGCGAACGGCTTTTCGTGAAGGAGGCACGCCAGGCCGAACTTGGGCGCCGACCGCTTGAGCGTTTCCATCACCATCATCTGATGGTCGGTCGCGACGTTCGCGTTCTCGAACACCGGCGCGATCTCGTACTGGCTCGGTGCCACTTCGTTGTGCCGCGTCTTCACTGGCACGCCGACCTTGTACAACTCCCCCTCGACTTCCGACATGAACGCCATCACGCGATCGGGGATCGCGCCGAAGTACTGATCCTCGAGCTCCTGCCCCTTGGGCGGCTTCGCGCCGAAAAGCGTCCGCCCCGCGTTGATGAGATCGGGCCGCGACAGGTAGAAATAGCGATCGATCAGGAAATATTCCTGCTCCGGCCCGCACGTGGTGATGACGCGCTCGGCCGTCGAGCCGAAGAGCTTCAGGATCCGCACCGCCTGCTTCGACAGCGCTTCCATCGAGCGCAAGAGCGGCGTCTTCTTGTCGAGCGCTTCGCCCGTCCAGCTCACAAACGCCGTGGGGATGACGAGCGTCGTCGAATTGCCGCTCTTCAGCAGCCACGGCGGGCTCGTCGGATCCCAGGCCGTGTAGCCGCGCGCCTCGAAGGTGGACCGCATGCCGCCCGAAGGAAAACTCGACGCGTCCGGCTCGCCCCTGATCAATTCCTTGCCGGAGAATTCCGCGACCGCCTTGCCGTCGCCGGTCGGCGCCAGAAACGAATCGTGCTTTTCCGCCGTGATGCCGGTGAGCGGCTGAAACCAGTGCGTGTAATGGGTGGCGCCATGCTCGACCGCCCACTCCTTCATCGCGGACGCGACCGCGTCGGCGACGGAATGGTCGAGCGCCTCGCCGTGCGTGATCGTCCGCCGCAGCGCGTGATAGGCCGGCTTGGGAAGGCGCGTCTGCTGCACCGCGTCGCTGAATACGAGGCTGCCGAACGATTCGGCCGCCCGCGACGCGCGCGGCTCCTTCGCTTCCGTCACCGACCAGTCGCGAATCGCGCTAATCGCCTCCCCCAACACCGTCGAACCCATCGTCGCCCCCTTTAGCTCACACGTCCTGAAACCAGCCCCGGTAGCGCATCATAACGCGCTCTTGCAGAAACGAGAATTGTACTAGAATTTCTGCAGATCATACAGGAAAAGCGCTATGAGTATCTAGTAACTAGCTTTGATTCAAGAGATCTGTAATCAGCCAAGTGCGAATCGTGCGTATTCTTGGCAGCATCACGCCTGCGGCATGTTCCAGCCCAGCAGGGTGAGGAATTCGGCCAACACCATCGCCGTCGCTCCCCAGATTTCGTCATCGCCGCCGGGCCCGACGCGAAAGAGCGGAATCGTGATCGAACGCTCGTCGCGGACGCGATCGACCGTCGTGAATCGCGACGGTTCGAACAGCTCATCCAAAGGAACGTCGAGAATCCGCGCCACCTCGCCGTCCGACGGCGCCAGACCCGGCCGCGCGCCGACCTCGGCGACGATGGGGTGGAGGCGGAAGCCGCTGACGGGAATATCGAGCGGCGTGAGCGCGCCGAGAAGGCGCACGCCTTCGAGCGGCAGCGCGATCTCTTCGTGCGCTTCGCGAAGCGCGGCCTGTTCGAAGGTTTCGCCAGGTTCGATGACCCCGCCCGGGAGCGACACCTGGCCGCCGTGGCGGCCCAGCGTGCTCGCGCGCACGGTCAACACGATGTGCGGACGCCCGCCGACCGGAAACATGAGGAGCAATCCTGCCGCCTGGCGAATCCGCGCCTGATTGAAACCGGCCGGCCACTCGTGGCGCGGCCGCGGCGCCAGGCCGTCGTGCGCGGATCCGCCGGGTAGAGGCTGAGCAAGGGCTATCTCGAGTCGGCGGACCGCGTCGGCGAACGTCAAGGCACCAGCGTCATCCGCGAACAGCTGTTCAGCGGAGCCGGATATGACGAAGATGTGATCGCTCTGACGACTTCGCCCGCGATGAACGCGTAGCCGGCATCGTTTGGATGGAACCCGTCCGAGGAATAATTCGAGGCGATATACGTCCGCGCGTCGCACATCAAATCGATCACGCCGATACCCTGCGCCGTCAGCGCATTGACCACCGTCGTCGTCATGCCGACCGAGGCGCGCTGCGCCGCCTGTTTCTGATCAAGCCGTGCGCCGGCGAGCAGCGGCAGGCCGGCGAGGTTGGGCACGTTCAGCGCGACGATGCGCGGGTTGCCGGCGCGGGCTCTGATGCCGGCGAGCAGTGTCGTGTAGTCGGCGCCGAAGGCCCGCACCTGGCTGTCGATGTACCCCGATGGATCGCTCGCGCCCACGCCGTTGCCGAGCGCCGCCGTGATCGTGTTCACCTCGTTGCCGCCCGCGAAAATCGTGACGACCGTGCTGTTCTGTAGCACGAATGGCATTTCGAACACGATGAAGTTGCCGGCGATGATGCGGCCGTTATTCGTGCCGAGCGCCTCGAAATCCGGGCCGATCACGGCGGTCGGGAGCCCGAGGTTCAAGAGCGTGACGGTGAATCCCTGCGCCTGCAGCTGCCGGGTGGCGACATACACGTAGCCCATGCCGTTAGGGCACGACTGGGTCGGAATGTCGCATGGCACGCTGCTGCCGTGTCCGGTTGCGTCGCTCGCGCCGATGGCGGTGTACACGATGGTGGACCCCGCGGCGGGCGGCGCCGCGGTCGAAGTCGGGGCCGTCATCCCCTTGCAGGCCGCGAATAACGTTGCAACCAGCAGGGCGACAACGACATGCAGGCCGATCCGCGAAATTGGACGTGAAGAGCTCATGCGTAAAAAGGTGCAACGAGAGTGCCGCATGAAGTCCATGGCCTTGACTAGAATGACATGGTTCGCGTGGAAACGGTGTTGTGTCACTCCTGAAGCAGCTGCGCATGCTCGCGGCCACGGCCGCGGCGGCGGCAGCCGGAGTCGTCACGATGGCGTCAGGAAGAAGCGAGCGGGGCGACGTGAAGCTGCGGCCTGGTGATCTCGCGCCTGATTTCACGCTCACCGGATCCGACGGCCGCACGTATCATCTGCGCGAGATCGTCGGGCACGGACATGGCGTGGTGATCGCGTGGTTTCCAAAGGCGTTCACGGGCGGTTGAACGGCCGAGTGCCAATCGCTCGGGACGAGCGGTCATGATTTGCAGCGGTTCAACGTGCGATACTTTGGAGCGAGCGTCGATTCCGCCGAGACCAATGCGCGGTTTGCGCAATCGCTCGGCATCACCTATCCGATCCTGGGTGATCCGTCCAAATCCGTGGCGCGCGCGTACGGGGTGCTCGGCGCCAGCGGCTACGCTTCGCGCTGGACGTTTTACATCGGTGCCGACGGCCGCATCGTCGACATCGATACGCATGTTCGTGCGGCATCACACGGCCGCGACATCGTCGCGAAGCTGAGCGAATTGGGTATGTAACGTGGCCATGGCACTACTCGACCGATTCAAAGCGCAACCTCGTCACAAGCATCCCGATCCCGCCGTGCGGCTGGCGTTTGTCGCCGAGCTGCCGATCGACGAGCGCGAACAGCTCGCGGCGATGGCGCGCGAGGACGAGGAGCCGCGCGTGCGGCGCGCGGCGACGGCGAAGCTGATGGATCCGGCGGCGCTGGCGGGCGTCGCGCGCGACGACCGCGACGAAGCCGTGCGAAGCCAGGCGGTCGACATGCTGCGCGACATCGCGCTCGAGGCGTTCGAGGGCGTCGGCGAGGCCGAGAGCCTCGCGGCCGTCGAGGCGCTGGCCTCGCTCGGCGACCCGAAGACGCTGGCCCTCGTCGCCAAGAGCGCGGCGCGTGAGGGGGTGGCGCGGGCGGCGCTCACGAGCGTCAGCGACGTGCGGGCGCTCGGGTCGATTGCGCGCCACGGGTCGTTCGAGGCGCTGCGCGCGGCGGCGCTCGACCGCGTGCAGGATCACAGCGAGGTCCTCGCCGTCGCGATGAACAGCGATTTCAAGGACACGGCGCTCGCGGCGCTCGACCGTGTGTCCAGCCGCGAGGATCTCGAGCGCGTGGCGGAGCGCGCGAAGAACAAGAGTGCCGTCAAACGCGCGCGCGCCTCCGTCCGCGATCTGGACGCGCGGGCCGCCGCCGAAGCCGCGGCCGCCGCGACAGTTGAGCCGCCGGCGCCCGATCCGCGGGACGCCGTTCGCGCGCAGATCGAAGAGGCGTCGCTCGCCGTGCAACGCGTGCAGGACGCGGCTCGTGCGGAAGCCGCGCGCGCGCAAGAGGCCGAGCGGATCCTGGCGAACGCCGAAGCCGCGCGCCAGCGCGAGGAGCGGAAGGCCGCCGAGCGCATGCGCATCGAGGCCGACGCGCAGAAAGAGAGCGAACGCCGTCACGGGCGTCTCGCCGAGCTCGCCGCCGAAGGGGACGCCGCCGCGGGCGACGCCGACCTCGCGTCGGCGCGCCGCCGGTTGACCGTCGCCCGGCGTGAGTGGAAGGACGTCACCGACGGCATCAGCGCGATCGATCCGGCCCTGGCCGAGCGTTTTGCGGCCGCCGAGGCGAGACTGACCGCGCGCGACACCGAGGCGCACGAAACCGACGCGCGCCTTCGCCGCGAGGCGCTGGCGCGGTTGCAGCAGCTCGCGGCGCGCGTCGATCCGCTCGCGGCCAAAGCCGACCTGTCGCTCAAGGCGGGCGAGCGGGCGCTGCACGACGTGCGCGCGGCGCTCGCCGATGTGCCGTCACTGCCGTCCAAACGCGAGTACGACGACCTCGTCCGCCGGCTGAAGGCGGCGCAGTCGGCGCTGACGCCGAAGGTACAGGAGCTGCGCGAAGCCGAAGAATGGAAGCGTTTCGCGAACGCCGGCGTGCAGGAACAGCTCTGCGCACGCATGGAAGCGCTGCGCGCGCTCGAGGATCCCGAGGAGCTCGCCAAAGAGATCCGCCAACTCCAGGAGCAGTGGCGTCAGGTCGCCGACGTGCCTCGCGCGCAGGGCGAAGCGCTCTGGCGGCGCTTCAAGGTGGCGCACGACGAGGTGTGGCCGCGCTGCGAAGCGCACTTCGCGGCGCAGGCCGAAGCCCGCGCGGCCAGTCTCGTGGCCAAGGTGGCCTTGTGCGAGCGCGCCGAAGCGTTGTCCGAGTCCAGGAACTGGATTCAGACGGCCGACGAGATCAAGCGTCTGCAAGCCGAGTGGAAGACGATCGGTCCGGTCACCCGCGGCCAGGAAAAGGCCATCTGGGACCGCTTCCGCGTTGCCTGCGATCGCTTCTTCACGCGGCGCCACGAAGATCTCGTCCAGCGCAAGACGATGTGGGCGGAGAATTACGGGAAGAAAGAAGCGCTGGCGGTGCAAGCCGAAGCGCTCGCGCAGTCGACGGATTGGGAAGCCGCCGCCTCCGGGATCAAGCGGCTCCAGGCGGAGTGGAAGACGATCGGTCCGGTGAAGAAGACGCGTTCGGAAGCGATCTGGCAGCGCTTTCGCGGTGCATGCGATCTGTTCTTCAGCCGCTACGCGCAGCGCCATGACATCGCCAAAGCCGAACGGGTGGCGGCGCGCGAAGCGATCTGCGCGGAGCTGGAGGCGCTGGCAGTCGTCAGTCCTCAGTCGTCCGACGATACTCCGGGGTCGCCAGTCGACAGTTCAGAGTCACCAGTCACCAGCCAGCAAGCACCTGTCGATCTGGGCCTCACCGTTCGCGGCCTTCGCTCGAAGTGGCAGCAGGAGATTGCGGCGCGCGGCGTCGATCGCGATCGCGCGATCGCGCTCGACGAGCGGTTTCAAGCGGCGTTCAACGGCGTGCTTGCGCGGTGGCCGGCTGCCTTCGCCGGCACCGAGCTCGATCCCAACACGAATCGCACGCGCATGGAAGCGCTCGTCAAGCGGGTCGAGGATCTCGCCGCCTCGCTCCTCGGCGCGCCTGGCGCCGCGGCCGACACGGCGCTCTCGCCGACCACACGTCTGGCCTCGATGCTCAAGGAAGCGCTCGCCGCCAACACGATTGGCGGAAAGGTGGACCAGGAGAGCCGGTGGCGCGCCGCGCAGGAAGACGTGCGTCAGGCGCAGGCGAGCTGGGCGCGGATTGGCCCGGTCGCCGAAGAGACGCGCCGCGCGTTCGCCGATCGGTTTGCCCGCGCGTGCCGGCGGATTAACGAAGGGGCTGGACGGGCAGGAGCGGCTGGAAAGGCGGCCCGTCCCGCCCTCACTTGATCGCGATCAACTCCACGTCGAACACCAGCATCCCGTACGGCGCGGTCTGTCCCTTGTACGCGAGGCTTTCGGGAATCCAGAACCGCATCTTCTGGCCTTCGACCATCAACTGCAGCCCTTCGGTCCACCCGGCGATGACCTGGTCCAGCGGAAATGTCGCCGGTTGGCCGCGCGTGACGGAGCTGTCGAACATCTTCCCGTCCGTCGTCCATCCGGTGTAGTGCACCGTGACGGTATTGCTCGGTTTCGGGTGGCGTCCGCCGACGCCGTCGCTCAGCGCTTTGTAGGCGAGGCCGCTCGGCGTGTGCTTCGCGTCGCTCGGCGGCGCCTTAAAGTCGGCCGGCGGGCGGTTGGGCATGTTGATCAACTCGACGTCGAAGACCAGCATCCCCGCGGGCTTTCCCACCTGCCCCTTGTATGCGAGCGACTCGGGAATCCACAGCCGGCGCTTCTCGCCGACGACCATCTGCTGAAGCCCTTCGCCGAACCCGGCGATCACGCCCTTGACGGGGAACGTCGACGGCGTGCCGCGCGCCACGGAGCTGTCGAACATGGTGCCGTCGGTATGCCAGCCGGTGTAATGCACGGTGACCAAATCGGCGGGCGTTGGATGGTCGTGTCCGGTACCCGGCTTGATGATCTTCGCTGCGAGCCCTGACGCCGTTTTCACGGCGTCGGCCGGCGGTGCCGCGACGTCGGAGGGCGGCGGAATCGTGTTCGTGGTGGTTTGAGCGGAGAGCGTGATCGACGCGAGCACAACGGCAGACGCAGCCAGTAGACGCATCAGAAGTCCTTTCACTGATATTTTATTCTACGCGACGCGGCGTGATGTCGCTTATCGGCGCCGTTTCTGCAGTTCTTCCAGCCGCATCTTCAACGCTTCGAGCTTCTGCCCGGCTTCCCCGAGCTTGCCCTCCGCCGTCAGCCGCTGATAATCGGCGAGGTCGCGCGCGGCGTCCGCGATGAGCGCATTGACGTCGCCCGCGACCTCGGGCACGCCGGCAGCGGCTGGCGCCCGCGCGGCCGCCGGCGCGGCCGCGTTCGATCCCGGAGATGTTGGCGCCTGGGGCGCTGACGCCGAGAGAGATGAAGCGGCGCCGCCGAACAGGCCCGCCATCGCCGCCTCGAACGTCGGCCCGTACGCGAGCCGATCCTGCAGCGCGAGCACGACGAGCCGCAGCTCGGGCATCGGGCTGCGCTCGGCCTGCAGATAAATCGGTTCCGCGTAGAGCAGCGCCCGGCCAATCGGGATCACGAGCAGGTTCCCTCGGCGCACGTGCGATCCCTGCTGGTTCCACAACGACAGCTGCCCGGAGAGCTGCGCGTTTTGGTCGATGCGCGCTTCGATCTGCAGCGGGCCGTCGACGAGCTTGGTTTTCGGAAAATCGAAGACCATCGCCGTGCCGTAATGCTCGCCGTCGCTGCGGCCGGCAATCCAGCCGATCAGGTTGTTGCGGTTCGCCGGCGTGAACGGCAGGATCTCGACGAATTCCGTCGCCGCTTCTCCCGGGAGCTTCATCAGCACGAAGTTGGGCTCCATCGGCAGCGCCGCCTGCGATCCCTGCGAGGTCATGCCGACTTCGGACGCCACGCTCCACAGGTCTTCCCGGTTGTAGAAAACTTCCGGATCCGTCATGTGATACACGGAGTAGACGGAGGCCTGCAGCTTCAACAGCATCTCGGGATACCGCACGTGCTTGCGCAGCGCGGGCGGCATCGACGAGGCATCCTTGAAGAGGCTCGGAAAGATCCCACGATATGCCGCGACGATCGGATCGTCCTCGTCGAACACATAGAAGGTCGTCGTCCCGTCGTAGGCATCGATGACGGCCTTCACGCTGTTGCGCATGTAGTTGATCGTGTCGGGTCCGAGCTCGTAGTGGCGCGAATACGGATAGGTGTCCGAGGTCGTGAACCCGTCCATCATCCACAGCAGCCGCCCGTCCTCGTTGACGATGATGTAGGGATCGGGATCGAAGGTGAGGAACGGCGCGAGCGCCAGGACACGGTCGCGCACGCTGCGCCGCATCAGGAGCCGGCTCTCCGCCGTCACATCGTCGCTGAAGGGAAGCTTGGCGAGATCGCCGCGATCGAGCGCGATCAAGAGTCGCCGGAAGAATCCGCCGAGCACGATGCCGCCCGTGCCTTCGTATGACGTCAGGCTGTTGGTCTCGCCCTGCGGGTAGTTGAACTCTTTCTGCCGCGTCTTCACGTACACGTCGGTGGTCGTGAGCTCGCCGAAGTACACCTCGGGCCGCTTCACCGAAATGGACGGGATGGTGCTCTGCACCGGCATGTTGCTCAGGATGAGCGTCGGCAGTCCCTCGGACGTGAAGCCGTTCACCGGATTCATCGTCACGCCGTAGCCGTGCGTGTAGATCAGCTTCTCGTTGATCCAGTTGCGGCTGCTCTCGGGCAGCTTGTCGACGTTCAGCTCGCGCGTGGCGAGCATCATCTGGCGCACGCTGCCGTCGATCTCGTAGCGATCGATGTCGATGTCGGGGAAGTCGTAATACGTGCGGATTTCCTGAATCTGCCGCAGCGTGTCCTGCAGGGCGTGCCAGTCCCAGAGGCGGATGTTCTGCAGGGTCGCCTGGTTGTTGGACGCGTCGGCCGCCTCGACGGTCGTCTCGGCCGGGAACGGGCGCTGCGCAATGCGGTCGAGGCCGTAGGCCTGACGCGTCATCGCGATGTTGTTCGAGATGTACGGCTGCTCTTTGACCAGCTCGTTCGGCTTCACGATGAAGCTGCTGACGTACCAGCCGAGCACGCCGACGACGACATAGCAGGTCGCGGCGGGAGCGACGGCGGCGACGAGCCAGCGCACGCGCGGCGCCGTGACGGCGTTGATCGCCGCCATCACCGCGCCGGCGGCGAGCGCGATCGACACCAGCAGCATCCCCGTCAGCGTGACGTGCGCGTCGGTATAGGTGACGCCAGCAAAGATCGTGTGATCGACGAAGAGGTGCTCGAAGCGTCCGAGATAGACGTGCACGGCGAGCATCGACAGGAGCGCGGCGAACGCGAGCGAGAGGCCGCGCCAGCCGGCGCCGAGATCGCCGCCGCGGTGGCGCCCCATCAGCGCGCGCGAGCCGCCGATGACGAAGACAAAGGCCACGGCGATGGCAAAGACGATCACGGTGAGCGTCATCAGCCAGCCGGCGATGAGCTGCCACGCCGGCAGCGTGAACAGATAGAAGGCGAGCGGCCGGCCGAAGATCGGATCGACGGTGGCGGCCTGGGCCGCGGCGGCGTGCAGCGCCTCGGGCCGCGCGCCGTACCAGTACAGCGCGAGCGTCGGCCACTCGGCCATCATCCCCGCGCCGGTGGCGGCCGCGATGGCGAGCGAGACGCCAAGCGCCATCAGCCGCAGGACCGGCTCGACCGGCACCTTCACCGGCTGGCCGTTGATCATGATGGCGCCGCCGGCGATCTCGGCGAGATCAGCCGGCTTCAGGGCGAGAAACGACCCGTACAGCACCAGAAACGTGACGGCCGCGAAGCCGGTGAAGACGGCGCCCTGCAGATTGAGCGTCTTCCAGAACACGGCGGAGTACCCGAGCGACGCGAACCAGAGCGCGTCGACGTAGTAGGACAGGGTCGTGCTCCCGCCGAACAGCACCACGAAAATCGCGCCGAGGAGGAGCAGGCGGCCGCGGCGGCGCGGGCGCCGAGGGGGCGGCCAGTCGATCGTGTCAGCCATTCGCGATCGATTATAGGCCCAGCTGAATCTCGCGCGGCGCGCGCGGGGCCAGAATCTGCCCGAGCCTGTCGTTCGACGGGATGGACGGTCCGACTACTGGTTGGTTGATGCCGGAAGACCGTGCGGGACGAGCGGCAGCGCACGCAGGCGCGTGCCGGTGGCGCTGAAGATGGCGTTGCCGATGGCCGGCGCGAGGCCGACCATTGGTGTCTCGCCGGCGCCGGCCGGCGGCAGATCGCGGCGATCGAGCAGGATGACGTCGATCGGAGGGACGTCGCTGAAGCGCGGCAGCCGGTATTGCGCGAAATGGCCGTTGGTCAGCCTTCCGTTCTCGAAGCCGATCGCTTCGAACAGGGCGCCGCCCAGGCCCTGGATGATGGCGCCTTCCACCTGATTGTTCAGGCCGTTGGGATTCACGATGGCGCCGCATTCGAACGCGACGGTGACGCGGACGAGTGTCACCGCGCCACGTGCCACGCGCACTTCCACGCAGCAGGCCGTGTAGCCGCCCTTCTCGACGCCACACGCCAGGCCGATGCCGGTGGCGTTGGCCTTCCAGCCGAACTTGTCCGTTGCGGCCTTGAGGACCGCGACGAGTCGGTCGTCGCGCAGGTTCTTCAGCCGGAAGGCGAGCGGATCGATGCCGGCGGCGTGCGCGACCTCGTCCATGTGCGACTCGCGCGCGAAGTGATTGGCCACCGCTGCGAGCCCGCGATACGAGCCCTGGCGCAGCGGCGATTGCGCCGGATGGAACACGATGCGCTGATTGGCGACGTCGTACGGCGTGCCAATCGCCGCCGGACCGGAATTGTAGTTGTGATAGTCCCAGGCCGTGACGACGCCGTCCTTCTGCGCGGCGGCGTGGATCTCGATCACGCCGGCGGGGCGGAAGTACGCCCACGCGAATTCTTCTTCGCGCGTCCACACGAGCTTGACCGGCTTGCCGGCCGCCCGCGCGAGGCGTGCCGCCTCGATCGCGGCGTCGCCGGTGTGCTTGCCGCCGTAGGCCGAGCCGGTGTCGGGCACGATGACGCGGGCCTTGTCCGGCGCCACATGGAACGCGTCCACCAGCTCCTGCTGCACGCCGAACGGCCGCTGGGTGCCGGTCCACACCGTGACGCGGCCATCCTGCCACTCCGCCACCGCGGCGCGCGGCTCGAGCGGCGCGTGCGCGATGTAGGCGACCGTGTATTCGGCGTCGACCTTCAGCGGTCCGCGCGTCAGCGCCTCGTCCACCGACCCGGCGATGATGGGCGAGCCGGCGTTGCCGTCGGCCGGCCTCTTCAAATCCGTGAACAGCGTCCGCGCGGACGCGCCGGATCCGGCGGTCCACTCGGCTTTGATCGCCAAGGCGGCCTGGCCGGCGGCAGTGGCAGTCGGCGCGGCGACGCCGAGAAAATTGCCGTCGTGCACCACGACCACGCCGGGCATCGCCTCGGCGGCGCTCGCGTCCACGCGCGCCAGCGTCGCGCCGTACGACGGCGGACGCACGATCCGCCCGTACAACAGACCCTCAGGCGTCATGTCCGACGTGTAACGATGGCGCCCCGTGACGATATCGCGGCCATTTATTTTCGGCACCGCGGTGCCGGCGACCGCCCAGTCCTTCGGCGACTCGAGCACCGTCTTCTCGCTGACGGTGGCGACGAGCGGCGCGTTTTTCACGAGCTCGCCAAATCCAATCGACTGCGCCGCGCCCGATCCCTGGACGCGGCCATCCTTCACGGTGACCGCGTCGCGCGCGATGTTCCACTGCGCGGCCGCACGGCTCGCGAGCACCTCGCGTGCCGCCGCCGCCACCTTCCGCAACTGCAAATTCATCGTCGGCGTCGTCCGGCTGCCGAACGTGCCCTGGTCGTAGGGCGTCCGGCCGGTGTCGGCCATCACGAGCGTGACGGCGGCGATCGGAACTTTGAGCTCTTCGGCGATAGCCTGGGTCAGCGACGTGCGGATGTTCTGACCGAGCTCCACCTTGCCGGTGAACGCGGTAACGGCACCGTCCTCGCCGATGTGCAGCCAGGCGTTGACGTCGGCCGGCATGCGATCGCGATCGCCGCCGCCGCGTCCCGATTCCTGCTGCGCGCTGAGGACACCGTCGCGCGGAACGACCAGGAGGACGAGCAGCCCCGTGCTGAACGATTTCAGGAAATCGCGGCGATCGACTTCGAAGCGGTAGCGCGGCCCTTCGAAGAGCTCGTAGCGCTCGAGCTCGATATCAGGCTCTGGCATGCGCAGCTTCCTTGATCGCGGCGACAATACGCGGATACGTCCCGCAGCGGCAGACATTCCGGTCCATCGCCTTGACGATCGCCTCGTCGGTTAAATCAGCAGTAGACGCGAGCAGGCCAACCCCCGCCATGATCATCCCGGGCGTGCAGTAGCCGCACTGCATCGCCTCGTGCTTGAGGAACGCCTCCTGCAGCGGGTGCAGACGGCCGTTGCTCTCGAGCGACTCGATTGTACTGACGGATTTGTCCTGCACGAGCGACGCGCGGGCCTGGCACGACCTCACCGGCAGGCCGTCGATGAGGACCGTGCACGCGCCGCACTGGCCTTCACCGCAGCCGTATTTGGTGCCCGTCAGGCCGAGCTGATCGCGCAGAACCGACAGAAGCGTTTGAGTCGGCGTGACGTCCACTTCATGGGTGGCGCCGTTCACGCGGAGCGAGACTTTCATGATCGCAGCCTATGTTACTCCCACGCTCACTTGCCGGTGGCGTAATCTTTTCCGCCGTACACTTCCTCGTGCGCGGTCGGATCGCGAAACGGCGACGGCGCCTCCGGGTCGGGAATCCGGCGGCGCACCGCCGGCAGATGGCGCAGGTAGACGACGACGGCGTGACGGTCTTCTTCGGTCCAGTTCGTGTAGGAGCCCCACGGCATCATGCGGTACGACGTCACGTGGCCATCGGGAAACACGCCGCTCCGCATCACGCGCTTCACCTCATCGTCGGTCCGGCGCGCCAGCCCCGTCTCTTTGTCCGGCGTGAGATTGCGCGCGACGTACGTGCCGTCGTGCGTCAGGAACTTGAGACCGCCCGCCAGGTACTTGTCGAACTGCGGCCCCTTGGGCCCCGGCACCTGGTGGCACCCGATGCATCCGGCCGTCACCACGAGATAGCGCCCGTGCTCGGCGATCGCGCGTTGCGCCGGGTCTTTGATGTCGGCAACCGTTGGCGCCGCGTCGTTCTGCGCCTTCGAGAACGTTTCCGGCGGCGCGATGAAGAACGGCGGAATGAAGTAGAGAAACGCGCAGAATCCTGCCACCGCCAGGATCAGGACGATGAAGAAGGCCCACGTCAGGAATCGCTTCATCGCTGGCCTCCTTTCGTGCCGACGTTGCCCGGATAGATGATGATCGGCGGGTCGTCCTGCAGAATCAGCATCTTGAACTTGCCCCACAGATACATCGGCAGAAGCGGCCGAGTGATTTCCGGAACTTTGTTGGACACCGGCGGCACCGTCCGCAAGTACGCGACCATGGCGTTCAGATCCGCGGGCGTCATGGCCGAGAAGGCCGACCAGTCCATGGGCAACGGCGGCAGGCGGACGCCGTTCGGACGGGTGCCGGTGGTGATCACGCGCTTGATCTGGTCGTCGGTCCATCCGCCGAGGCCGGTCTCTTTGTCCGACGTCAGGTTGCCCGTGGGGTAATCGCCGAACGGCAGCACGCGCATCAGTTGACCGCCCGCAAGCGTCATCCCGGGCATGATTTTGCCGTCCTGATCGAGCGGCGAATGGCAGACCACGCAGAGGTGCGTGTCGACGAGATACTTGCCGCGCTTGATCGGGTCGGCCTTCGCCTCGGCCGCGTCCCGCGCGTAGAGCGCGGCGACTTCCTCCGCGTTCATCGACCACACCGGCTTTCGCCCCAGCGAGACGACAAAGTTCGCGAGATCCCACATCTCGGCGTCGGTCGCGGTGTCCTTGAACGACGGCATCGGCGTGCCCGACATGCCGGTGCGGAAGCGCAGGTAGATGTCGCGCGACGTCGCGCCGCCGTGGAACGTCCACGGCTGCGTGAGATCGGCGGCGGTCAGCGGGTGATTCCAGTCGTCCTCGAATTCGGTGGCGATCGCGAACGTGCCGTGTCCGTCGGTGCCGTGGCAGCTGCCGCAGCTCAGCCGCTCGAAGACCTGGTGGCCGCGCGCGATGCTCTCGGGCGAGCTCGGCACCTGCGGGCCGAGGGTGACCGCCGCCGCCAACTCGGTCGTGAAGCGCGGCGAGAGCGTCTTGATGTAGACGACGACGTCCTGAATCTCAGCGTCCGAGAGCAGCTTCTCCCACGCGGGCATCGCCGAGCCGTAGACGCCCTGCCGCACCGTGCGCAGCAGATCCTCGTCGGTCGGGATGCTGCCGGTCTCGGTGGAGCGGAGCTTGTATCGGCCCGCGGTGAAATCGCGCGGCCGCGGCATCAGCATCGGCGCCGCGGGGCCGTCGCCGCTGCCCGTCTTCCCGTGGCATTCCACGCAGCGCGTGTCGTAGACGCGTTTTCCGCGCGCCGCGCTCTCGCTCGGCGCCGCGGCGACCGCGGGCCCTGTCGGCGCTGACGGCGTTGTCGGCGGCTGAGCGTCAAGGCCGCCGCGGACGGCGCCGAATCCGATCGCACCGGAACAAACGAGCGCGCCGATGGCGATCGGGCGGACAAACCGCTGAGAGGCCGATGTCATGAAGGCATCATCTCCTATGGAATCAAGACCAGCTTGCCGAGCGCTCCCGATTCCATGACGGCCGTGTGCGCGCGCCCGGCGTCGGCGAGCGGAATCTCCTGCGCGATCACGGGCGCCAGCGTCCCGTTGTCGAGCCCCGCCACGAGCGCCGCGTGAATCGACGCGAAATCCGCTTCGGATACATTGAAGTAGGTCACACCGAGGATGGCGCCGTCGCGTCCCATCACCTGGCGCGGGTCGATCTCCACGCGCCCCCGGTTGCCGACGACGACGACGCGGCCGCGCGGCGCGAGGAGCGACAGATCCTTGTCGAGATTGATGTGGGCGGCCATTTCGATCACGACGTCGACGCCGCGTCCGTGGGTCGCCTGCTTGATCTCGTCGAGATAATTCGGTGCGTGATGGTTCGCCACCACATCGGCGCCCTGCGCGCGGACAAGGTCGAGGCCGCGATCGGTGCCGCCGGTGCCGATGACGCGCAGGCCGTGCGCGTGCGCGAGCTGCACGGCCGCGATGCCGACGCCGCCCGTCGCGCCGTGCACGAGCACGGTTTCACCGGGCCGCGCGGCGGCGCGATGGAAGAGCGCGCGATAGGCGGTGGTATACGGGACGCCGAGCGCCGCTCCCTGCGCGAACGTTGCGCGCGCGGGCAGCCGATGGAGCTGCGCCGGCGTGCACACGACGCGTTCCGCGTACGTGCCGGCGCCGGACAGTGTGCTGCCGTGGCCGGCGATGTACACGCGGTTGCCCGGCGCGACGCCCTTCACCTCGGCGCCGACCTCTTCGACCTCGCCCGCGCCGTCCGAGCCGGGAATGAAGGGCAGCGGCGGCTTGCGCGCGTACGTGCCGGTCACGACGTACACGTCCACCGGATTGACGCCCGCCGCGCGGATGCGGACGAGCACGTCGGAGGGGCCCGGCCTGGGATCGGGCACGTCCTCGAGGCGCAACACGTCCGGACCGCCGAACTCACGAACGAGAATCGCATGCACGAGCGAATGCTATCATGAGCGATCTAGCCATTCATGAGCCTGGTCAAACTCCACAAGACGGTCGGCGTCAAGGTCGGCTCAATCCAGGTCGGGGGCGGCGCGCCCATCGTCGTCCAGTCGATGACGATGACCGACACGGCGGACGCGCGCGCGACCGCCGTGCAGTGCATCGAGCTGGCCGAAGCCGGATCGGAGCTGGTGCGCGTCACGGTGAATCTGCCCGAGGCGGCCGCCGCCGTTCCCGAGATCAAGCAGCGGATGCTCGACGCGGGCTGCACGGCGCCGCTCATCGGCGACTTCCACTACAACGGCCACCTTCTGTTGACGAAGTTTCCCGCCTGCGCGCGCGCGCTCGACAAATACCGCATCAACCCGGGCAACGTCGGCACCGGCGCGCGGCGCGACGAGCAGTTCAGCACGATCTGCAGAGTGGCCGTCGATCACAACCGGCCGGTGCGGATCGGCGTCAACGGCGGTTCGCTCAATCAGGAGCTCGTCCTCGCGAAGATGCAGGAGAACACCGATCGCGACCTCGGCCGGAGCTCCGAAGAGATCGTCAACGAGTGCATGGTGCTGTCGGCGGTGGAGTCGACCGCGCTCGCGATCGAGAGCGGCTTGCGGAAGGATCAGATCATCATCTCGTGCAAGACGTCGCGGCCCCGCGACCTGATTGCCGTCTACCGCGAGCTGTCGCGGCGCACCGATCAGCCGCTGCACCTCGGGTTGACCGAAGCGGGTATGGGCGTCAAGGGCCTCGTCTGGTCCGCGTCGGCGATGGGCGTGCTGCTCAGCGAAGGCATCGGCGACACCATCCGCATGTCGCTCACGCCGCGCCCCGGCGGCGATCGCCGCGAGGAAGTGTACGCGGCGTGCGAGCTCCTGCAGGCGCTCGGGCTCCGATCGTTCTCGCCGAGCGTCACCGCCTGCCCCGGCTGCGGGCGCACGACGAGCAGCACGTTTCAGGAGCTCGCCGAACGGATTCAGGCGTACGTCCGCGAGATGATGCCGCAGTGGAAAACCCACTACGACGGCGTCGAGACGATGACGCTCGCCGTCATGGGTTGCGTCGTCAACGGCCCGGGCGAGTCGAAGGCCGCCAACATCGGCATCAGCCTGCCGGGAACCGGCGAGGCCCCCAATTGTCCCGTCTTCATCGACGGCCGGCACGTCGACACGCTGCGCGGCACGTACGAAGAGCTCGCCGCCCAGTTCCAGCGTCTCGTTGATGACTACATCGAGCACACCTACGCCAGACGCTGATCAGCGGCTCGAGTCGGCCCTGCAGCGCGTGTGGGGATTCTCGAGCTTTCGTCCGCTGCAGCGCGAAGCGATGCAGGCCATCCTCGCCGGACGCGACAGCGTCGTCGTGCTGCCGACCGGCGGCGGGAAGTCGCTGTGTTTCCAGGCGCCGGCGCTCGTGCGTCTCGCGACGGACGCGTCGAGCGCAGGGCGCGTCCCGTCGAACCGGCCGGAGCGACTCGGCTTCGCCCTGGTCGTCTCGCCGCTGATTTCGCTGATGAAGGATCAGGTCGACGGCCTGCGCGTCGACGGCGTGGCGGCCGCGTATCTGAACAGCTCGCTGACACCCGACGAACGCGACGCGGTGCTGGCGAGCCTGCGCAACGACGAGTGCCGTCTGCTGTACGTGTCGCCGGAGCGGCTGGTGGGCGAGGGGAGCCAGGGGTTTCGCCGCATGCTGCAGCAGACCGGCGTGCGGTTCATCGCCATCGACGAAGCGCACTGCATCAGCCAGTGGGGCCACGATTTTCGTCCCGAGTACCGGCAGCTCGGCCGCCTGCGCGACGATTTTCCCGACGTGTCGCTGCACGCGTTCACGGCGACCGCGACCGAGCGCGTCCGCCGCGACATCATTACCGAGCTGCGTCTGCAGGATGCGGCGGTCCTCGTCGGTTCGTTCGACCGGCCGAACCTGACCTACCGCGTCCTGCGCCGCGGCAATCTCCATCGCCAGCTTCTGCAGATTCTCGAACGCCACGCGGGCGAGGCCGGCATTGTCTATTGCGGATCGCGCCGTGAAGTCGAGGCGCTGGCCGTCTGGCTGCAGGGAGAAGGCCTGCGGGCGGCGCCGTACCACGCCGGGTTGGCCGACGATGTGCGCAGCCGGAATCAGGAAGCGTTCCTCGACGAGCGCATCGACATCATGGTCGCCACCGTCGCGTTCGGGATGGGGATCGATCGCTCGAACGTGCGCTTCGTGGTGCACGCGGGCGCGCCGCGATCGCCCGAGCACTACCAGCAGGAATCGGGCCGCGCGGGCCGCGACGGGCTGCCGGCTGAGTGCGTGCTCATTTATTCGGGCGCCGACTTCGTCCGCTGGCGGCAGATGCTCGAGATGAACGGCGAGCTGACCGACAGCGGCCGAGCACTCCTGCGCGACATGGAGCGCTACGCGGCCGGCACACGGTGCCGCCACCGCTCGCTCGTGGAGTACTTCGGCGAGGCGTATGGACGCGCGGAGTGCGGCGCCTGCGACTGGTGCCTGAAGGAGCTGGATGCGGTCGCGGATTCCACGGTCGTCGCGCAGAAGATCCTGTCGTGCGTCGCGCGCGTGAAACAGGCATGGGGCATCGGCCACGTGTCCGATATCCTTATCGGACGCGCGACCGAGAAGGTCGTCGCGAGCGGCCACGACGATCTGTCGACCTTCGGTTTGCTGAAGGACGAGTCCGTGACGGCCCTGCGCGGCTACATCGAGCAGTTGGTCGGCGACGGCCTGCTGACGCGCGACGGCGATCCCTATCCTGTGTTGCGGTTGACGCCGGCGGGCGCGGCGCTGCTGAGAGGCGAGGGGGCCTGCTCGCTCTATCGGGAAGTGCAGCCGCCGAAATCGAAGAAAAGCGTCCGCGGCCGCCGCGAGAGCGTCGTCGCCGACGTCGATCAGGAGTTCTTCGATGCGTTGCGGGAGGTGCGGCTGCGTCTGGCGCGGGAGCGCGGCGTGCCGCCGTACGTCATCTTCCACGACACGACGCTGCGCGACATGATCCAGCGCCGCCCGCGCACGCTCGAGGATCTGCACGACATCTACGGCGTGGGCGCGAAAAAAGCCGCAGACTTCGGCGACGCCTTCCTCGACGCCATCCGCACGTTCCGCCGTCCTGAGTAGACGACGTCGATCGTCGTGACTAGTGAACGGTGTAGGGCTCGTGCAGCGCGAACGGCGCAATCTCGACGTCGAAGGGCTCGCCGTCCTGCGCGACCATCTGATAGGTGCCGTGCATCACCCCGGTCGACGTCTTGAGCGGACATCCCGATGTGTACTGAAACGACTCGCCCGGCCCGAGCCTCGGCTGCTCGCCGATGACGCCGGGGCCTTTGACTTCTTCGGTGTGGCCGGCGGCGTCCGTGATGATCCAGTGGCGGCTCAGGAGCTGCACGGTGTCGTCGCCCTCGTTCGAGATGCGAACGGTGTAGTAGAAGAACCAGTGATTTTGGAACGGCTGAGAGTGCTCGGCCGCATATTGCGACTCGACCTCGACGCGGACATTGTTGGTGAGCGCTTCGGACGTGCACGTGTGCAGCGACGGCTCTTTCGACTCTTTGGACTCGGACATCAATGTCTCATGATACCAGCGTTAGTATTAGAAGGTCATGCACACGATTGAATCCGCCCGTTTGAAGCCCGGCGTCACACGCGAGTCGGTCGCCCCGCCGGCGGCGGCTGACGCGGCGCAGTCGACCGCGATCATCCGCGGCACCGCGCTCATCATCTGGGACCTGAAAGTCCCCGGCAAGAAACAGAAGCTCGACGCCATCGATACGGATCAGATTACCCCCGCCGCCGACTGCGTGTCGGAGAGCCTCGAGACGCTCGACGAACGCTGGAAGGCCGGATCGTTCCGCTACCTGATGCCCGATTTTCGCGCCCGAGTCCATCGCGGCGAGACGTTCCTCGTCGCCGGCGACCGGTTCGCGATCGGCTCGTCGCGTGAAATGAGCCCGGCGGGACTCAAAGGCGTCGCCGAAGAAGTCGGCCTGGAGATGGTCGTCGTCTGCGGCCAGAACATGGGCGACATCTTCCGCCGAAATGCGCTAAATCTCGGGCTGCACGTTGTGCAGAGCCCGGAGGCGGTGGCCGACGCGCGCGACGGCGACACATTCAGTTTTGACCCGCGGTCGCGGCAACTCACCAACGAGACGCAGGGCAAGACGTACGACCCGGTGCCGCTGACGCCGAAGGAAGACGAGATCCGCAGGAGCGGCGGCATCTTCACGGTCGGCCGCCGCGAGTTCAAGGCCTCCGTGCAGACCACGCCTGCCATCGAATGGCCCGATCCCGACCAGGCGCGCGGCATGACCTCGACCGAACAGATCGTGTGGGCCCATCGCGTCGACAAGACGGCGGCCGCGACGCCGGGTGCGACGCTGCGCGTGTACGCCGATCTGCTGCCGGCCTCGGACGGGACCGCGCCGTTTGCGATTCACACGTTCAACCAGATTACCGGCGGCCGCACGATCTTCCCGCGCCAGGCGGCGATCGCCAACGATCACTTCGTCTTCACCGGCAAAAAGGACGATGACAAGCAGACCGCCATCGGCCGGGAGTTCGCGCGCGCGCACGGCATCGAGAAGCCGTACTACGCGACGCCGGGCGACGGCATCTTCCATTTCTACTTTCCCGAGCAGGGGCTGATCGTGCCGGGGCAGTTCATTCCCGGCGCTGATTCGCACAGCCGGGCGTACGGCGCGTACGGGGCCGTCGGCATGGGCGTCGGATCGACCACGCTCGGCTTCGGCTGGTCGACCGGCTACATCTTCTTCACGCTCGCGAAGGCGCGCCGCGTGGTGTTCGGCGGCCGGCTGCAGCCGTGGGTGAGCGGCAAGGACATCGTCCTCGAGCTGCTGCGGCGGTGGGGCGTGAAGCAGTCGCAGGGGATGTCGGTGGAGCTCGTCGACGCGAATCAGCAATTGCGGATCGCGTATCGCAACACGATCGCCAACATGATGGCCGAGGCCGAAGCGCTGAACGGCATCTTCGCGCCAGACGCGATCACGGAGGCGTGGTACCGCGCGAAGGGGATCGTCGACCTGCCGTACCCGCCGTTCGCGCCGGGCGCGGACGCGCGCTACGAGATCGACGAGACGATCGACCTGACGGGCGTGACGGCGATGATCGCGAAGCCGTTCAGCCCGGGCAACGCGTTTCCCGCCGAGGAAGTCGCGCGCGAGCGCATCACGTTCGACAAGGCGATGATCGGGTCGTGCACCAACGGGAGCTACGACGATCTCTTGACCGCTGCGCTCGTCATCCGCGCGGCGCGTCGGCAGGGCGCCACGCGCGCGGCGAAACCGTTCGTCGTGTTCCCCGGATCGGGCGGCGTCGGCCGCGAGATCACGGTGGCGGATCCGCGGCTGGCGGGCGAGTCGATCGCCGACGTCTTCCGATCGGTCGGCGGCGTGATTCGCCAGTCGTGGTGCGGGCCGTGCTTCGGGCAGGGGCCTGACGCGCTCAGCAAGGGAGAGCGCGCCATCACCTCGTTCAATCGCAACTGGCAGAACCGCATGGGCCTCGGCGGCGAAGGCTATCTCGCCAGCCCCGCCGTCGTCGCCGCGTCGGCGCTGGTCGGCTACATGGCGCCGCCGAGCGAACTGGGGCTCGAGTGGAATCCCGAGGATTTCGATGTCTGACGCCTCGCTCGAGCGCCAGCGCGAGATCGCGGAGACGATTGGCGTCGACGTCGCGCACCGCCACATTCTGCTCTGCTGCGATCAGACCAATCCCAAATGTTGCGAGAAAGCGCGCGGGCTCGAGGCGTGGGAGTTTCTGAAACGCCGGCTGAAAGAGCTCGGCCTGTCGGAGCGTGGCGGCATTCTGCGAACCAAAGCGAACTGTCTCCGCATCTGCGAAGGCGGCCCGATCGCGGTCGTCTATCCCGAGGGTGCGTGGTACGCCGGCTGCGATCCGCCGGTGCTCGAGCGGATCATTCAGGAGCATCTCATCGGCGGCCACCCCGTCCGGGAGCACCTCATCACGCAGCATGCCTTGACCAACTCGGTCGTGTTGAAGAAGAAGCCGCGTGGATAAGCCGGAGATCGCGCCGTGGTGACGGAGCGCAGCATAGCCGCGGGCACGCACGGCCGCTACCTCGTCGAGGCGCCCTCCACGCCGACTGCTCCAGCGCCTTGCCCGGTGCTCGTCGGCTTTCATGGCTATGCGGAAAGCGCCGAGATCGAGCTCGATCGTCTGCGATCGATTCCGGGCGCGGGCGGGTGGCTGCTCGTCTCGGTCCAGGGGCTGCACCCCTTCTATCGAAGCCGTAGCGAAGACGTCGTCGCCGGCTGGATGACGCGGCAGGACCGCGATCTGGCGATCGCCGACAACCTGGCTTACACCGCCGCCGTGCTGCACGCAGTGTCGCGTGAATGGAACACGGACGGCCGCGTCGTGTTCAGTGGTTTTTCGCAGGGCGTCGCGATGGCATTTCGGGCGGCGGCGGCGAGCGCGCAGGCCGCCGGGACTGTCGTCGCTGTTGTGGCTCTTGGGGGCGACGTGCCGCCGGAGCTCGATTCGGTTGCGCTCGCTCGGATTCCGGCGGTCCTCATCGGCCGCGGCACGCGCGATGGCTGGTACGGCACCGAAACCTTCGACTCAGACGTGCAGCGGCTCAGCGCCGCCGGCGTGCACGTCGAAGCGGCCGCGCTTGACGCCGGCCACGAATGGATCGACGCGTTCAGCCGCGCGGCGGGCGCGTTCCTGAGCCGGCGCTGGTAGCCGCCATCCACTCCGCCATCGTCCGCTGGACGTCCTCATAGATCGCCGCCTGCGCCTGCGCGTCGCATCGGGACCGCTTGAAGGAATGATCGCCGCCGTCGACGACGTGGAGCGTCGGCCGGGGATGGAGCGAGGCGAGGAGCGGCTCGAGCTCCTCCGGCGTTCCGAACGGATCGCGGCTCCCCTGCACGAACAGCATCGGCCGCCTCACCGCGGGAAGGTGCGCGTCGCGCCGGCGCTCGGGTTGTCCGGGCGGATGCAGCGGATACCCCAACAGCACGAGGCCCGCAATCGGCGCCCCGGCGTCCGCCGCCGCCACCTGCGTGGCGATGCGGCCGCCCATCGATTTGCCGCCGATGAAGAGCGCCTGGCGCGCCGACTCGACCCGCTCGCGGGCGCCCTCGATCACGGCGCGATAGCACGCTTCGAGCAGCGGCGCACGGTCGGGCACGCGCCGGCGCTGTTCGGTGTAGGGGAAATTGAACGTCACGACGTCGATGCCGAGCGCGGCCAGTGCCTGCGCGAAGCTCACGATGAACGGGCTGCGCTGGCCGGCGCCGGCGCCGTGCGCGAGGACTACGGTGGCGCCGCTCGCCGGGCCGGCGGTGTACACGAGCGCCGAGGTCGCGGTCTTGGCCGCGACTTCGACTCGCATCTCACTCGGATTTTTCACGCGCGTCGCGGACCTCTGCGTCGGTCTTGAGATCGTTGATCACCGAAAACGCCCCGAACTGCGCCGCCAGCGATCGCGCCAGCATTCGGTCCACGTTGCTGTTGACAACGCCCGTCAGCGTCACGTGCCCATTGTCGACGATGATGTGAATCGGCGGATTCGCCATCGTCGCATAGTTCCAGAAGTTCGAGTTGCCGTAGATCGAGCGCGCGATACGGTACCGCAGCTCGTCATCGAACCGCGACACCGGCAGCACGGCGATCTTGTTGTTCACCTGGCGCACGCCCTCGACTTTCGCCACGCGCCGCTCGATGTCGTCCCGTTTGAACGGCATCGTGACCTTGCCCGTGAGCGTGACCACGCCGTCGTGGACGGCGCCGTCGACGGCGTCGAAGATTGTGAACGGTGTGTAACGGCTCACGCTGGCGGCGATGTCCTTCGCCACTTGAAAGTCTTTTCGCTCAGCCGGACCGGCCACCGCCATCTGTGCGGTGAGCGCGAGAGCTGCTGTGAGCAGTGTGATGGTTCTCGGCATGTTTCCCTCCTGCAGCGCAGGCTTTTGCCTTGTGGTGGGGCAAGCGGAATGCCAAGAGGCTGGACTGGAAAGGTTCGGGAAAACCGGAGGTTCTCGAACGCGGCTCCCACCGCGTCCCCCCTTGGGGACATTGATGACGTTGATGACGTCGAGCGCCGACGAGACTCAGCGGTGAGCCGAATATCCCGCGAACGCGAGGCCGAGACCGTAGGTGACGGCGGCCTCCAGAATGCCGACCGCCGTCATCTCGAGCCCGGTCGCCCACCACGGGCGCATCGTGACGAGCGCCTTGGACGCGCCGACCGCGAAGTGCGCCATCGTGCTGATGACGAACGAGGCCATGACGGCCGGCATGCCGACAGTGAAGAAGAAGGGAATGATGGGGATGAATCCGCCGACCGCGGTCGACACGGCCGCCGAGACGGTCGACCGCCACGGATTGGGGAACGCGGCCTCCGACAGCCCGAGCTCTTCGTGGACGAGCGTGTGGAGAAACTGTTTCGGTTCTTTTTGCAGGCGCTCGGCCATGCCGCGCGCTTCGTCCGGGGAGAAGCCTTTGAGCTGGTAGAAGAGCTCCAACTCGAGCAGTTCCTCGTGCGGATCTTCTTCGATCTCCAGACGCTCGCGCGACACTTCTGATTCGTAGACCTCGCGTTCCGATTTCGACGCGAGGTACGCGCCCGCGCCCATCGACAGGGCGCTCGCGAGCGTGCCCGCGAGTCCGGCGGCGAGGACGACCTCGCTGCCGCCCGTGTAGCCGGCCATGCCCGACACGATGCCGAAGACGGCGCCGAGGCCGTCGTTGACGCCGTAGATCGCGTCGCCGATCCAGCCGGCGCCGCGCACGTGCCAGCGCTCGCGGTGCAGAATCGAGTCGAGCGTCGATCGCGGCGAGGGCATCACGCCACCCGCCAGCGTGCGCAGCACGACGGCGTGGTCGCGCTCTTCGAGCATCGCCTCTTCCGCGATCTGCCGATCGGTCGGATCGCTCAGGCGCGCCATCAACTGGTTGTATTCCGCCTCAGCCTTCGTCTCTTCCTGCTCGAGGCGGTGCAGCACGACGTTGGAGTCGCCCATGCGCTGGAACCACGACAGGCCACGCTCGACCTCGGATCGGTCGGGCTCGCGGCCGGTCGTCATCTTGATGCGTTCGGCCCACCGCGTCGCGTGGGTGTCCTCCTGCTCGGCGAGCCGCAGCAGAATGTCGCGGCGCGTGGAATCGTGCTCGCGTCCGGCGAGCAGACGGTACGTCGTCGCCGCTTCGACCTCGCGGCGCCACATCATTTCGACCGTGGCCAGGTTGACCGTGTCGAGGCTCATACGCGGAAACCCACGAGCCATTCCGACAGCACGATGGTCGCGATGCCGGCCATGATCAGCAGCACCTGGCGAATCGCGTTGGTATCGATCTGGCCGCGGTGCAGATCGGGAATCAGATCCGACATGGCGATGTAGAGCAGGCTCGCCGACGAGAAGGCGAGCACGAACGGCCTGATGCCGGGAATCAGATCCACGGCGGCGTACGCGACGAGCGCGCCGGCGATGCCCGAGGCCCCCGTCGCCACATTCAAGAGCAGCGCGCCGCCGCGGCTGTACCCGGCGGCGAGGAGCACCGCGACGTCGCCGACCTCCTGCGGGATCTCGTGCGCCGCGACGGCAATCGCCGTGTTGATGCCGAGCGGGATCGACGTCAGCACCGCCGTGCAGATGATCGCGCCGTCCATGAAGTTGTGAAACGCGTCGCCGACGAACACGAGGGGGGCGGTGGCGCCATGCACCTGACACTCGTCGGTGTGGCAGTGGCGGAGCAGCACGAGCTTTTCGAGAACGAAGAAGGCGAGGATGCCCGCGAGCAGGGTGCCGAAGACGGCCGCCGGCGCGAGCGAGGCTAGCGCCTCAGGCAGAAGCGCGAGCAACGCGACCCCCAGCATCGCCCCGACCGCGTAGCTCACGAGCCACGGCACGATGCGGGTGCGCACGTCGTGGCGGAAGAGCAGCAGCGACGAGGCGACGAGGAGGCCGCCGCAGCTACCGAAGAGGCTCAGGCCGAGAGCCGTTCCGAGAAGACGCACGCGACATTCTAGCTTGCCACGTACCCGCGGCGTGCACGAACGCGATAGGCGCCGTTCCTCACCTCCACGCGGATCGAATGCCAGCGGCCGTCCTTCTTGCCGCTCGCCGGGTAGCCCAGGTAGTACTGCTTGCTCAACTCGTCGGCGATGCCGTTGGTCGCCGGATCCAGGTCGCGCGGCTGACGGATGATCTCGGTGCGCCCGCCGCTGTCGTCAGTCATGTCGCGCAGCGCGGCGACGTCCACCGGATCGGTGCAGCCGCGCTGCCAGGCACGGCTGTTCGGCGGCGGCACCGGCGCCGGCGGCGGGAATATGCCCCGGCGGCCCGGCGGAAAGGGGAACGGAATCGGCAGCGGGCCGCGGCGCTGCGGCTGCGGCCTGGTGGGATCGACCCGCGGCGAGCGGTCCGTGCCTTCGGCCCCGCAATCGATGCCGACCGCGTAGACCAGCGCCTCGCTCTCGTGAATCAGCTGCTTCACTTCCCGGATCGTCGTCGTGCTGGTCGTGTCATTGCCGTCGGAGATCACCACGAGCGCCTTTTTCCGGTTCTTGCCCGTTTGCGCGAGCGGCACCGCGTCGGCGATGGTGTCGAACATCGCCGTCCGGCCCGTCGGGACGACGCGGTTCAACGCGCGGCTGAGCGCGCCGCGGTCGCTCGTCCAGTTCTGGAGCAGGACCGGCTCGTCGCTGAAACGGTACAGGAAGAATTCGTCCTGCGGCCCGAAGAGATCGGACAGAAATCGATCGAGCGCGCTTTTCGCGGCCTGGATTTTTTCGCCCGACATGCTCTGGCTCGTGTCGAGCGCGATGCCGAGGCTCACCGGCACGCGGTCGGCGCTGAAATGCGTCACTGTTTGCGGCTGATCGTCTTCGTAGACGAGAAAATCTTCCTGGCGCAAGCCGGGCACGAACCTCCCGTTGGCGTCGACGACCGTCGCCGTGACGTTGATCAGCTCGACGCCGCTCTTGAAGCGAAACGCGCTCTCGGGATTCTGCGCCGGCTGCGGCCGCGCCGCCGGCGGCTGCTGACCGTGCAGCGACACGGCGAGTATCGCGACGGCGGCGAGCACGAAGGCCCCTGGTCCGGCCGAGCGGATGGGTGTCATGGCTGTTTCGCCTGGGCCATCGCCCGCGCGCGCCGATCGACGTGCGGCACGACCCGGTCGTCCGGTACAGGGGTTCTGAAGCTAACACGATAGCGGCCGACATCGCTGGCGCCGGCAATGGCGACGGCAAACGGCGTCTCCATCCCCGGCGCGAGCGTGGACACCTCCACCGCCGCGCGGCCACTCGCGACGAAGCCGCCCTCGTGATTGAAGAGCAGCACGACGGCCGTCAGGTGCGGCACGTCGGCGCCGGCATCGGGGTTGCGGACGATCCCGCGCACGACGAACCGATCCGCGTCGAGATCGTGCGTCAGCGCGACGAGTTCGAGGGGCGCCGCTTCCACGTCCGCCACCTTCGCCGACTGCGTCCTTTGTGGACCGCCCACGCCGGGTGCGCCCGCCGTGTTGTGCCGGCCGCCCAGCACCACCACCAGAGCCGTGACGCTGCCCACCGCCAGCACGCCGAGCGCGAGCACCGCGGCCGGACGCGAGCGCCCCTGCGGCGGATGCGCCGAAGTGAAGAGATCGGCGGAGGTCGTCTCCACGCGCAGCGGCAGGTCGGTCACCGCGCCGCTCGGGTCGGACATCGCGTGCGGCCCGCCGTGAATCTCGGCCGCCAGCGCCGCGACGCGCGCGTCGGAGCGGCGCCGCTCCTCTCGCGCCAGCCGCCAGGCGAGCGTCGTCATCACCGCCGCGAGGAGGAGTGAGAAGAGCGTGGCCAGGGCGAGGGTGATGTCCATCAGCGCAACTTGAATTCGACGGCGACCTCGACGATCACGTCCACCGGCGTGCCGAGATGCTGCGCCGGCGCGAAGCGCCACTGGCGGACGGCTTGCGCCGCGCGATCGTTCAAGCCCGAACCGAGCCCCTGCAGCACCTTCACATTGCCGACCGTTCCGTCGCGCCGTACGATGATTTCGAGCACGACGTCACCTTCGATGCCGCGTTGCCGGGCCTCTTCGGTGTAGTCGGCCTTGACCTCGCGCAGCAGCCGCGGCGCCTCGATGCCGCTGCCGGGACGATACGGTCCGCCGCCGATCCCGCCGCCCGATCCTGGCCCGATGCCGGCACCGTCGCCTTCGCCAAGGCCCGGTCCCGTGCCCGAGCCGACTCCGCCGCCGCGTCCAGAGCCGTGGCTCTCGGCTTGCGCCGCGGCTTGCGCGACCAAGCCGATGCGCGTCCGCGGATCGGCTGGAGCCGCGACGATCGGGGCCACGACGGCCAGCGCGACTTCAGTCTTCGCGGCCGACTTCGGTTCCGGGGGCGCCGCGATCGGCGCGATGCGCCTCGGCGGCTGCCGCACGGGGATGGGGCTCGACATTTTTTGATGGCCCTCGCGCATCGCCTTCGGCGGCGGCGCCGGCTGCCGCAGCCCGCCTCCACCGCCGCCACCGCCCGGTCCCGGCGTGACGAGGAAGACCAGACGCATCGGCTCGGGATGATCGTCGGATCTGAGCGTCGCCGCTTTCGGTGCAAGACCGAGCGTTGCAATGAACACGGCGACCGCCAGCACCGTGACATGCAGCGTGCTCGACACGACGAGCGGCACCCCCTTCGACCGTGACGGCCGATCGACGGGCGTCAGGCTTGAAAAGAGCTGCCGCGGCGCGGTCGTCCGCGGCGGACGCCTGCCGTGCGCCAACGCGCGGCCGACGCGCACTGCGTCGGCGAACGAAACCAGCCCGCTGCCGCCTCCCAGGGCCGCGACGACCGGCCCGGCCGGTACACCGGCGGCACGGGCGATCTCCTCGGCTGAATACACGTCAGCCGGCGTCTGGGAGAGCATGAAAGCTGCCACGTACCTTTTTCGGCCGTTTCGACCTGAAACTTCTCGATTGGCTCCTGATCTCGCACTTCTGGGTGTGCTCGCGCCGTGACACCTGTCTTAAACTGGCGGCATGTCATTTACCGGAAAAACCGTCATTGTGACCGGCGCCACGAGCGGCATCGGCAGGGCTTCGGCCGAGGCCTTCGGGCGGGAAGGGGCTTCGGTTGTGGCGGTGGGACGCGACGCGGCGGCGCTCGCCGGTGTCGTCGCGGCCGTTGTCGGCGCCGGCGGGCGCGCGCACGGCTGCGCCGCCGACGTGACCGCCGACGAGGCGCCGGAGCGCATCGTCCGCACGGCGATCGAGACGTTTGGCGGCCTCGACGTGCTGGTGAACGCCGCGGGGGTGATCGCCACCGGAACGCTCGAGACGACGAGCGACGAGGCGTGGGACGCGATGATGGCGGTGAATCTCCGCGCGCCGTTTCGGCTGATGCGAGCCGCGGCATCCGGTCTGCGTGCGCGCAAGGGTTCAGTGGTCAACGTGTCGAGCGTGAACGGCCTGCGATCGTTTCCCGGCGTGCTGGCGTACTGCGTGAGCAAGGCCGGCGTCGATCACCTCACGCGTTGCGCGGCGCTCGAGATGGCGCCGCTCGGCGTCCGCGTGAACGCCGTCAATCCCGGCGTGACGGTGACCAACCTCCATCGGCGGTCCGGCATGGGCGAGCCGCAATACGCGGCGTTTCTGGAACGCGCGAAGGAGACACATCCGCTCGGCCGGCCCGGCGAGGCCGGCGAGGTGGCCGCTTTGATCCTGTTTCTCGCGTCAGATCGCGCGGGCTGGATGACGGGCGAGACAATACCGATCGATGGCGGGCGGCATCTGACCTGTGCCAGGTGAAATGCAGATTCTGCGATCTGCACTCACGCCTGTCTGGGTTTGACTCCCTCGACAAACATGAGCCCTTCGCGCTCGGCGAGCCTCCGCACCGGCGTGAACCCTTCAGCCGAGAGCGCGGCGATCGCGTCGAAGCCCGGCCCGCCCTGCGCGCGGGTCAGCAGCGCGCCGAGCCCGCCTCGCGGCGCGGCGCCGATCACGATCGCGCGTCCCCCGGGTCGAAGCGCGCGGAGCACTTCTCGCAGCATCCCGACGCGCGCCTCCGGCGTCAGGGCGCCCGCGAAGCCGCCGGTGTCGTCGATCACCGCGACATCGAAGGTGCCGTGTTCGACCGGCAGACGCGTCGGCGGCGCCATCTCGATGTCGACGAGCACGCCCGCCTCGGCGGCGCCTTTGCGCGCGCGCAAGGCTGAGCTGTCGTCGGGCACGACGGCGACCGCCTGTCCCGACAGCCCGACTTTCGCCGCCACTGCCGCCAGCCGTCCGCCGTCCGCGCAGCCGATCTGCAGCATGCGGTCGCCCATCTTGACGCCGGTCATGCTGACGGCAAGCAGGTGGGGATCGCCGCGGCGGGGGAAAAAGCCCATGAGCATTAATGATATAGTTTTCGACCGTGTCTAATCCTATTGATATTGCTCCCGCACGCGGCAAGCTGGGCGTGCTGCTCGTCGGCCTCGGCGCCGTCAGCACCACGTTCATCGCCGGCGTACTCGCCATTCGCAAAGGCCTCGCCAAACCGATCGGATCGTTGACGCAGATGGGCACGGTCCGTCTCGGCAAACGGACCGACAACCGCTCGCCGAAAATCAGCGACGTCGTCCCGCTTGCGAAGCTCGACGATCTCGTGTTCGGCGGCTGGGACATTTTCAACGACGACTGCTACGCCGCCGCGCGGACGGCGGGCGTCATCGAGCCGTCGCTGCTCGATCAGGTGCGGCCCGAGCTCGAGAAGATCCGGCCGTGGCCGGCCGTGTTCGATCAGCGCTACGTGAAGCGGCTCGACGGCCCGAACGTCAAGAAGGGCAAGAACAAGAAAGATCTGGCCGAGCAGGTCGTCGCCGACATCCGGAAGTTCAAGGCCGACAACAACCTCGATCGGATGGTCATGGTCTGGTGCGGCAGCACCGAGGTCTACATGACCGAATCGCCCGCGCACGCCACAATCGACAGTTTCGAGCGTGCGCTCGAGGCGAACGATCCCTCGATTCCGTCGAGCATGGTGTACGCCTACGCCGCAATCCGCGAAGGGATCCCGTACACGAATGCCGCGCCCAATCTGTCGGGGGACATTCCCGCGCTCGTGGCGCTCGCGGCGAAGACGAAAACGCCGCTCGCCGGCAAGGATTTGAAGACGGGGCAGACGCTCATCAAGACGATCATCGCGCCGGGCCTCAAGGCGCGGCTCCTCGGCGTGGCCGGCTGGTATTCGACCAACATCCTCGGCAACCGCGACGGCGAGGTGCTCGACGATCCCGAGTCGTTCAAGACGAAGGAAGAGAGCAAGAAGTCCGTCCTCGATTACATCCTGCAGCCGAAGCTGTACCCGGATCTGTACGGGGATATCTGCCACCTCGTGCGCATCAACTACTATCCGCCGCGCGGCGACAACAAGGAAGGCTGGGACAACATCGATCTGTTCGGCTGGCTCGGCTATCCGATGCAGCTCAAGATCAATTTCCTCTGCCGAGACAGCATCCTCGCGGCGCCGGTCGTCCTCGACGTCGCGCTGTTCATGGATCTCGCGAAACGCGCCGGCATGTCCGGCGTGCAGGAATGGCTGTCGTTCTACTTCAAGAGCCCGGTGCACGCGCCGGAGCTGTACCCGGAGCACGATCTCTTCATTCAGCTGATGAAGCTGAAGAACACGCTGCGGTATCTGAAGGGCGAAGAGCTCATCACCCATCTCGGCCGTGAATACTACGACTAGCAAGACGCAGCCGGCGCTCATCGGCGGCCTCGTGATGGGGGTGCTCTCCGCGCTGCCCATCATCTCCGCCGGGAATCTGTGCTGCTGCCTGTGGATCATCAGCGGCGGTGTGCTCGCGGCGTATCTGTTACAGCAGAATTCGCCGACACCGATTACGCAGAGCGACGGCGCTGTCACGGGACTCCTCGCCGGCGTCATCGGCGCCGTCATCTATCTGATCCTCTCGATTCCAATCACCTTGCTCGTCGCGCCGATGCAGCACCGGATGCTTCAGGGGCTCATGGATCGCGCCAACAACATGCCGCCCGAATTCCGCGAGTACATGGGCAGCTACGTCGGCGGCGCGGTCGGGCTCATCATCGGATTCGTGTTCATGCTGGTGATGGGCGCGATCTTCTCGACCATCGGCGGCCTGCTCGGCGCCGTCTTCTTCCGCAAGCCGCTGCCGCCGGCCGACGCCATCTCGTCTTCGTAGTTTCCCGATCCTGCACACTCCTGCGCGCGAGGGTCGCCGGCGTCACGGGGCGTCCCGGCTATCGCCATTTCGCCGACGAGCCGAAACGTTGAGACGTGGAGTGGGTCTATCTACGTGCGGGTGCAGGGTGCGGGGTGCTGCGTGTACCGTGCGTGTGCCGGGTGCTGGGTGCCTGGTGCCTGTTCGGCGCAGTCGTGCTTGCGCAGACGCCGGTCCGCCCGGCGCCGCAGCGTCCGGGGCAGATGCCGACGTTGCCGCTGACGCAGCTCGACGATCGCGCGCTGGCCGCCGATCTCGACAACCGCGCGTTCACGCTGACCTTCGCGCAGCCGGTGCCGATCAAGGATCTGCTCCTGTTGCTCGTCCGCGGCACGAGCCTGAGCGTCATTCCCGACCCCGCGATCGGCGGATCCTTCATCGGCGAGCTGAAGACCGTCACGGTGCGTCAGGCGCTGTCGCTCATTCTCCCGCCACTCGGACTCGACTACGGTCTGGACGGCGGGTTCATCCGCGTGTTCAAGCGGCAGCCGGAAACGCGGCTCTTCGACATCAACTACGTCGCGACGCAGCGAAACGCCGACGCCGTGATCGGCACCACCGGCATCTCCCGCGACGCGCCGTTCGCGCGCGTCTCGAGCGCGACGTCGACGGACCTGTTCGCCGATCTCACCAAAGGCGTGCAGACCCTGTTGTCCGACCACGCCGTGTTCAACGTCGATCGCAAGGCCGGGCTCCTGCAGGTCACCGATTTTCCCGAGCGCCTCGATCGCATCGGCGTCTATCTCGACGCGGTGCACGACCGTGTGCACCGTGAAGTGCAGATCGACGCCCGCGTCGTCGAAGTGGAATTGACCGACGAGACAGCGACGACGCTCGACTGGACGGCGCTGTCGCAGGCGCGCGATCTGACGAAGGTGATGGCGGCGCTCAGCGCGCAGGGGAAGGTGACGATCCTCGCGAGCCCGCGTCTGCTCGCGCTCAACAACGAGCCGGCGATCGTCAAGACCGACAGCTTCACGTTGAGCGTCACGCCCCAGATCGCGACCGACGCGGTGATCATGCTCAGCCTCAGCCCGATTCTCTCGACGCCCGCGCTGAATGCGTCCGACACGCTCGCGCGCGTCGGCGACGGCCAGACGATCGTGATCTCCGGCCTGTCTCGAGAGCGCGAAATCAAGGAGCGGAAGAACGCGGGCATCAAAGGCGGCTGGTTCGGGCGTGCGACGGTGGTGACCAAGAAACGCGTCGAGCTGGTGATCCTGCTGACGCCCAAGATTCTGACGCCGGCGGCGTCGAGCTAAGTTTATGTACGAACAATATTACGGATTCGCCGAGAAGCCGTTCAGCCTCACACCGGATCCGAAGTATCTCTACCGGAGCCAGCCGCACGCCGATGCGTTCGACCTGCTGCAGTACGCCATCCGCCGGCGCGAAGGCTTCGTCGTCGTCACCGGCGACATCGGGACGGGCAAGACGACGCTCTGCCGGGCGCTCCTCGAGGAGATCGATCGGACGACGTTCACGGCGCTGGTGCTGAATCCGTTTCTATCTGAGGAGGATCTGCTCAAGCGGATTCTGCAGGACTTCGGCGTCATCTCACGCGACGAGTTCAAGGCGGGGCGGCTGGCGCGCATCTCCAAGCAGGAGCTGATCGACGCGCTCTACGATTTCCTGCTGGGTCTCATCCCGCTCAAAGCGAGCGCTGTGTTGATTATTGATGAAGCGCAGAACCTGCCCTTGCCGGTGCTCGAGCAGATCCGGATCCTCTCGAATCTCGAGACCGACAAAGAGAAGCTGCTGCAGATCATCCTCGTCGGCCAGCTCAATCTCGGGACGTTGCTGCGATCGCCCGAGCTGCGCCAGCTCGATCAGCGCGTGTCGATTCGGTATCAACTCGAACCGCTCGATCCGGAAGCGGTCGCCGCGTACGTCGCGCACCGGTTGACGATTGCCGGCGGATCCGCGTCGGTCGCGTTCACGGCGCAGGCGCTCGTCGAGGTGCATCGCCTGTCGGGAGGAATTCCGCGTCTCATCAACCTCATTTGCGATCGCGCGCTCCTCGCGGGCTACTCGGTGCGCACCAACCGGATCACGCCGGACATGGTCGTGCACGCGGCCAAGAGCCTTGACCTGCAATCGCCGGCGGCGCGGAGCTGGTTCGGCGTGCCGCGGCTGACGTGGCGCGCGTCGCTTCTCGCGAGCGCGGCCGTCGCGCTGTTTGCATCGGCGATGGCGGTGAGCGCGACGACGATTCTCTACCAGCGGTTTGCTCCCGGAACGTTCGCGGCACAGCTGGAGGCCAGTTCGCCGGCGGCGCGCGGCCCGCAGGCCGATGCGCGGTCCGCGAACGGGATCACGCCGGCGCACGATCCGCTGACGCCGTCCGCCGAGCCGGTCGATCGCCAGCTCCCCTCGGACGCGGCGCTGACGATTCTCATCGGGTCGTACCCGGTCTCCGGGCCGGACGATGTGCGCGTGACGAGCAGCAGCGCCATCCGCGCGGTGACCGAGTGGCTGGAGGCGTCGGGCTTCCCCGTGTACTACGCCGAGGTCGATCTCGGCGAGCGCGGCCGCTGGCGGCGCGTGCTCGCGGGGGCATACACTGATCCTGAAGCGGCGCGCGCCGACGCGGCGCGGCTCAAGACCAGCGTGGCCGGAGCCGACGCGCGGATCGTGTCTGCGGGAATGGCGATGGGACTGGTCGCCGCTTCCTCGCACGAGCCGGATCCGGTCGTGCGCCGCTCTGGAATCGAACCGTGAGTCTGATCCTGGACGCGCTTCGGCGCCGTAAGTCCGATCACGACGACCAGCCGGCGGGAGGCAGAAGCGCTCGCGCCGACGCGGTGCTGACGATGCTCGGCTATCGGCGGCAACGCGATCAGGGGCGGCCGCCGCTGAAGACGCTGGCGATCTATGGCGCCGGCGCCGTGGCGGTCGGTTTTCTGGGGCTGTGGGCGTTGGTCACGATACTGGCGCCCCCGGCGTCGTCAACGTCGCCGCTCGCGCAGCCGGTTCGGCAGGTCGCCGCACGTCGGCTGACGCCAACACCCGCGCCGCTGCGACCCGCGACACCGGCGCCGCCGCGGCCCGCGACACCGACGCCCACGCCGCTCGTGGCGCGTCCGTCTGCCACGCCGCCGCCGCGATCGACTCCGTCAGTTCCTCCAGCGTCAGCGGCGATCGTGCGCGCGTCGCCGATGCCTCTGGCGACGCTGCCTCCGTCGCCCAAACCGACGCCGGCATTGTCACCGCCGCCGAGGCCGACGCCCATCGAGACGCCGACATTGCCGAGCGCGACAGCTGTGCCGCCGTCACCATCGCCGCGGTCGCCGGCGACGGTGGCGAGAACACCCACGGCGTCGCCGGCGCCGCTCCTGCGGGCGACGACACCGACGCCCGCGCCGAGCGCCGTGCGACCGACTCCGTCTCCGATCGCGCGCGCCGCGACGCCGACGCCTGTGCCTCGTGCGGCGACATCGCCGCCGAACGTGCGCTCGACGCCTGTGCCTCGTGCGGCAGCATCGCCGCCGGACGTGCGCACGTCGCCGGCGCCGCGACGCGCGGCGGCGCCCGCGCCCACGCCGAGTCCATCACCGGCCGCGCCGCCCTCGGTCCCGGTGACGGCGGACCATTTCGGTCTCGCCGTCTACTATCAGCGCGTCGGCGACTTCGACAACGCGCTCGCGCAATACCGGCTGCTGCTCGAACAGAACGACGCGAGCGCCGAGGTCCACAACAATCTGGGCCTGCTGTATCAGGATCACGCGCAGTACGACGAGGCGGTGAAGCAGTTTCAACGGGCGATCGTGCTCGAGCCGAAATACGTCAGGGCGCACAACAATCTCGGCGTCGCTTTCATGCGTGGCGGACAGATGGATCAGGCGGCGGCTGAATTCCGTGTCGCGCTCGTCTCCGACCCGCGTAACGTCGAGTCGATGGTCAATCTGGCGCTCGTGCAGAAGGCGGCCGGCCGTCTGGCCGACGCGCGCGATCTGCTGCGGCGCGCCGTCGAGATCGATCCGCGCAACGCGGGCTCCCACTACAACCTGGCGGTCGTCGCCGACGAGAGCGGCGACAAGGCGACGGCGGTCGAGCATTACCGCACGTTTCTGAAGCTCGGGACCGTGACGCACGGCGAGCTCGCCGCGCAAGTGCGTGCCCGGCTCGCGTCGCTGGAGGGGGTCGGGAGCCTTTTGTAGTTTTTGCCACCCTCCGTACGGTTTGCCATGCCAACAACGGTGGCAAAAACTGCAAAAGGCTCCCGACCCCCTATACTGTCCGCATGGCCGACGAAAAGCCTGCTGAGATCGACGATCTTCTCCGCGAACACCGCACGTTCTCTGCATCATCCGAATTCAAAGCCCACGCGCTCGTCCGCGACGAATCGATCTACGCCGAGGCGGACCGCGATCCGGAAGCGTTCTGGGCGCGCTTCGCCGATGAGCTTGAATGGTCGCGCCGCTGGGATCGCGTGCTCGACTGGCAACCGCCCCACGCCAAGTGGTTCGTCGGCGGCACCCTCAACGTCAGCGTCAACTGTCTCGACCGCCACCTCCGCGGCCCGCGGCGCAACAAGGCCGCGCTCATCTGGGAAGGCGAACCGGGCGATCGCCGCACGCTCACCTACTTCGATCTCTTTCGCGACGTCTCCGCGTTCGCCAACGTCCTCAAGTCGCTCGGCATCACCAAAGGCGACCGGGTCGCGATCTACCTGCCGCTCATTCCCGAGCTCGCGATTGCGATGCTCGCCTGCACGCGCATCGGCGCCGTCCACAGCGTCGTGTTCGGTGGCTTCAGCGCCGACTCGCTGCGCGACCGCATCAACGACCAGAACGCGCGGCTGCTCATCACCGCCGACGGCGGCTATCGACGCGGGCAGATCGTCCCGCTCAAACAGGTGGCCGACGAGGCGCTCGCCGGCGCCCCCTCGATCGAAAACGTCATCGTCGTCCAACGCGGCGCCGGGCCGATACCGGTGCACATTCAGGAGGGACGAGACCACTGGTACCACCGCTTGATGCAGGACGCGCCCCTCACATGCGAACCGGAGCCGATGGACTCGGAGGACATGCTCTACATCCTCTACACGTCGGGCACGACCGGAAAACCCAAGGGCATCGTCCACACGACGGGCGGGTACCTTGTCGGCGCCTATGCGACGACCAAGCTCGTGTTCGATCTGCACGAGGAAGATGTCTATTGGTGCACGGCCGACATCGGATGGGTCACCGGACACAGCTATGTTGTCTACGGGCCGCTCGCCAACGGCGCCACCGTGCTGATGTACGAGGGCGCCCCCGACTGGCCGCAGAAGGATCGCTTCTGGTCGCTCGTCGAGCGCCACGGCGTGACGATCCTCTACACGGCGCCGACCGCCATCCGCGCGTTCATGCGCTGGGGCACCGAATGGCCGAAGCGCCACGATCTCTCGTCGCTGCGTCTCCTAGGCAGCGTCGGCGAGCCAATCAACCCCGAAGCGTGGGTGTGGTACTACCACTTCATCGGCGCCGACAGATGTCCCGTCGTCGACACCTGGTGGCAAACCGAAACGGGCGCCATCATGATCACGCCGCTTCCGGGCGTGACGACGCTCAAGCCGGGATCCGCCACGCGGCCGTTCCCCGGCATCGCCGCCGAGATTCTGACGGAGGCGGGCGACAGAGTTGACGTCGGCGGCGGGCTGCTCGCGCTGACGCGTCCGTGGCCCTCGATGCTCCGCGGCATCTACGGCGATCCGGATCGCTATGTGAGGCAGTACTGGAACAAGTGGGGACCCGGCGTCTACGTCACGGGCGACGGCGCCAAGCGCGACGCCGACGGCTTCTTCTGGCTCCTCGGCCGCGTCGACGACGTGATCAACGTCGCCGGGCACCGTCTGGGGACGATGGAAGTCGAGAGCGCGCTCGTCGATCACCCGAGCGTCGCGGAAGCGGCGGTCGTCGGCCGTGCGCATGAGCTCAAAGGACAGGCGATCGCCGCGTTCGTCACGCTCAAGGACGGCACCACGTGGACCAAGGATCTCGGCGACGAACTGAAGGAACACGTCGTCAGGAAGATCGGCGCGATCGCCCGGCCGGACGATATTCTCTTCACCGCCGATCTGCCGAAGACGCGCTCGGGAAAAATCATGCGGCGCCTGCTTCGCGACATCGCCGAAGGGAAGGCCCTCGGTGACACGACGACGCTCGCCGATCCCGGCGTCGTCGCGAAGCTGAAGGAAACCTACGAGGACGAGTACGGGTAGCTACGCGCTCGGGGCGGGGCGCTGCGGCTGCACGCCCGAATAGCCGTCGATGCGCCTTACGCGATTTCGACCGTCCTGTTTGGCGCCCTCGACCGCGGCCTCCGCGTCGGCTATCAGCCGCTCGGGATCGACCACGTCGCCGACCGCCACCTTCAGGTTCACCACGGCCGCGCTCAGTGTCACCGCGACCGTCCGGTCGTCGCGGTGATCCTTGAACTCGAGCCGTTCTTCCACCGTCTTCCGGACGCGCTCGGCGAGTTCGGCCGCGTTGTCCGAATCGGTGCGCGTGAGCAAGACGACGATGGAATCTTCGGAGTGGCGCGCGACCCAGTCATGCTGCCGGAAATAGGTCCGCAGCGTGATCCCGAGGCGCTCGAGAATCTTGTCGCCGACGCCGTAGCCGTGCTCCTTGTTGATCTCCGACAGACGATCGACGTCGAATAAAATCAGCGAGACGTCGTAACCGAACCTGCCCGCGCGCTCCAGCTCCTTCTCGAGCACGGCTTGAAACATCGGCCGCGTGTACAGCGTCGTCAGGCGATCGACGATCGCGGTGTCGCTCGGCTCGAGCTGGGCGAGCTCGGTGTAGGCGCCAAGCAGGTCGAACGACCCGCGCCGCACGAGCTGCGCGACGAGCGGCCACGGCTCACTCGTGGCGCCGAACGTCTCATCCACCGCCAGTTCGTCGACCACCGTCCGCTCGGTCAGATACGCGAAGGTGAAGAGGCGTTCCATCGAGAGCCCGCGTTCCAGCACGATGCGGTGAAGATCGGCGACGAGACCGCTGCGCGGCTCGAGCCGCCCGTCGCGCACGGCGACGGCCAGGAGCTCCACGAGCAGATGTCCCACACGGTTGCAGAACTCCGCATCGAGCGTTTCGGCGCCGCTGAAGGGAAAGATCGCGACCGTGTCGGCGGTGATGGCGTCGACGCGCTCGAGCAGCACGCCGGAGATCTGCTGCCGCAGGTCGTGCTGCGCGTGGCCGCCTTCTTCGTCGCCAAATGCGGGATCGTTCGACTCCATTGTCCGGATAGCACATGTTCACTCAACCGCCCGGCCGACGCAAGCGCGCAGCGCCTCATCCCGAGCAGTGCATTTCCGTGCAACGCCGTGCGGCCGACAGGCGCCTCGCTACCGACCGCGGCGTCCCGAACCGAAAGAAGGGCAGGAGTTGTGTACCAACCTCGGCATCGAAGTCTCGTCGCTCGCCTGCCGCATCGTCGACATTGAGCGGAGCTCCCGGTGGGGATCGTCGGGCCCGTCGGGCTCGTCGGCGCGTGATACCCGAGTCCGCTCGTTTGCCGATTTGCCGCTGACGAGTCTGGAGACGACACGGACGCTCGCGTCGCTTCGTGGACGTCAGGCAGCGGTCGTCGTCTGGAACGCGTGCTGCGCGCATCGCCTGATCCCGGTGGCCGACGGCCGCTACGAGACGATGCGTGCCGAGGCGGTTTCGGAGTTCGCCGAGTCGCTGGGTGACGTGCGCGTCGATCGGCGTCACCTGCTCGCGGGCATTGCGCCGGCTGGATCGCCGGTGGAGGGATACGGGCGCCGGCTGGTGATGCTCGCCGTCGCCGACGCGGCGGCCGTGCGCGCCGTGCTGCGGCCGATTGTCGCCGCCGGCGTGCGCATCCGGTCGGTCGTGACGCCCGCGCTCGCGCTGTTGTCGCTCGCGCGCACCCGCCGCGCGATGGCGACGCCGGACGCGATCGACGCGTACGTCGCGCTCGAGGAAACGGCGAGCTGCGCCGTGCTCGTGCGGAACGGTCTGCTCGTCGCCGCGCGCGACATCGCGTGGGGATATGTCGAGAACGAGGCTGGGCGGCTGCGCCCGCGCCTGGATCTCGCGGCGCGGCTGGCCGACGAGCTCGCCGCGCTCTTCGGCGCCGCCAGCGCTCCGGTGCGGCAAGTCTGCATCTGCGGCGGCCTCGCGGATCTGCGGTCGACGACGATGCCGCTGATGGAGCGGCTCGACGTCGAGGTCGAGACGCTCGACTCGCTGTTTGCGATCGATGCCGCGCATCTGCCGGAGCCAGCCGACGCGTTTCGCGAGCGCGCGTCGGCGCTGCGATTGGCGTGGGCGGTGGCGGCCGATCGACGGGCGCCGATCAACCTGCTGCGCGACGCGCAGCGTCGATCGACGAACACCAGGCTCGCGCGCGCGGCTGTCATGGCCGGGGTCGCCGCCGGGCTCGGCGGCGCGTGGAGCATCGAGCGGTTCTGGATGCCTTCCCCGGTTGAGACGCCGATCGTGCGATCGATGTCGCGGCCGCTGCCAGCGCGGCCCTGGCCAGCGCCGACGCGGCCGACACCAAGACCGGCCGTGCCGGTCGCGCAGCCGGAGCTGGCTGAGGCGATCGAACGCCCGGTGAGAAGCGGCGCGACTCACGGGAAGGAGCCGTTGGAGAAGAAACCGCGCGTCATGCGCGCGGCGGCGCGGCTGCCGGGCGCGGCGCCCGCGCCATTTGACGTCGCGTTGGGGACGATCCTGTACGCGCCGAATCGTCAGTTGGCGATCATTGACGGCCGGATCGTGCAATCGGGCGACGATGTGAAGGGCGCGCGCGTCGTCGACATCACGCCGACACGCGTGCTGTTGCGGGATGCGGACGGCCAGCCAAGGCAGTTATTGCTGAGCGAGGCTGTTGGGAAGTGAGTTGCTGTGTGGTGGAAGCCAGGACCGAAGCCACAAGATGTAGTGGGTAGGTATGACAATATTGAAATTGGTTGCGATTTCGTATTGATCACTTCCCACCGCGCTCCGTTAAAATGGTTTTCTCGTTTGTCAGCAACCAGTTAGGGTGAATTCAGGGTGCGCAAGAAAATCGGTGAGTGCCTGATTCAGGCAGGACTCATCACAGAAAGCGACCTGCGGACCGCTCTGGACGAGCACAAGCGCACCGGCGAGCGGCTGGGCGTCGTGCTGGTGCGGATGAATCTTGCGACTGAGAAACAGATCGCCAAGGCGCTTGCGTTCCAACTCGGGTTCCCCTACGTCAACCTGGCCGAGAACCCGCCCGATCCTCCGGCGGTGGTGCTCATTCCGAAGGAAGTCTCGCTCAAGCGGGTCTGCGTCGCGGTCGGTCTCGAGAAGAACCTGCTGACGGTCGCGATGTCCGACCCGCTGCTCTTCAGCCTCGTGCAGGATCTCGAGTTCCAGACCGGCTACCGCATCAAGCAGGTCGTGGCGACCCGCGCCGACATCATGGAGTCGATCCAGACCGGCTACCCCGACAAGGCGCTGATGCGCACGAACCAGATCGGTTCGGACCTCGTCGTGACGGCGGCGGCGCCGACGCTGCGCGGGCGCGGGATGTCGGGCGACGAAACGGCACTCGCCCGCCGCGTGGAAGAGGAAGTGTTCGAGCCGGTCTCGGGCCTCAAGGAGCGCAGCGAGGCGGCGCCGATCATCGATCTCGTCGATCTCATCGTGAAGAGCGCGATCAAGAGCAAGGCGAGCGATATCCACGTCGAACCGCTGGAAAAAGGCGTCCTCATCCGCCATCGTCTCGACGGGCTGCTGAAGGAAGTGATGGACCTGCCCAAGTGGGTCCACGAAGGGCTGATCGCGCGGCTGAAGATCATGGCGGGCATGGACATCGCCGAGAAGCGGCTGCCGCAGGACGGCCGTCTCCGCTCGACGGCCGACGACGGTACCGAGGTCGACTTTCGCGTGTCGACGCTCCGCACGCTCTTCGGCGAAAAAGTCGTCATGCGCGTGCTCGATCACCGCAAGGGTGTTCCGTCGCTCGAGGAGATCGGGATGTCGGCGACGGCGCTCGAGGAGGTCCGCGATTTCCTCCGCCATCAGCACGGCATGATTCTCGTCGTCGGCCCGACGGGCAGCGGCAAGACGACGACGCTGAGCTCGGCGCTGAAGGCGGTGCAGTCGGAGAAGACCAACATCATCACGATCGAGGATCCGGTCGAGTACCAGATCCCGGGCGTCAATCAGACGCAGATCAACGAGAAGATCAAGCTGACCTTCGCGAGCGCGCTGCGGTCGATTCTGCGGCAGGATCCCGACGTCATTCTGCTCGGCGAAATCCGCGACGCGGAGACGGCGAAGATCGCGATGCAGGCGGCGCAGACGGGGCATCTCGTGCTCTCGACGCTGCACACGGACAACGCGCCGTCGGTCGTGACGCGCCTGATGGACATCGGCACGGAGCCGTACGTCATCGCCTCGGCGCTCATCGGTGTCGTGGCGCAGCGCCTCGTGCGGCGGCTGTGCATCCATTGCCGGCGCCAGTACACGCCGCCGGCCGACACGTTGCGGTCGTTGAACATCGCGGACGCCGACGCGTCGGCGATTCCGTTCTACAAATCGGTCGGCTGCGATCAATGCAACCACACCGGCTATCGCGGGCGCATCGGCATCTACGAAGTGATGCGCGTCTCCGACAAGCTGCGGCGGCTGATTTCGGCGCGCGCGCCCGAAGACCAGATCCGCGAGGGGGCGTTGTCGAGCGGCATGATCAGCCTGGGCGAGGACGGGCTGTCGAAGGTGAAGAGCGGCGTGACGACGCCGGAAGAGCTGCTGCGCGTGGTCACCGAAGTGCGCGAGATGCGGACGCTCTGCGCGGGGTGCGGGTCGGCGGTCGGCGTCGATTTTCTCGCGTGTCCGCAGTGCGGCAAGCGTCTGAGCGGCGGGTGTCCGCACTGCGGCCGCGCGCTGCAGCCGGGATGGAATTTCTGTCCGTACTGCGCGCGCACCACCGAGCCGAAGAAGAGTCCCAAGCGTCTGCGCGATCGTGAGGGGCACGATCAACCAGAGCGGCGCGAGCTGCCGCCCGGCAACGTGGCGGAGTTCAAGAAGTAATTGAAGGACTACTACAGGCTGCTCGAGATTGCGCCGACCGCGCCGCAGGACGAGGTCAAACGCGCGTTCCGGCTGCAAATCGCACGCTATCACCCCGACAAGGTTCAGCACCTCGGCAAGGAATTCCAGGCGATGGCGGCCGACCGCGCCGCCGAGCTGACCGAGGCGTACCGCATTCTCTCCGACGAAGGACGCCGCGCTGACTACGACCGCGCGTACGCGTCGGGCGCGGCGACGGCGCCACCGGCGGCCGAATCCAAGGCGCCGGCATCACAGACCGCACCGGCGCCAGAGGCGCCGCCCGAACCAGGCGCGTCCAAGCCCGGCGCGCCGAAGGGCGAATGGTTTTCGGAGGAGCGCGCGACCCGCGACGAGTATGTCCGCAAGGCGACGCTCAGCCGGTTCCGCCAGGCCTTCGCCCTGGCCATGGGCAAGGCGTACGATGAATCGCCGGCTCGCGGATTCGACCTCGCGTTCGTGCCGAAGGCCAAGCTTTTCAGCCGCGGCAAGGGTCCGCGGCTGCTGGGACGATTCGTCTCGCGCGTGGACGCCGCCGCGGTGGGCGACACCTGGACGCAGATCGGCAAGCTGAACACGCCGTCGGATGAGGAAGTCTGCGTCTTTCTGATGGGGACGGCGATGGCGCCGCGCCGCGAGCTGGAAGATGCGATCTCCGCGCAGCGGCGCAAGGCACGGGCGCCGGGCGCGAAGGTGACCGTCATTCCCGTCGACACGCGCGTCTGGGATGCGCATATTCCCGTGGACGCGCCGGCGGTCGTCAAGAATCTGCTGGCGCGGCTGCGTAGCGGCACGTAAGCTTAAGGGAACCCTCGGGCGGGTCCGCTCGTCTCAGTCTTACGGCTCCAACTATGGCTCTGATTGAAACCGTCGACCTCTGGAAGACCTACGTCATGGGCGCGGAAGAGATCCATGCGCTGCGCGGCGTCTCGATTTCCATCGACCCCGGCGAATACGTCGCGATCATGGGGCCGTCCGGCTCGGGCAAGTCGACGCTGATGAATCTCATCGGCTGCCTCGATACGCCGAGCAAGGGGTCGTATCTGCTCAACGGCAAGCAGGTGAGCCAGATGAACGACAACGAGCTCGCGCGGATCCGCAACGAAGAGATCGGCTTCGTCTTTCAGACGTTCAACCTGCTGCCGCGCGCGACCGCGCTGCACAACGTCGAGCTGCCGCTCGTTTATGCGGGCGTGCCGGCCAAGGACCGTCAGGAACGTGCCAAGCAGGCGCTGCAGAAGGTCGAGCTCGGCGATCGCATTACCCATCGGCCCAACGAGCTGTCCGGCGGCCAGCGCCAGCGCGTCGCCGTGGCGCGCGCGCTCGTCAACAACCCGTCGATTCTTCTCGCCGACGAGCCGACCGGCAACCTCGACTCGAAGACCGGCGCCGAAATCATGGGGCTGTTCGAGCGGCTCCACAAGAGCGGCAACACGATTGTCCTCGTCACGCACGAACCCGACGTCGCGGCATTTGCCTATCGCACCATCCACATCCGCGATGGAATGGTCGAAGACGACGTGCGGCGCGCCGCATAGGCGCTTGCGCCCCCATCCCCACCTCTACGAAATCAACACCTGGCCTTGGCTGGACGCCCTCTCGCGTCGCCACGGCCGATCGCTGACCCTTGGCGGCGTCCCCGACGCGCAATGGGACGCGCTCGCCGCGCTCGGGATCGATCTCGTCTATCTGATGGGTATCTGGCGCCGCAGCCCGCTTGGCCGCGAGATCGCGCGGTCGAACGCGCTGATGTTTCCGGAGTACGATCGCGCTCGGCCGCGATGGCAGATGTCGGATGTCGTCGGCTCCGCATACTCCATCGCCGCCTACGAACCCGACCCGCGCATCGGCTCGTGGGCCGACGTCGACGCCGTGCGTGAGAAACTGCACGCACGTGGGATGCAGCTCGTCGTCGACTTCATTCCAAACCACACCGGCTTCGATCATAGATGGATGCACGATCAGCCGGCGCGCTACGTCAGCGCGCCGGCTGACGTCGCCGGCCGCGATCCGTCCGCGTTTCGGATGGTCGCCTTGCCGTCGGGCGAACGGCGGTTCGTCGCCTGCGGCCGCGACCCGTACTTTCCGCCGTGGACCGACGTCGCGCAGCTGGACCACTTCAACGACGACACGCGCGCCGCGATCATCGGCGAGCTCCGCACGATTGCCCAGCATGCCGACGGCGCACGCTGCGACATGGCGATGCTGGCGCTGACGGACGTGTTCGGCCGCACGTGGGGATCGCTGGTCCATGCGCCGGCGCCGGCCACCGAGTTCTGGTCGGATGCTCGCGCGGCCGTGCCGGGGTTCACGCTGATCGCCGAGGTGTACTGGGATCTCGAGTCGCGGCTGCAGCAGCTCGGGCTCGATTTCACGTACGACAAGCGCTTGTACGATCGTCTCGTCCACGAGGCGGCACGTGACGTGCGGGCCCACCTCGTCGCCGACGATGCGTTTCAGCGGCGGTCGGCGCGGTTCATCGAGAATCATGACGAGCCGCGGAGCGTCGTCGCGTTCGGCGATCGCGTCAGGGCGGCGGCGGTCGCTGTTAGTACGCTGCAAGGGCTGCGCTTCTATCACGACGGCCAGTTCGAAGGACGACGGGCGCGGCTGCCCGTGCAGCTTGGCGTCATGCCCGACGAGCCCGTGGACGAGGGGCTGCTGGCGTTTTATCGTCGCCTGCTGGCCATCGTCGATTCAGCGCCGTTTCATGATGGCGAATGGCGGCTGCTCCACATTTCGCCGGCCGGCGACGACAGCCACGAGAATGTCGTGGCATGGCGATGGCACGACGATCACGCGGGCACGGCGCTGCGCATCGTCGTGGTGAACCTGGGAGACGGCCCCGCGCAGGGACGCGTCGCCCTGGCGGGCGATCTCCCCGCGGACGGCGAGACGCTGACTTTTGAGGATCTGCTCGACGGCCAGCGGTATTCCTGGCCGCGCGTCACGCTCGACACCGACGGTGGTTTGTACGTGCGGCTCGAGCGGGGAGGGGCGCACATCTTCGCCGTCGGCCGCTGATCGCTTGAACCTGGTGTGCGCCACAGGCTACGCTGGACGCGCATCGTGCGAAAAGCGGTTACGGGCATCCTGATCGGGCTGGGCGCGGGCGCGGCGGTTCTCGCCGCGGATCTGCTGCTGATCAGAGCGGCGGGCGGCATCGGCTCGACCCCGCTGCAGCGCGCCGAGCTCATTACCTACGACTGGCGGCTCGCGCACACGGCGCGTCCCGAGACCGCACGCCAGGACATCGCGCTCGTCGAAATCGACGAGTATTCCCTCCGAAATCTCCAGAAGTTCGCCGGACGCTGGCCGTGGCCGCGCGTCGTGCATTCGATGCTCGTCGATTACCTCGCGGCCGCGCACGCGAAGCTCGTCGCCTACGACATCGACTTTGCCGAAGCCGACACCCGGAAGGGGTTTGATTTCGGCGACTCCACCGAGTCGGGAGCGGAGTCCGACGACGAGCTGGTGAAATCGGTAAAGGCGGCGGGCAATGTCATGCTCCTGGCGGACGCGACGTTCGAAGGGACGCTGCTCGACAACAGCGTTTCGGCGATCCCTGATGCCGGCTACCATCTCGATCGTCCCGGCATCGTGGAGCGCCGAGTCGTGTTTCCGCCGTTCGCCGCGCTCGCCGCGGCGGGCGTCGGCCTCGGTCACAACCTGTTCATCCTCGACCCGGACGGTCCGATCCGGCACACCGTGCCGTTCGTGCGCTCGGGCGGCCGCGTCGTCCCGTCGCTCGGTCTCGCCGCCGCCATGCGCGTCGCGGGCATTCCCGCGGGCGGCGTTGCGCTGGACGGCGACGTCCTGACGATCGGCGATCGCATCGTTCCGCTCGAGCGGAGGCGTGTGAAGACGGCGGCCGGCGCGGACAGCTATCTCTGGGCGCTCGTCGATTTCCGCGGGCCCGCGCTGCTCGACGACCTGAAGCATCGTCCTTATCCGAGCTACTCGTTTTACGACCTCGAGTACTCGGAGGAGCAGATTCTCGCCGGCGTGAAGCCGAACGTCGATCCATCGGTGTTCCGCGGCAAGATCGTATTCGTCGGTGCCACGGCCACTGGGCTCAGCGACGTGTTCGAGACGCCGTTTGCCGGCGCGAAGATGCCGGGGATCCAGGTGCACGCGGCCGTCGCCGACGATCTGCTGTCGAATCGTTTTCTGCGCCAGGCGCCAGGCGGCGTCCGCGTCGCATCGGTTGTGGCCGGCGCCGTCGCCATAGGCGTCGTGGCGACGCTCCTGCCGGCGTGGTGGGCGTCCGGGATCACGCTCGCGGCGTTCGCGCTATTCGGATGGATGGCGACGCGATTATTCGCGGCGGGCTGGTGGCTGAACGTGTCGCAGCCGGTGCTCGCCGGCTCGTTCGCGCTGTTTGGCGGCGTCGCGTATCAGTACTTCGTCGAAGGGCGCGAGAAGCGGAAGATGAAGAAGCTCTTCGGCCAGTACGTGTCGAAAGACGTGTACGCGCAGCTCGTCGACAACCCCGCGCTCGCGCGGCTTGGCGGCCAGCGGCGCGAGATGACCGTGCTCTTCTCGGACATTCGTGGTTTCACGACCGTGTCGGAGAGCGGGCAGCCGGAAGCCATCGTCCAGATGCTCAACGAGTACTTCACCCGGATGGTGCAGGTCGTGTTTCACTACGGTGGGACGGTCGATAAGTTCGTCGGCGACATGGTGATGGCGCTCTTCAGCGCGCCGCTCGACGATCTGCAACACGCCGACCATGCCGTCCAGGCGGCGCTCGACATGATTGCCGAGCTGGAGACGTTGAACCAGCGGTGGCAGGCGGAGGGACGGCCGGCGCTCGACATCGGGATCGGCATCAACACCGGGCCGATGATCGCGGGGAACATCGGCTCGGATCAGATCATGAGCTACACCGTCATCGGCGACGCGGTGAACCTCGGGTCGCGGCTCGAATCGCTCAACAAACAATACGGCACTCGGATCATCATCAGCGACGCGACGCGCGCGCGGCTGACCGGCCGGTTCGAGCTGAAGCCGCTCGGCGACGTTGTCGTCAAAGGCAAGACCCAACCGGTGGCGATCTTCGAAGTCGTCGGCCGTATGAAGGATGAGGCGCGAGCATGAAAACAACATTACTGACGGTCGTGATCGCCGGCGTGATCGCCGGCCTGCCGGCGCCGGCGCATGCGCAGCTCGGCGGCTGCTGGACAAAGCGCAGAAGGCGCAGGATGCGAAGAAGAA